>CANQPT010000015.1 GCA_947625805.1 uncultured Clostridia bacterium
GTCCCTTTCCGACAAGGTGCGCGCGGATGTGCTGGCGGTTTACGGATTGATCGCCCATGCGGAAAGCAAGGCGCACGGCATACCGGTCGAGCAGATCCATTTTCACGAGGTCGGCACCATGGACGCGATAGCGGACGTCACCGCAGTCTGTCTGTTAATGGACAAACTTGCGCCTGAGCAGGTGATCGCATCTCCCGTGCACGTAGGCGCAGGTCACGTGCACTGCGCACACGGCATTCTGCCGGTACCGGCCCCCGCCACAGCCCATATTCTGCAAGGAATACCAATCTACGGCGGAGCGATCCAAAGTGAACTTTGCACGCCGACCGGAGCCGCCCTTTTGCGGCATTTTGTCACCCGATTCGGAGATATGCCGGTCATGCAGACCGAAGCGATCGGCTACGGCATGGGCAAAAAGGATTTCCCGCAGGCCAACTGCGTACGCGCCTTTCTCGGCGAAACACAGGGTCAGGCTGACGTGGTACTGGAATTATCCTGTAACGTGGACGATATGACCGCAGAAGCCATCGCCTTTGCCGCCGAACGGTTGTTTGAAGGCGGCGCAAAGGAAGTATATACCCTGCCGATCGGCATGAAAAAATCCCGCCCGGGCACATTGATCCGGGTCATGTGCCGACCGCAGGACAAGGAACAGATGCTCCGTCTGCTCTTTTTGCACACCACCACCATCGGCGTGCGGGAGGCAGTCAACCGCCGTTATGTGTTAGAGCGCAGCATCGAGACCCTGCACACCCCGTACGGAGACGTGCGGTGCAAGCGGTCATCCGGCTACGGGGTGGAGCGCATCAAGTATGAATACGAGGACCTTGCCCGCATTGCGATCGAAAAAGGCATCAGCATCGAGCAGGCGCGGGAATTGGTTGAAAAACGGGAGAAATAATGCGTACCGCACATGAGAAAAAACAGCACTTAGAAGAATATCTGAAAGGACTTGGCAGTGTAGCCGTCGCCTTTTCCTCGGGAGTGGACTCTACCTTTTTGCTTAAAGTCGCCCACGATACGCTGGGTGAGCGGGCGATCGCGGTAACCGCACGCTCCTGCTCCTTCCCGGCGCGGGAATTAAACGAGGCGATCGAATTTTGCCGTGCAGAGGGGATCGGGCATATGATCGTGGACTCAGAAGAACTGTCGATTGACGGTTTTGCTGAAAATCCCAAAAACCGCTGCTATCTCTGCAAGCGGGAGTTGTTTACCAAGATCCTTGGCATTGCAAAAGACCGCGGGATCGCCCACGTGGCAGAGGGTTCCAATACCGATGACAACGGCGATTATCGCCCGGGACTGATCGCTGTGGCAGAACTGGGCGTCAAAAGCCCGCTGCGCGAGGCGGGACTGAACAAAGACGAGATCCGCGCCCTCTCGAAAGAACTGGGACTGCCCACCTGGGACAAACAGTCCTTTGCCTGCCTGTCCTCCCGCTTTGTGTATGGAGAGACCATCACCAAGCAAAAACTATCCATGGTCGACCGTGCCGAACAGCGACTGCTGGACTTGGGTTTTCGGCAGGTGCGGGTACGCATTCACGACAAACTGGCGCGCATCGAGGTGCTGCCGGACGAAATTCCGAAGATCATCGCCCATGCGGAAGAATTAAACACATATTTCCGAACGTTGGGCTTTCTTTACGTCACCCTCGACCTGGGCGGTTATCAAATGGGAAGCATGAACAAAACGCTGTAAAATCCGCCTTCCCACGGTTTTATTTTACGCCGGAACTCCTGTATTGCGAGGATAATGGCAGACCGAGCTAAAACCCGTTGGGTCTGCTCTTTCAAAGGAATCGATCAGCCAGACGCCGTTTGCTTTTGTGATGGTGATCCTGATCGGGTCGATATCGGACACATCGTCCGGTCCGGTTATAATTTCATCAATCGTAAAGGCAACCTCGTCCGCCGTGCGGGAAAGTACCTCAATGCTGTCATAATCGTATGTTTGGGTCGAAAGCATATCGGACGCCGTGACGTAATAGTATAATTTTCCGTCGCTTTCTTTATACATAGCGTACACACGCGGATTGTCACCGTCATCGTGGTAATTTTGATATTCCGGCCCGCCTTCCGCATCTTCCACCAGGCGATAATGCTCGGCGGCCTTGGACGCGGTAAACACGGATTCCACCACCGCCCGCACGTCGTCTATGCTTTGATATTCAGAGTCAATAATCTCACATTTTTCCATGTAATTCAACCCGGCGTCTTCCGCCATTTCCGTGTGTTCCGGGCAGTGGAAAAAGAGATCCCTTATGATGTACAACCGTCTTTCGGTCAACTCTTGTGCGACTGTGCGCAATTCTTCATCCGACAGTAGTTCTTCCTCCGGCTCCGGATCGGTCGGCTGTGTTTGTGGCTCTGTTTTTTGTGTTTCAGGGGTCGATTCGGTCGGCTGACTTTCTCCCCGGTTGCCGTCAGCGGCCCGGCCGCAGGAGAGTAACAGGAGGGCAAGACAGGCAAGCAGAGCAATCCACGTGGTCTTTTTTGGTTTCATTTTTATATCCTCGTTTCTTTTTTTGCACGATCGTGCGATTTCAGTATAGCATATTGCCATTCCTTTGTCAACTTAAGAAAAACCATGTTTTTTTCAAAAATGATTGAAAAAAGCATGATTTTATAGTATAATAAAGTACCATATTTTCCGAAAAGGAGAAGTATCATGATCAAAATAGGAATCGTCGGCGTGCGCGGCTTTTCGGTAGTCGACGCCATAAGCGCCATGCCCGGCGAGGCACAGATCACCGCAATGTGCGACCTCGACCAAGAGGGACTTGACCGGGCAAAAGAGAAGATCGGGCTTACCGACAGCCAGTGCTACCGCATTTATGAGGATATGCTGGAGCAGGCGGACATCGACGCTGTGGTCATCTCCACCCCCATGCAGTGCCATGTGCCCCAGGCGATCCTCGCCCTGCAGGCAGGCAAGCACGTCATGTGCGAGGTTACGGCGGCGGTCAGCATGGACGAACTCTGGTGGCTGATCGAAAACGTCGAGAAATCCGGCAAGATCTATATGTACGCCGAGAACTACTGCTATATGCCCGAGTTGCAATTGGTACGACAAATGGTCAAGCAGGGCTATTTCGGCGAAATCTACTACGGCGAGGGAGAGTACATTCACGACTGCACCGACCTCCGGCTATGGAAGGGCAAGACCGGCTGGCGCACCTACTGGCAGATGGGCACCCGCGGGTCATTCTATCCCACCCACAGCTTAGGCCCGGTCATGCAGTGCTTTGACGACGACCGCATCGTGTCCGTCACCAGTTTCGGCCCCGGCAACCACAACCCATACGGTCTGCGCAACGACGACCTGACCCAGACCCTCTGTCAGCTGGAAAGCGGAAAGTTGGTTAAAATTCGGGTGGATACCATTTCTCCCCGTCCGCACAACATGACCTACTATCAGATCCAAGGGACCAAGGGCTGTTATGAAGCGCCGCGCGGCCTTGGCGATGTGGCCAAGATCGCCATCGCAACCGACGAGGACCCCACAGGCTTCCAAAACTGGAGGCCGCTCTCCGACTTCAACCATCTTCTGCCCGAGCGCTACCGCAGTGGTGAAGGGGACAACGCAGGGCACGGCGGCGGAGATTACTATATTGTCGCCGACTTTATCGAGGCCATCAAAACCGGCGTACAGCCCGAACTCAACGTCTACAAGGCGGCAGAGTGGACCTCCGTGGCGTTGCTATCCCAACTTTCCATCACCAATCAGGGCAAAACCATGGAAGTTCCCAACTTCCGCCGGGATATGCCATGGGAAGAAAAGCGAATCAAACTATAACACAAAGCCCGACCGTGCGGTCGGGCTTTGTGTTATTCCATAGCGATCCGGCGGGTAGTATACCCGTCCGACAGGTCGACAAGGCCCGGATCCTGCTCGGTGTGGAAGATAACTCCGTTTTTGCAAAAGATCGCTCCGATATCCGTGCCCGAAAGTGATGCAAGATCCAGCGTGTCCGCAATATAGACCGGGATCATGCGCAAAAGAATTTCTGCACATCCCTTGTCCGACGAGTAACAGAGAAGATTGCTTTCGGCCGCCCGACAGCGCCCGTCTGCGGCGTCTATATAGGGAAAGCGAATCTCACCCGCTTGAGTCATATAATAATGATCGTTATCCGCTTGATTGATCGGGAAAGTGCGCAGCAACACAAGGGAAAGCCGATCGCAATACGGCATGGTCCCCGCTTGATAGAGCGTGCCGTCCACTTGCTCAAAAAGGTTGACCGCGTAAGAGGTGCCCCGATCGTCCAGATTGCGGGAGAATCCGTCATAACTTGCAAGCATACCGTGCGTATAGCCCGCCGCACACAGCGTATCCGCCAGATAATCGGCGATAAAAGCGTTCTTCATCCAGTGAAAACTGACAAAGGTATAAATATCATGCGTCCCGGCAAAGGCGAGATACTCCTCCGAAATACGCAAACAAACACGGTGATCCGACAGCAGTTGAATGGAGATGGAATCCGGATCGTTTGTATACTCTAAAATTTCGGCAAACAGGTCGGCAAGTTCGGAGTTGACAGCGGGGTCATAGTCCACGGTCTGCTCATCTTCCGTGCAGGAAAAAAGATTGGCGTAATACTCATAGATGGGCGCAAGGAAAAGCTGACGGGTGTCTGCTTGTTCGCATAGCTTAAGCGCGTCATACAGCACCTCGTCCACCTCGACCGTCTGACCCGGATTCGCGTTCAGATAGGCGACGTTGTATAGCCCGTCAAAAATCTGATTTTCTGCGAATACCCGATAGGCCGTGGCGGTCGCCTGCCCGTACAGTTCCGCCAGCGCGCGGTATTCGGCGTTTGCCGATCCGCCGTCCGCCCCAAGTTGGTACCGCAGGGTAAATTCGTCTCCGCAGTGGGCGCCGTCTTCGGTTTTTCCGACAATGGTCTGCCAGCCGCTGCGATCCGTAAGCAACTGGGAGATCGCGTAAGCGATAGCCGAAACGCCGAATACCAGCAACACTACAAAAAGCACGATCCGAAGCGGAAAATGCTTTTGATCCAGTTCAATGCGCCGGACCGGTTTGACCAACGGACGGTTGTCCTTTGCGTTTTTTCCCATAAGTCACCTCAAAAACAATCCCGCGCGAATGGCATCCGCCTTTCGCGCGGGAAGTAAGGGAAAGGATGCGCCGAATAAAGATGCGGACAGCGGCTTTCCGGCGGAAATCGTCCGACCGGACGCCGCGTGCCATTTGTTCTGCGTGTCCTTAAATCAATGCACTCAACAATAAGAGCAAATACAGCGCTATGATCGCGCCCAGCGTACCAAGTCCCACCAGCGCGCCCTTTAAGCAGGCCTTATAGTTGCGGATATGCCGGAATTTCCGGAAGATAAATCCGGCGATCAGACCAATGGGCGGCAGGAAGAAAGATGCCACCGAATACCACATATTGCCGGTATCGTGCAGAGGAGCTTTCAGAATGTCGGGGTCATCCGGCAGGATATTCGCCTGCGGACGCTTTTCGGTTTGCTCGTTTTCGTCCGCAATGATGATCGACTTAAGAGGAACGCCCGCCTCGCGGACCTTCTTGTACTCCTCGATCTCCTTTTTGTTACCATACACAAAGTGGTTGTGTCCCACATCCACCAGTTCAGGCTCATCGGTGCTGTAATCGTGTATACTGGGATCATAGGTGAAGAGTACCTTGTTCTTCTCCAGTTTTGGATCGGGGATCGGAATGGCCGAGATCAGCGACCGGGTGTACGGATGCAGCGGATAGTCAAAGAGTTCCTCCGCCTCGGCAACCTCGACGATGTTCCCCTTATAAATGACTCCGATCCGGTCGGAGATAAAGCGAACGATCGACAGGTCGTGCGCGATGAACAGATAGGTAAGCCCCTGCTCGCGTTGGAACTTGTTGAGAAGATTGAGCACCTGCGCACGAATGGACACGTCCAGGGCCGAGATCGGCTCATCGGCCACCACCAACTCAGGCTCCATGACCATTGCACGCGCCAAACCGATTCTCTGACGCTGACCGCCCGAGAACTCGTGAGGGTAACGGGTCAGATGCTCAGGAAGCAGACCCACCTCGTCGATCATATGCTCGACCTTGCGGACTCTGTCCTCCTCGTTTTTGAACAGGTGGAAGTTATATAAGCCCTCGGACACGATGTAATCGACGGTCGCGCGCTCGTTCAGCGATGCGGCGGGATCCTGGAATACCATCTGGATATTTCGGATAACCTCACGGTCGAGGGAGCGCGGAATCTTACCTGTGATGCGCACGCCCTTGTATAAGATCTCGCCGTTTGCACAGGGAATGACCCTGATGACCGCGCGGCCGATGGTGGTCTTGCCCGATCCCGACTCGCCCACAAGCGAGAAGGTTTCCCCCTTGAAAATATCAAAGGAAGCGTTCTTGACTGCACGAACGGCGTTATCTCCCTTGCCGAACGTAATGTCTACGTTCCGGAGGGACAAGAGTACCTCTCTGCCGGACTCGTCGAGCGGCCCGTGTTCGGGCAGGTGAGCGGCAGTATCGGACAGCTTGAATTTTTCTTTTTTGATTTTCTTTTTCACAGCCTTGCCCTCCTCAGATATTGAACGCACGAATCAGTTTTCCGTGTATGTCCTCGATAATCTCAGGGCGATCCATCTTGGGCGCTCTGGGATCGAGTAACCATGTCTTGGCGTAGTGGGTGTCGCTGACCCGGAACATGGGAGGCTCCTTGAGGGTGTCGATCTTCAGACAATACGGATTTCTGGGTGCGAACGGATCTCCGATGATCTTGTTATAGAGGGACGGAGGTGTGCCGGTGATCGAATAAAGTTTTGTGTTTTTTTCCGCGAGCTGCGGCAGCGAGGAAAGCAACGCCCATGTATAGGGATGGCGAGGGTCGTAGAAAACGTCCTCCACCGTACCCAACTCCACGATCTGTCCCGCATACAGTACGGCCACGCGGTCGGCGATATTCGCCACCACGCCCAGGTCATGGGTAATAAAGACGATCGTATAATTGAACTCCTTTTGCAGATCCTTGATCAACTTTAAGATCTGCGCCTGAATGGTCACATCCAGTGCCGTGGTGGGCTCGTCGCAGATCAGGATCTTGGGCTGGCAGGACAGTGCGATCGCGATGACGATACGCTGACGCATACCGCCGGAATACTGGAACGGATAGTCGTCAAAGCGGTTTTCCACGTTGGGAATCCCCACCTTGCGCATGAGTTCCAACGCACGTGCGCGTGCCTCGATTTCCGAGCAGTTCTGATGCTTGAGAATAATCGACGTGATCTGTTTTCCGATGGTAATGATCGGGTTAAGGGAGGTCATGGGGTCCTGGAACACAGTGGCGATCTTACTGCCGCGCACCTGCATCCAGTCCTTGGAATACTTGACCTTTGCAAGATTGAGCACGCAGGTTCCGTGCAGGATCTCCTCGGTTTGGTCCAGATAGCGGACCCGGAACACAACGCTGTCAAAGATCGCATTGCGATCGTTCTCGTTGTCTAAATCCACGCCCAGCCGCATAGCCTTGCGGAACGCGGCAAGCAACTGCCGGATCAGGCTGAGCCGTTTGATCAGGCTGTATCTTCCTACCGAAAGATAGATCTCTTTGGCAAGGACATCGTTGCGTGCGTATACGGCCTCGTCCGCCTTGCCGGCGATCTCAGCGTTGTATTGTTTGCGCAAAGCGCGCATCTGTTCCTTGTACGAGGTAAGATAAGCGTGATCCCTGCCTGCGGCCTGTTTGTGGGCACGGATCTTGTCCCGCTTTTCCTTTTCAAGGGCCTTGATCTGTGCGTCGTAGCCGGCGATGCTGGCGGTGACCTCTTTCAGTCGTGCCTTTTCGTTGGCGGGGTCAATGGTTTGACGGAGGTTGAAAGCCTCGGTGCGTTCAAACCGAAGTTCGGCCAGCCTTTCCTGAAAACGCTCGTCCTCCTCGTCACTCAGCGTGAACTTGGCCTTTTTCTCGGATTGCAGTTCCAATATCTTGTGATAGGTAGCCGCGCCAAGTTCTAACTTGGAATACTCGTTGAGTTTTTTCTTGGCGTGAGAGAGCAGAGGCCGGGCGATCCCCGACAGGGAAACCTTGGTGTCCGCCAACTCCTCGTCGCTGAAAATGATCTTTCCCTCGTCAATGCTACCGTTATCGTCCAGCATTCCGGCAAAGGTCTTGGTCAGCACTGATTTACCCGAGCCGGATTCGCCCACGATGGCGATCGACTCGTTCTCATAGATATCCAGCGATACGCCGCGAATGGCGGTCAGTTTTCTGCCGCGCACGCTGAAGCGCACCACCAGGTCCTGAATTGAAAGCAATACTTTTTTGTTTTCCATTCTGACCTCCTATCGATGCGTCCGCGGGTCGGAAGCATCGCCCAGATTCTGGCCGACCACGTACAGCACTACCGCGACGATGGCCGCGACGGCGGTGGGGCTCCAGAACTGGAAACGCCAGCCGGGAACGGCAATGCTGGGGACTGCCTCCTTAATCAAACGGCCGAGGGAAGCCTCCGACATACCGATTCCGATGTAGGATAGGAACACCTCGTAGGAGATGTAGGACGGAAGTTCGGTAGCAAGCAGTGTCACGATGACAGAGGTCATAAACGGCAGGATATTTTTCATTGCAATCCGCACGGTGGAAGTTCCGAGACAGCGGGACGCAAGATTGTACTCCCGATCACGAATGATAATGACCTGTGTCCGGATAAAATAGGCGATGGCAATCCAGCCGGTGATGGTCATGGCAAAGGCCAGCGTCCAGAAAGACGGAGTAAACAGGCGCACCATGACCGCGATGACCAGAATGTAAGGCACGTTCCCCACGATGTTGTTGACCTCGGTCATAAAGAGATCGACCTTTTTGGAGAAGCCCCAGATGGCGCCGATAACAACGCCGACGGTCATATTGATGGCGGCACAGATAAAAGCAAGGGAGATGGAGATTCGCGACCCGTTCCAGACCGCGTCAAAGACCGACTGTCCCAGTTTACCGGTACCTAAGATCCATTTGAGTTTGTAGCCAAGGGCGGACAGCGCCTGAGACGGCGAGAGATTCTTGGCCGCCGAATTCATGCTGTTCTCTAAGAGATCGTAATTGGAAAAAAGCGGATAGATGTAGGTAAACGCAATGACCAAGCCCAGCGCGGCTAAGATCACAATGTTCACCTTATTGCGGAAGAACACCCGGAAAACCGACTTCCAATAAGAGTATCTGGGAGCGGTGATCTTCTCGGAACTGATACCCGCATTGTCAACGGGAGCAAACAACTCCTCCTCCGACAGGTTCAGATCGGATAAATCAATCAGATTGTTTTCCATCAAAAATCACCTCGCTTTTTCCGTAAAGGAAATTCTCGGGTCAACGAATGCCATCAGGATATCTCCCAGGATCAGAGAGAGCACGGACAGCAGAGCGTAGAACAGAGTCAGGCCGACGATAACACCGTTATCGTACTTGTTGATTGCCTCGGTCAGCAGATAACCCGCACCGGGCACCAGATAGATACTCTCGGTAATGATCGCGCCGATCAGAGCGCCCAGTACACTGCCGGGGATACCGTGTACGATAGGAATGATCGCGTTTTTCAGAATGTGCTTGCGGAAGATCTCTCCCTCCGACATACCTCCCGATCTTGCAAACTTGACGTAATCGGAGTTTTGCTGGTCGATCATGTATCGGCGAACCCATTTCATCAGGTTTGCGATGGAGGGCATGGCCAAGGAAATAATCGGAAGCACATACATCATTTTGGTGGCCTGCTGGATCATAAAGGTTTTCGGCAGACCCGCCATACCGCCCAGCTCACGGAACAGGAAGATGTACGCAAGAGAAGGTACGGCAATGATAAAGATGACGTAGACCGTTCCCAGCTTATCCACAAAGGTGTTTTTCCTTCTTGCCATCAGAATGCCCAGCGGAATGCCTAAGAAATAGGCGATCAGCACGGAAATCAAACCGATCACAAAGGAAAATCCTATCTTGGAGAAACTCTTCTTATAATTGCTTACGAGAGTGTAATCGTCCGTAAACTGACGTTGGTAAAGTTCGAGCGAATCTCTGCTTCCCTGCTTATAAACCGCAGTATGCAGGTTGTATGGAGTCAGCTCCGCTTGCCCTCCCGCAGGATATACCTGCATCACGTAACGGTCAGGGTCCTGCCGGTCGGTCATAGTATGATAGATATCGGTGTCACGGGTGACCGAATAGGAAAGACCCAGGTGTACCGAAAGAAGATTCTGATGAATGTATGGGAACACGTTGTCAAAGTAAAGCAAATATTTGTGCTGTGTTCCGTTCCCCATAATCGCAGGCGCAAACACCTTGTGATTGGGGTCACTGTTGTATACCGGATCATAAAGCGTAAAGGTAATACCGGTATTCTCTAATTTCTCTCCTGTTGTTTTTTCTACATAGTGGATATTATCCACCTCAAAAAGAGAGGTAAAATATTTTCCCAATCTGAGGAAAACGTTGACGTCTTTATAGGCAAAGAGCACTGCTCTTTGTTTGGTTCGTTTGTCAAAGTCCAGACGGACGACCGTATAGCCCTTTGACTGATAGTTTTTGGTAAATTTTTCGACGTATTTTTTTGTGAGGTCATTATCAGCATCCGGAGTTCTTCCGATGCTGGCCGCCTCGCTTTTGGTCTGGTCATCGATCTCGCCTGCATTTTTGAGCTCGGTGAGATAATCCGCGTACGGTACATAGTCAAGATAGCCGAAACTTTCCCACTTTACGTACTTATACACTTCGGCGTCGTTGGCCTGCTGCTTGGCAAATTGCGGATCTGCGGCAAAAATCAGTTTTCTGTCCATTAAGGAATAGACCAGCAACATAACGATCGCAACAACGATCACGACCGAGATCAAACCGTGCAGCAGCCTTTTTAATAAGTACTTAATCATGTTTGCCCACCATAAGTACGCTTATGAGGAAGATAGCAAAACTATCTTCCTCACGCGCACTTGTCACAGTATTTGTGAAATCAACCGATCGGTCTTATGCATCCAGACCCAGGGTCTTGAGCATATATCCGCCGCCCTTGATCATAGTGTCGAGGTAGGTAGACGGATCACCGTAGTCCGGACCCCAACCGGAGTTGATCGAGAAGTCGTAGTTCATCTGGTTACCCTGCGTGCCCCAATATGTTGCATTCAAGTAAGCCTCCTGATCTTCAGTGGCGACCAGGTTGACTACAACCTTGCCCTCGAGGGATTTTTCGATCGAGCTCTTGACGACGTTCGCACGTGCGGTACGCACACCGCCGTCTTCCTGTAAAGGATAGTCGATGTAGATCGGGTTGTCAGCGGAAATCTCGACGCCGCTATCAGCCAACTCGGCAACGGCCTTATCGAGGTATTCCTTTGCGCTGGACGGATTGTACCAGCCGTCGTATCCTCCGCTGGAACCGATACCGCCGTCCTGCTCGGGATCAAAGACCTTCATGCTGAGTCCGTCAGCCGTAATCTGATCCTGCATGATCTGACCGTAGAAGGTGCCTTCCGCATAGGTCTTTTCCGCGCCGTTGATGGTGATGGTTGCGGCTTCAGGAAGAGCAACGAAAGTACCGGGTGTGTAGGAGTTCACAAGAGACGTGTACTTCAAATCCGCGCCAACAGACTGCTCCATGTAAGCGCCTCTGTCAAAGGCAGTGGAAAGAGCCAGACGGAAGTTCTTGTTGAGCATAGCCCATGCGGTTCTTTTCTTGGCGTCGTCATCTTTGGTGGAAACAAGCTGAGTATTGTCATTAAAGTTGGCAAACGCTGTACGATGAATGTTGAAGAAGCCGGGGAAAGAAGTAGCGTCGGTAGATGCAACGTAACCGTAAGCTTCAAAGTTACCGTCTTCCTTAGCCAACTCAAGCGCCGCAGCGTTCAGACCGGTACCGTCAGTGATGCCGTCCTTGAAGTCGCTGTAAGCCTGCGTGTCGATATCACCGCTGTTGTAAACCCAGGTGATGGTGTCGATATTGATGTTATCGGCATTCCAATAAGCCTCGTTCTTTTCGAACACGAAGGTGTTCTCAGCAACGGCGGAGGTGATGATGTACGGACCGCAGTATGCGATGGTGTCTTTGCTGGTACCGTAGTCGCCGGTCTCAGCGCCGAAACCGAACTGGCCGCCCTGAGAGGTGTAGAAAGCTCTGTTCAGCGGAGCGAACACGCCGTAGCTGAACATGGTATCAAAATAACTGCAGGGAGCGGTCAGAGTGTACTCAACCGTGTGATCGTCAACAGCCTTGACGCCGACGTCAGCAAAGTCCTCGGTCTCGCCGTTGACATACTCGGTAACGCCCGCAACAACGCCGTCAACCAGCCAGGAAAGACCGCCCTCCGGATCGTCCAGCATATGCTGGAAGCCGGCTACAAAGTCGTCAGCGGTAACTTCACCGAGTTCAGACTTGGTGGAAGTGACCCACTTAGCGCCCTCGCGGAGCTTGAAAGTCCAGGTAAGACCGTCATCGGAAACGCCCCACTCGGTAGCAAGCGCCGGCTGCAGAACGTTCTCGCAGTCGTACTCGATCAGGCCGTCGTAGGTGTTTACGAGAACCTCGGAGTCAGCGGCATTGGAGGTAAGATGTACGTCATAGGTCTGGGGATCAGTGTTATAGCTAAGGCTATAAGTGCGTTGCAGGGTGTAACCGTGCTCCTCGAGGTAAGCCTTAGCCTTCTCCTCGTAGGTACCTGTGCCCTTCACTTCAGCGTAGAGAGCCTTCAGAGCGTCTCTGTCCTCGGTCTTGATCGGCTCGGTTGCAATCAGAGCATTGTGATATCTGTAGGAGTCATTTCCCCACAGAACAGGGGTAATGGTGTAAGGAGCAACCTTGGAGATCGCATAGTTACCGCCATTTGCCTGCATGGGCATCATAACGCCCGCCTCAAGCATCTTCGCCTCAGCGACTGCCATCAAGGCATATCTCTCGGCAACAGTCAGGTTCTCTGCCTTTGCCGCCTGATAGGCTTCATAGAACTCGCCGAATACCGCGTCGTAAATCTCCTCGTCGGTAGCGGTTGCGGGATCGAGCACTACGGCAGGCTTTTCGGGATTCGAAGGATTCTCGGAATCATTTCCTTTGTCGCTCTTGCAAGCAGAAAATGCAAACAGCATCATGCTTACAACCAGAAGCATACAAAGAATTCTGGCCATTTTACTCATAAAATGTTCTCCTTTTCAAATTCAGGCATTTTCATTTGAAATGAAAGCCGGAACGTCAAAGACGGTTTTGCCGCACTTTTTTGCAAGGCCGTTCCCTCCCCAGAAAAGAAAACCGGTCGTTGCAGAAAAGCACCGCAAAAGCGCGCCTCAAGCGCATTGGCAATCATTCTTAAGCCTTTTTGTTATAGATATCCGATAACAGATACCCATATTTTACATATTATGCAATAGTATTCTATCACATTTTTTCTGCAAATGCAATGTTTCCCATAAATTTTTCTTAAATTTTTTGTTAAAATGAGGTAAACCCGACAAACAAACCGGCGGAATAAAAGCCGATCTGACAGCATATAAAAAGGATAAGGAGATGATACCGTGAAAATACAATGGAAAAAACTGATCGTCTGCGTCCTGATTCCGCTGGCAGTCGGAGGCCTGTCCGGTTTTTTGAGCCGCGCAGGAACGGAAACCTTTCGCTCTTTGAATCAACCGCCGCTTTCCCCGCCGGGCTGGCTTTTCCCGGTCGTATGGAGCATTCTGTACGTCCTGATGGGCATTGCGTCCTATCTGGTACTGACCTCCGAGCACCCCGCCGGCAATGCGCTGACCGCGTATACGGTCCAGTTGATCTTCAACTTCTTCTGGCCGCTGATCTTCTTTAATTTACAGCAATATCTGCTTGCCTTTGTCTTTCTGGTCGTGCTGTGGGGCCTGATCGCAGCGACTATCGTCCTGTTCGGCAAAAGTTCCAAGACTGCGGCTTATCTGATGATCCCATATCTATTGTGGGTCACCTTTGCGGGCTATCTCAACCTCGGGATCTATCTTTTGAACAAATAATAAGTAGGCAAGGCGGCTTTGTGCGGCCGTTCGCCCGCTCCCTGCGTCCCCGCGCGTAAAAGGGGCAGCGGTGACCCGCTGCCCCGAAAGGCCATTAGCCGTTGCACAAGCAGAAAATAATAGCCAAAGCGATCAGAATGATCCACACATTGCAATTGTCAAACAAATTGCACAGGCAGTTACAGCTCATCGTTATCCTCCCTTCAGTGCAGTATCCATAATCATTCTATGTCTGCACGCGACAGGTGTGACACGGCAAAAGCAAGGCAGTGATGCTTCGCATCACTGCCTTGTTTTCGATTATTGATCGGAAAAAGTGCGTTTGGGTGCACGCGCCGATATGCCGTCTCCCTATTTTATCTTCCCAATTTATCTTCCTTTGGAAATAAGGTACAGCCGAGCGCACGCAGGGACGCGATGCGTTCCTCAATCACCGCTCGCTTAATTTTGAAGAGATCTGCAATGCAGTCTAGGCAATAAAACTCGGTCGCCGCACGATGAATGAATTTCCGGGTCGCCCCCACGTCGTCTGCGGTCAGAGCGGCGCCGCACCGGATACAGTCGTTCACGCCCTAAAACGCACAGCAGACGTAGGGTCCGCCGTCAGCGGGAACCAGTTTGCAGCGCAGCATCCGACAATCGTGCGGCTCGATCGTGGTTCGGTAGTAATCGATGAATTTACCCAGTTCCTTTCCCTCCCACAGGTCGGTGATCACAAGAGCCATGCCACTGGATGGATCCAGCCCCAGTTCGTCAAAGCCAAACCACGGGCTCTGCGTGTAATCGGACATATTGAAGATACCGATCGCAAGGTCGCCGCCGTCCAAGTGCTTGACCCAGACCTGAAGTTGAGAATTGTCATCCGAATCCGGGTCGGCACAAAGAAGATAAGGTTGTCTGCCGGCCGCGTCCTGATTGATGGCAATGACGTCACGGTTTGTGACGATCTTCAGCGCCTCGGGGGACATATTGCGCACGTCGCAGCCCAGAATAAGCGCGGAGTTCAGCATTGCCCATGCGGAAAAGTGGGTTCTGTATTCGACGTCGTTACAGCCGCCAAAGCCGACATTTCCTTTGCCGTACATACCGACCACCAGCATATCCATATCGTTACAACAGCCGACGCCGTTGTACTTTTGCAGTCCAACCTGTTGCCAGAGCAGTTTTTTGATCGATTCCCAGTTGTCGTGAATATCGTAGGTCGAGCGCCACAGGTGGGCGCCGGTCTCCTTGATCCACTCCTCTACGTTTTCCTCGCCCCAGTTGCAGGCGGAAAAGAGAATATCTCTGCCGCAGTTCTCAAGGGCCAGACTCATCTTATGATAGAGCAGTCTGCCGGGAACGGTGCGCGGCTTATAGCAGTTATCGTATTTTAAGTAATCCACGCCCCACTCGGCGAACGTCTGCGCGTCGATAAACTCGCGCCCGTAAGATGCGGGATATGAGGCGCAGGTCATCACGCCGTCGCAGGAATATATACCGAATTTCAGTCCCTTGGAATGGACGTAATCGACAACGTATTTCATGCCGTGCGGGAACTTTTCGGGATTTGCCACCAGGCGGCCGTTCTCGTCCCGCGCGCGAAGCGACCAGATGTCGTCGATCACGAGATACTCGTATCCCGCGGCGAGAAGGCCGTTGTCCACCATTTTGTCGGCGGTCTCCATGATCAGTTTTTCATCGATATTCTGGGCGAACGTGTTCCAAGAGTTCCAACCCATTGGCGGCGTTAACTTTACCATCTTCTTAAACCTTTCTTCCATCCGCCGAATCATAAAAGACCGCAAGCGTGCCCGGACCGGCGTATGCACCCGTGCACAGGTCATAATAACAAATCATGAAATTTTCCGCACCCCGGTTGCAGACGAAAAAGAGAATATCTCCGCCGCAACTCTTAAGGGTCAGGCTCATCTTATATGAGCGATCTGCCGGAAAAGTTGATTTTTTTATATTTGAGTGGTATAATGCTAAATGTCAAGTGGACGACTGTTCGACAAATTTCCCTTTAGAGGAATTACAAAATGCAAAAAAATGAACTGCAGCGCTTAGTGAATCAATACAGCGCCAAATTGCGGATTACGCCGGTATGGGATGTAAAACTCGAATTTGTTGAAGACCCTGCATGGCGAAAGACCGGAGACATCAAGATTGACTGCGACGATCGAAAAGCAATTCTTATGTTAAATGCGACAAATCCAAAGCAGGAAAATCTCGAAGAAGTGATCGTACATGAACTGATGCACCTGAAAATGTACCCTCTCGACCAAGTGACCGAATCACTCATAATAAATGCATTTGAAGAAGGTACAACTGCACAAAATTTTGCATATCAGCAGTTTTTCACCGCACTGGAGCAGACTGTTGAAGAACTTACAAAATGTTTCCTGTTGGAAATCGGAGAAAACCGCAATCTGTCGTTTGGTCGATGTGCAAAGGGAAAATCATTTGATGAATTATATAACGGGCTAAAAGCACTAAAATAAACGCCTGCTTTCATGAGGACGATAAATCGGTATATGATAGAAAGGAGTCTATGATGGATAGAAAAGTTTTCATATCCGATCGTGATATATCTCTGGCGGAATACTGTCCGTCTATTGATGACAAATCACACTTTTTTTGTTGGCAAGACGCCGAAACGCAAAAGGGATACAACCATCAAATGACGGATTCATTTGAAGCTTTCTGCAAACGGCCAATACGTTCCCGCCTTTTGGCAGTTATTATTCGCAACGAGGATAATGAGCCGTTAGGGATCGTGAGCTTATCACCGGAAGGTTCTCCGCCCGACTTGGCAATCATGCTATACAAACCATACAGGAGAAAGGGATATGGAACAAAGGCTTTTGCTCTTGCGTGCGCATATTGCTTTGAAGCGTTTAATTTTGAATACCTGTATGCCGGGTGCTATGAAACAAACCTGATCAGCCGAAAAATGCTGAAAGCCTGCGGCTTTGTTCCACATCCGGACGGTGACAGTCACGAAACTCATTATCTTACCGGAGAGCCCATTACACAGTATGATTTTGTATTACGTCGAAAAGACCGTAATTCACATCACCAAAGGTAAAATTCCGTTTGTTGAGCCATTCGGGAACGAAAAGGCGCACTTCTATACATAGTCTCGTGCGCTCTGCGAGGTTTCCTCTTTAACAGCAGGAAGCCTCCTTCGTCGCTAAAGCAGCTATCTCCGGTGTACTTGCCGAACAGATAGACCCGTTTCGCGTTTTATCTGTTCGGCAAGTCTGAAAAAGTCTTAAACCTTTCTTCCATCCGCCGAATCATAAAAGACCGCAAGCGTGCCCGGGCCGGCGTGTGCACCCGTGCACAGGTCATAATAACGAATCATGAAATTTTCCGCACCCGTGCGTTCGGCGATCATGTCACGCAGGGTTTCGGCGTCCCGCAAGCAGTCGGCGTGCGCGATGCCGATCAGCGTATCGGGCGACGCCAGATGCACAGCACAGGAATCGGCAAGGGCGACAAGCGAGTTCATGCGCCCTCTTACCTTGCCGTGCATTTCAAGGGTGCCGGCATCCGAGCCGTGGAGAAGCGGTTTGATCCCCAGCATTCCGCCCGCGATAGACGCCAGCGCCGAAACACGGCCGCTTTTTCTCAAATAATACAGGCTGTCTATTGTAAACTCCTGGCGGAAGTTGTATTTGAGCCGGTCGATCTCAGCCACAGTCTGGGAAATGCTGTAACCCGCGTCCCGCAGACGGGCCGCTTGCATGACCATCATGCCCTCGCCCAACGACGCGGCAAGGGAATCCACCACAAGACAGGTGCGCTCGGGATAACGCTTCAACACCTCCTCGGCGGCAATGCGCGCCGCCTGCAAGGTACCCGAAATGCCCCCGGCAATGCCGATATACAAAAGGTCTTCGCCACCCGCCAGCACAGCGTCAAAGGCGGAAAGAAATTTGTCCGCATTGATAAGGGACGTTTTCACGTCCGCTTTGATGCGCAATAATTCGTAAAAACGCTTGGCTTCGGCCTCGGTGTCCTTATCCGGATGAAAGCACAGAAAATCCTTACCGCCCACGGTAAAGACAAAGGAGATCACGCCGACGTTATACTTGGCGGCGTCTGCCGGGGTCAGGGCGCTGGCAGAGTCGGTCAGAATGCGAAACGACACGGTGTTTCCTCCTACTCGACCGAAATGATATAGTGATAGAGCGGCTGACCGCCCGGAATGCTCACAAGTTCGCAGAGAGGATCCAACTTGCACCGCAGAATCTGCTCGGCTCTCTGCGCATCTTCTTCGGACACGTCCTCGCCGTAGAACAGGGTCACCATGGACGCATCTCCGATCCGATCGGCAAGGGCGCCGATACATTCAAAATCATCGTCCGCCACGCAGGCGATCTTGCTCTCGGCAAGGCCGAGCACCGCGCCCGAGGGAATGGTCTGCTCACCGATTACCGAATCCCGTACGGCGTAGGTCACCGAAAAGGTACGCACTGCCGCTAATGCCTCGGTCATCGCAGTTTGGTTGGTATCCGCATCCGCGCTCTCATCAAAGGCCATCAGAGCGCTGATGCCTTGGGGCACGCTCTTGGAGGCGATGACCACCACCCGTTTGTCTGTGACCATCTCCTCCGCCTGTTTTGCCGCCATATAGATATTTTTGTTGTTGGGAAACAAGAACACGGTTTCGGCGCCTACCTGCCTGATCGCATGCACCAGATCCTCGGTCGAGGGGTTCATGGTCTGGCCGCCAAAGACCACGCGGTCCACGCCCAGATCCTCAAAGCAGGCCTTTATCCCCTCTCCCATGCAGACTGCCACCAATCCATAGGGCTTTGCAGGCTCGGTCGGGGTGATCTGCTCGACAAGGGTGGTATGCTGATGGCGCATATTCTCTACTTTTACCGTGTACAGCGAACCGTATCTGATGGCCTCGGACAGTACCTTGCCCGGGTTTTCGGTGTGCACGTGCAGTTTGACCATATCGGCACTCTCGATAAAGACCACGCTGTCGCCCATGCCCATAATGGTTTTATGCAGTTTTCCGCACTTTTCTTCACCGAAATAGTGGTCGCTCTTGGTCACGATACACTCTGTGCAGTAAGGGTACTTGATATCGCCGGTATCGAAAGCGGAAAAGTCTGCGGCTCCCGGGGCGGAAACCGTATTCCCGGCATTTGCCTGCACGGGAGTTCCCTCAAGGCTGGCCAGCATTCCCTGCAGAATGGTCACAAAGCCCTGTCCGCCGGAGTCCACCACCTGCGCTTGTTTGAGCACGGGGAGCATATCCGGGGTTTTGGCAAGGGTGTCTACGGCCACCGACAAGAGATACCGGAAGAAACCGATCGGATCCTCCCGATAGGTAGACTCGGCCGTAGCCGTCGCCTGCTCGGCGCAGACGCGCATGACTGTCAGAATCGTGCCCTCCGTGGGGGTCATGACCGCCTTATACGCCTCCTCGGTACCGCGGGTCATGGCGGCCGCCAGGTCCACTGCGTCCGCCTCTTCCTTGCCCAGCAAACTCTTTGCAAAACCGCGGAAAAAGACCGACAAAATAACGCCCGAGTTGCCGCGCGCACCGCGCAACATGATATTGCCGAGTTTGGCCGCACACTCGGACAGCGTGCCGTCAAAGTCTTTCAGTTCGGTCCGGCATTCGCTCATGGTAAGACACATATTGATACCCGTATCTCCGTCCGGCACCGGAAAGACGTTCAAATTATTGATTTCTTCCTTATGGTTATCCAGCGCGTTGGCGGCACTGATCGCCATGTCACGGAAAATTCTGCCGTTGATTTTCATAGTTCTCTCCTATTCCCCGCGTCTATGCACGCGCAGGTCACAAAGCGGATTTCGCTTTTATAGTCTTTACTATTTTACTATATTTTCTCCTATTTTACAATACATTCCCGCAAAAAAGTGAAAGGACATGCACACAGGGGATGTGTATGTCCTTTCGTCGGCGGTTATTCTTCTGAACCGGGTTGGAAAAAATGAGAAAAAACACCCGGGGTATACGAACCGACCAGCGGCCGTCAGCAGAACAACGGAAAGCGGTAGCTAATCGCTTTCCCGGCCAACCTGATTGGCCGCATACTTATCTTACCATTAAAAAAACGGTTTGTCAACAATTATTGCACGTTATATTTCAAAAAATTCTGAATTTTTTTCATAAAATTGCACAGATTGCCCATTTTTGTCGCCCGACTTGACCGAATGTTGAAAATGCGATACAATAAGAATATGAAGACTTATTCCTGTATAGATGATTTCACGTTTCAAAGCAAAAAGGGCGTCGTGTACGCCGCCTCTCGGTCGATCACGGCAAAGCACGGTTTTTCCACCCGCAAGGGCGGCGTATCGGCGCTTGCCCACACCGCTTGGCTCAACCTCGCCCTCGGGCGCGGAGACGATGAGGCAACGGTGAAAGAAAACCTTCGCCTGTTCTGTGAGGCGATCGGCGCGGACCCCTCCACCGTAGTCAGCGCACATCAGATCCATTCGAGCCGTGTGCTCACGGTAAGCGCGCAGGACGCGGGCACAAGCGATCGTCAGGCAGACGGATTCGTGACCGCCCAAGCGGGAGTCACGCTGTGTGTCAAGGTTGCCGACTGCGTACCGATTTTGTTCTGCGACAGCACCCACCATGTGATCGGCGCCTGCCACGCCGGGTGGCGTGGCACCGCCGCCGGAATCGCGCCGGTCACGGTCGGACGTATGCTCTCCTTAGGCGCAGGACGGGAATCGATCCGGGTCGCCATCGGCGCATGCATCCACCCCTGCTGCTATCAGGTAGGCGAGGATTTCGTGCGTGAGGTGGCCGCCCTGCGGGGCAAGTCCTTCGCACAACGATATATCACGGCTAAGAACGGCGGCCTTTGGGCTGATCTTCCCGCCATGAACGTCGCACTGTTGCAGGACGCGGGCATCGCGGAAGAGCAGATCAGCGTTTGCGACAGATGCACCTGCTGCCGGCCGGACCTGTTTTTCTCCCATCGGGCCACCGGCGGCCTGCGCGGCACCATGGCCGCCATGATCTGTTTGTGAGTCATTCAGCGGTTCCCGTTTTCCAAGCGCAGCAGTAAATTTGAGAGCGGCAGTACCAGTGTGCAGACGACGGCATTGCTGATGCAGTGGGTAACGTCAAAGGGCAGTCCGCTCATGATCCACGCGGGAAGCGCACGGAGCGGAAGATGAAAGAGCACCATCTGCGACGGCGCCCACATGGCGCCGAATGCAAGGCCGTGCAGCGCCCCGATGACGCAATAAAGCGGCCCTGACAAGCGCGGATCCAGATTTTTCGGCACCGGCATGGCAATCGCCCAAAGCACCGCCCAAATATACAGATAGGGGATCCACCAGAGTGAAAAGCCCTGATACAGTCCCTCCAGAAAGACATACACGTAGAGCGGGATCAGCGCCTGTACGCGGTAGACCCGCGTACAGACAATGATAAACAGCGCCAGCAGATGAACGTTGGGAAGCCCCTTCATCGCCCATGTGGAGGCAAACATCAGCGAGCCCAGCATGGCAAAGACGATCAGCCTCCGCACAGACAAATTTTTCATTCCGCCTTGAGTTGGTAGGAAGCGCCGTCCTCAAGGGCAAGCGAATCCGCTCCCACCGTCGCGTATTCGCCGTTTACATACAGCGCCCAATATTTGCCGTCGGTTTCGTAGTCGAGGGTTTCTCCGTCCACGGTTTTGATGTAAAGCCCGAATTCGCCCTCATCTCCCGCGATGATACCCTTGTCCTGTAAATAAGCGCCGAGGGTGACCTCTCCCTCAAAGGTGTAATCGTTGGTTACCTCCGTGCCGTCTGCGTGGGTGATCTTCAAAGTGAAAGAAGCGCTTTGCTGTTGTTGCTGTGAGAGATCGGTCGGGTTGCTGTTTTCATCGGCCTTTTCCGCCGTGCAGGCGCCGAGCAGTACCACACAGCACAAGAGCAGTGCCGCAAATAATCTTGTCCATACTTGATTTTTCATAATAATCCTCCGAAAATTTGTTGTTTTCCGCGCGTATCGGGCATCTGCGGCTTTGACCGTTTTCCTCCTTCCCTATCGTGTTCGCTTTCAACTTGTCTTGCCAAAAACAAAAACCCTTCCGAATGACGGAAGAGCGGCGATATCTACACAGAAACGGGGAAGATACCAACCACACGCTTGGCGCCATAACTGTGTGAAAGCTGAAAATACGGCGGGTTCTGACTTATGATCATACGGCGCACAAAGCCGCAAGAGTACCACCCTTCGGATACTCCCAATATGTCAAATACAGGAATGGCGGTTGTTCCGGATTCGAACCGGATCCCTTTTGGGAAACGATGATTCAAGCGATACATTGGACCATTACTTCCTCTTTACTCAGTGTACAACTTTTCAAACCGTATTTTATCAATATTCTTTTGTAATTGCTCACCGCTTTGCGGTACGCGCAGTTAGATTATATCTTTTTTTGCAGATTTTGTCAATCGCCGTCCGAAAAAAGATTGGAAAAACGGTTATTTTATGATACAATAAAGATATCAAACACAGGGAGGCTTATGCAACATGACAACCAAACGTAACCTCACCCTACGGGCGGGCGCAATGCTGCTTGCGCTTTTGCTGCCCGTACTTTCCGTGCCCTTTGCCGCCGGCGCCGCAGGTTACGCGGACGCGACGGCCGCAAATACGGCGGCGCCCATTGCGGCCGTGATCGCGGAAAATGCGGATGACTTAAGCGTAGTAGAGGCAGGCGGAGTCTACTATCTCTTTCTGCCGGGCGGAAGCGATCTTTCGGCTGTAACCGTGCGCTATACGGGAAAGACCAGCCTGTATCTTCCGGACACGAACACATATCTGCAGCCCCGGGACACTGCGGTATGTGATTTTTCCGACGGACAGGTGACCGTATACGAATATGATGAGGCGGCGGACGCCTATGATTCCTATCCGTTGACCGTGCTGTGCGGCGCTTCCATTCCGTCCCTGCATTTTTCGTTGGACCAAACCGATCATCCGGGCTTTGCCACCGTGCTCGACTGGATCAACAGTGACAAGGAAAACCAGACCACCGCGTCCCTTGTCATGCTGGACGGACAGGGAAAGCCCTATTATAAGGGCGACGTCGATACCTTCAAAGGGCGCGGCAACACCTCCTTCGTCGCTCCGGGTCTTGCCGGAAACGACAAGAAGTCCTACAACTTCAAGCTGGCAAAAAAGGACGAACTGATCCCGGGCGCAGGCAAGATGAAAAAATGGTCGCTTTTACATATGCGCATCTCGACCGCATACTACTATGACTGGACCGGACTGTGCAGTTCGCTGGGCCTTCAGACCTACGCCGCGCTCATGGGCAAGGACTATTTCTCCAATCTCACCCAGTACGTGGACGTGTATATAGGCGGAGTCTACCGAGGCGTATACATTCTGACCGAGCGCTTGGACAACAAGGCGGCTGTGGATATCACCGATCAGGAGGACTTTGTGACAAGCGCGTCCTCCGACATGACCGTGATCAGCGACCCGACCGATCCCGCAATCATCGCGGGCGTACAATACTACCGCTACACCACCGACGCGCTCAAAACCACGGACTTCGACCTGTCGGGCGGATACCTGATGGAAACAAACTTCGGGAGCCTCGAGGACTGCGGCTTTGTGACCGCAAAGGGTATGTACCTGAATCTCAAAGCGCCTGAGGTCTGCACCAGAGAACAGGTGCAGTATATCGCAAAATACGTACAGGAGTTTGAGAACGCCATCTGCTCCCCCACCGGTTACAATTCGCTCGGAAAACACTATTCCGAATATGCGGACTTAGAAAGCCTTGCAGGCATGATCCTGACCTATGCTTTCTATCAGAACTGGGAACTTTTCCGCACCAGCACCTATGTCTATATCGACACAGCAGACAGCGGTCACCCCAAACTGACCTTCGGCCCGGTGTGGGATTTTGAGACAGGACCGCAGATCTTATCCGGCGACGCCACTCTGTTCGGTGAGCACAACGTATACACCGACACCCAGCAGTATATCTGGTTGGAGCCGCTCTGGCAGAAGGGCGACTTTATGAAGATTGCATACGAGAAAGCGCGCAAGCTCTCGGGCATTCTCGACGCGACCCTTGAGCGCACAGAGGCGGCCGACGGCGTGCGCCCGGCAAGCAAGTTGTTAGACGAGGCGCACGATTCACTGGTTATGAACTGGATCCGTTGGGACATTGAAAAGGCCATCCTCTCGAATCCCTCTTACAGCTCGCACGCAAACGATTTCGACTATTATGCCGACAACTTCGTTGAGGCGCTGAACGCAAGAAAAGACAACTGGGATACTCTTTGGGAGGCCGACCGGTATCTCTACGGGGTGAAACTCTCCGCCATGCGGGAAAAGGACAGCTGCCGTTATGCCCTTTACTGTGCCGTGACCGGCAGCGAGCCGATCGACTACCGGTGGTACCGTGCCGACAAGGACGGCTCGTCCGGGCTGCAGATCGACGGTCAAGCCGGCGCGCGCCTGATCGTAAATGAGCCGGGCACCTACTATTGCGTTGTGACCGGCGCAAACAACGCATACTCCCGCAACGCACAGGGAGAGGCTTTTAAGAGCGAAACCATCGATATTGCAAGTCCGCTCTTTTCCACCGAGGATGCGGAAGAGGTAGATAAACTGCCCGAACACGTTCCCGGCGAGTGGGAAACCGTGCAAGAGCCCACCTGTACCGAAAACGGACAGCGGGTCAGGCGCTGCACGATCTGCGAAGATCATGAAATTCTGGAAAACGAGATCATCGATCCCACCGGCCACGATGAGGGCAAGTGGACGATCCTGCGCCAGCCCAGCAAAACCGTTGAGGGCCTGCGGGTTCTCAGATGCACGGTATGCAATACCGAACTGGACCGCCAAACCATCCCCAAACTCTTTTCCAACAATTTTGAGGACGTAAAGACGGGCAGTTGGTATGAAGACGCCGTCGATTATGCGGTCGCAAACGGCCTCATGAACGGCGTAGATGAGAAAAGATTCTCGCCGGACGGCACCATGACCCGCGGTATGCTGGTAACCGTGCTCTGGCGCATGGAAAACGCACCCACTGTGAGCGAATCCAATCCATTCGGCGACGTAGCCGCAGGCAAATACTACACGGACGCAGTGCTATGGGCCGCGTCGAATGACATTGTCAACGGTATAAGTGCGGGCAAGTTCTCGCCCGCAGGCGATATCACCCGAGAGCAACTGGCTGCCATTCTTTACCGCTACGCCGGAAAAAGCAACCGCAATACCGACGCCCGCGCCGACCTGACCGAATTTCCGGATGGGACTGCCGCCTCGGAGTATGCAAAAGAAGCGCTCTCATGGGCTTATGCAGAGAAACTGATCACCGGAAGCAAGGCGGGTGAGCAAACCCTGCTGAATTCCAAGGGATCGGCCTCCCGCGCACAGGTCGCCGCCATTCTGATGCGCTATCTGAGCGCAGAGAAGTAAACGATATCCCCCCCGGCAAGCCTTATGGAATTTTATCGCAAAAAAGTTTGGGCGTCCTCCGCAAGAAGGACGCCCAACGATTATAATTCGATCTTCATAAACGACTTTTTTCCGCGTTTGAGTAAAAACTCGCCCGCAAAGTCTGCGGCAGTGAACGCCGCGCGGGTATCTGTGATTTTCTCACCGTTCACGCTGACCCCTCCCTGCTCGACTGCACGGCGGGCCTCACTGCGGGAAGCGACCAGACCGCTTGCGCACAAAAGTGCGAGAATATCAATGCTGCCTCCCTCAAGGTCTGAATCGGTCAGGGTATAGGTCGGAGCGTTGCTGCCTGCGCCCCCTGTGCCGAACAGAGCGCGCGCGCCCTCCTGCGCCTTTTTCGCCTCGTCCTCACCGTGTACCATCTTGGTCAGTTCATAGGCCAGAATCTCTTTGGCGTCGTTGAGTTTGCTGCCCTCCCATGTGTCCATCTCATCGATCTGCTCCAGCGGCAGGAAGGTCAGCATACGGATACACTTGAGCACGTCGGTATCCGCCACGTTGCGCCAGTATTGATAGAAGTCAAAGGGCGAGGTCTTGTCCGGATCAAGCCATACGGCGTTGCCTGCGGTCTTGCCCATCTTCTTGCCCTGTGAATCGGTCAGCAGGGTGATGGTCATGGCATAAGCGTCCTTGCCCAGTTTGCGTCGGATCAGTTCCGTGCCGCCCAACATATTGGACCACTGGTCGTCCCCGCCGAACTGCATATTGCAGCCGTGATTCCGGAAGAGATAGTAAAAGTCGTAGGACTGCATGATCATATAGTTGAATTCAAGGAAAGAAAGTCCCTTTTCCATGCGCTGTTTGTAGCATTCGGCCGCCAGCATACGGTTGACCGAGAAACAGGCGCCCACTTCGCGCAAAAGGTCTACGTAGTTGAGATCCAAGAGCCAGTCGGCGTTGTTGAGCATGATCGCCTTGTCGGGGCCAAACTCAATAAAGCGCTCCATCTGCCGACGGAAACAGTCGGCATTATGCGCGATGTCCTCGACCGTGAGCATTTTGCGCATATCGGTGCGCCCGGACGGGTCTCCGATCATCGTGGTGCCGCCCCCGATCAGCGCAATCGGGCGATTGCCCGCAAGCTGCAGGCGCTTCATGAGCGTAAGCGCCATAAAATGCCCTGCGGTCAGGCTGTCGGCGGTACAGTCAAAGCCAATATAAAAGGTGGCCTTTCCGTTGTTGATCAGTTCTTTGATTTGGTCTTGATCCGTCACCTGCGCAATCAGTCCGCGTGCAACGAGTTGGTCATAAATTGTCATTTGTTCCCTCTTTCCTTTTATTATGTTTATTATACCCGCCGAGAGGGCTTTTGTCAAGAAAATCACAAAAAGCGAAAAATTCACAATATTTTTCTTGCAAAGACGGCGCACAGCGTGTATAATAGAATAGATATTATATTCAGAGATATTTGGAGGAAACAATGAATCTTTGGGCACTGGACGCGGCGGCCGACACCACAGCAGGCGGCGGTATGCAGTCGATCATCAGCATCGGCATGATCGTAATCATGCTGGCATTTTTCTATTTCTTCTTGTACAGACCGCAGAAAAAGCAGGAAAAGGAAACCGCAAAAATGCGGGACAACCTTGAAGTAGGGGACGAGATCACGTCCATCGGCGGCATCGTAGGTGAGATCGTGAGCATCAAAGGAGAGACGATCACGATCGAGACCAGCAAGGACCGCACCAAGGTACGCCTGCTCAAGGACGCGGTCAAGGTGGTCGACGTCAAGGCCAACGAGGACGCGGACGACTGATTCCTGCATAAATAAGCGCACTCCCGAATAAACATGGGATAACAACCATGTATTCGGGAGGCTTTTTTATGATCAAGCGGTTTTTTATAGGAATCGGGATTGCCTTTGCATCGGCGGCCCTCATGCTGGCAGTGCTTGCAATGATCGGAGCGGGAATGGACGATCCGCGCGCAAATGCGGCTCTGTTCGGGCTGATCGCGTTTTTCGCGGGATCACTCGCCGCCGGGATCGCGGGCGCTCTTTTATCTGACGATATGCCCGCACTTGGCTCTGCCGTGTGCGGAGCGGTCTATGTGGGACTGATCTTTGTGGCGTCGCTGTTCTTCCGTGGGAAAGACACCCGCCCGCTTTTACAGTCGATGATCGTATACGGCTTGGGAATCCTCTTGCCGGTTGGCATCGGATTATTCTTCCGCTCCCACCGTTCCGGCTCTCGCAGGACCAGAAAAAATCTCATGAAAAAGATGGGAAAACGGGCGTAAGATATGCCGGCACAGGGGCTGTCCGTTCGGGCGGCCCCCTTTTGCGTTATTCCGTATAATACTGCGCCTGAGCGTTCCACAGTTGGTGATATTTGCCGTGCTCGTTTGCCACAAGCGCGGCGTGCGTGCCCTGCTCGACCACCTGCCCCTCGTGGAATACCGCGATCTCGTCGCAGAACTTGCAGGAGGAAAGCCGATGGCTGATATAGATGGCCGTTTTGTCTCCGGCAATGTCGTTGAATTTGGAGTAGATCTCCGCCTCCGCGATGGGGTCGAGGGCCGCGGTCGGCTCGTCTAAAATGATAAACGGCGCGTCCTTGTACAGCGCACGGGCGATGGCAATCTTCTGGGCTTCGCCGCCCGATACCTCCACTCCGTTTTCGGTAAAGTCCTTGTACAAATAGGTTTCAAGACCCTCGGGCATGGTGTCTGACCGCTCCCCGAATCCCGCGTCGACCAGCGCTTTGCGCACCCTGCGCTCATCGTAGTCCGCACAACCCGCCACATTGGCGCCCAAGGGCTGAGAGAGCAGCTGAAAGTCCTGAAACACGATAGAAAAGACGTCCATATAGTCCCGATAATTATACTTGCGGATGTCGATGCCGTTTAGCAGAATCTGCCCCTCTTCGGGATCGTACAGGCGGCAGAGCAATTTGATAAAGGTGGTCTTGCCGCTGCCGTTCTCGCCCACGATTGCAAGGCGCTTACCGACCTCGAATTTCATGCTGACGTTTTTGAGCGCCCACTTTTCCGCACCCGGATATCTGAACCAAACGTTCTGAAACTCCACCTGATACTTTCGGTCGGAGCGTTTTTCGGTGGTCAGGCTTCCCTGATACATAGCGCCCGGAATATCCAGAAATTCAAAGGCGGTATCCAAATATCCCGCGTTGGTTTTGATCATTCCGATCAGACTGGTCACCTCAAAAATACTTCCGGCCATTGCCGTCGCAGCCCCCACGTACTGGGTGATACTGCCCACGTCAAACGCGCCCGCCCATGCCTTCAGGCAGGTGAATACATAGACCGATCCGGTGATCACGACCGTGATCCCCGTGCCGAGGCCGTAATAAATCCCCATCGGACCTCTTGCCAGTTTGCCGATCGGACCGTCTGTGCCGAAAGATGCGTTTTTATTCCAGTAGGCACTGACCAGATGCTGTTGGTTATATATCCGGATATCGGTCGCTCTTTCCCTCTTCTTGCCGAAAAAGCCAAAGAAGCCAAACAGTCGGTTGCCCATGGTAGCATCACTTGCCGCATTGCTCCAACAGGCCGTTGCCCTGGCGTTGCAGGCGCCCGCCAGCATACTGACCGACACCATACCCGCCGCCAGCACCAGAATAAACACAGGACTGTTCAGAACGGTGAGGCCGCCTGCGCTTGCGGGAACGCGGGCAGTGAAAAGACTTACGGTAAGAGCAATACCGCCAAGGATCCCGATAATGCTTTTCAATCCGCTTTCATATACCTCCGGGAGGCGCATCAGTCCCCAACCGCTCCAGTTTTCGTTTTGCCGGATCTGTGCGCGCAGGTCGTGGATCTGCTGCCGATCCAGATCGGCATAATCCATAGAAAACATTTTTCCGATAAAAAGGATCTCTTTGCGTCCCCAAAGATCGTCGAGCAACGTTTCTTTTCGCTGGTATAAAAACGACGCTGCCACCGCGAACAGTCCCGTGCACAGCACGCTGACAGCCACCCACTGCCATAAAATCTCCGCGCGGCGGGCCGTTGCCAGTTCTTTCAGAATTTGTGCGGAGAAGAACACCGTAATATAAGGGGTCAGAGCGCTCACCACGCAATAGAGCGCGGAGATCGCGAAAAACTTCGGGCTTACCTTGCGCAGAAGTCTGGCCGCCCGCAGATGCACGGAGACGGCATGGCCCATGGTCGTTTTCTTTTCCATCATCAAAACTCCTTTCCTTCCCGATAGTAGCGGCTTTGTACTTCAAAGAGATGCGCGTATTCTCCGCCGAGAGCCAGCAGGCTTTCGTGGGTGCCTTCCTCCGCAATGCGGCCGTCCGCAATAAAGATAATCCGGTCGCAGAATCGGGTGGACGCAAGGCGGTGGGAAATAAAGATCGAGGTCTTGCCCTCCGTCATATCGTTATATTTCAGATAGACGTCATTTTCCGCGATGGGGTCAAGGGCGGCGGTCGGCTCGTCCAACATGAGGATCGGACCGTCCTTATATAGCGCACGCGCCAGCATCAGGCGCTGGGTCTGCCCGCCCGAGAAGAGTACGCCATCCAGATAAACCTCTCTGCCCACATGGGTTTCCACACCCTCGGGCAAATCGGCGACCGTTTTGGTAAGACCCGCTTTTTCGATACAGTCCCGGACCTTGTCGTAGTCGATATTCCGATTGGTTTGAGCGATATTTTCCGCAACCGTCACGTCCAAAATCGAAAACTCCTGAAAGACCGCGCTGAACAGCCCGTAGTATTCCCGACGGTCAAAATCCCGGACGTCTTTTCCGTTTAAGAGCACCCTGCCCTCGGTGGGGTCAAGCAGACCGCACAGTAACTTGACCAGCGTGGTTTTGCCCGCGCCGTTCAAGCCCACGATCGCCAGTTTTTCACCCGGGCGGACGGTTAGATCCAAACCGTGAATGATATCCTCCCAAGCGCCGGGATAGCGGAACGATATGTTCTCTGCTTTCAGTTCAAAACCGGTTGCCGCAGGAATCGCCTCGCCTTCTTCAAATTTGAATGGCTCCGGATATTCAAGGTATTCTCTGACTCTGGAAATATCCAGACTTTGCTCGTGCAGTTTGGCCGTCTGCTGTAAAAACCCCATGACCCATGTGGTAAAGGTGGTGAGCGCCGTAAAATACAGCAAAAACTCCGGCACGCCAAGCCCCTCCCGAAGCGCCATATGGATCAGATACACATAGGCGATCCCGTTGCGCGCCACGGTCAGCGCGGCCTCCGTGATATCCGCAAGCAGGCGCTTGCCCTCGGCCTTCAGACGAAAGTCTAAATATGCGTCGTGTACCTTTGCCATCAGTTCCTCCAGCCAGTTTTGCAGGCCGAAAATGCGGACGTCCTTGGCCAATTCCACGGATTCCGCTTTCTCGCGGATATACCGCTTCTTGGTATAATAGACCTCCTCCGCTTCGCGATGGGTGAACATCCAGTTGCTCGTGTATCGTGACACCAGAAATCCGATGACACAGGTGACCATGACCACGGCGATCAGGAGCCGGTTCAGATAGGATAAGATGGTCAAATAGACCAAAAACCCACCGATATTCTGTAAGAGCAGTGTGAGCGTCTGCCAGATCAACTCGGTCGCTTCCCGGTTGTCCTCACAGGCCGTATACGCCTTGTCACAGAGTTTGATGTAGTTCTCATCGAGCGTATTCGGGTAGCAGGTAGTATTGCTCTTAAAACTGATCATACCGATAATCGCAGAGCGCACGTCCACACGGGGAAAGAGCGTATTCTCTTTGATATAATCCTTAAAGCACAGGGTAAGAAACAGCGCGGCGGTAAAGAACAGGATGGTTCCGAGCAAAGCGCTCAGCGGCGCGTGCTCCTCCACACGGCCTAAGATCTGCGGCGCGATATAGAGCTGTGCCACCTGATACAGTACCTCGAGCAGTGCGGTCAGCACGCAGAACAACAGCACCCGTTTTCTTGTGCCCCATGCGATCTTCACCATCCACCCGACGTTTTGGGCGACGTTGTATTTTGGTTTAGAGCGCTTTTTTTCACCGATCATAAAAGATCACCATACTTTCCGCGCAAATCTGCGCACGCAGACTCGCCCACGGGTCGCACGCGGGCATTCTTGTGAACAAGACATATTGACTTTTTTGCATTTTCACAAAAAACCACCGTCCTTTCTTTCTATCTCCTATCATAGCACAAAAATTCGTCCCCGTTTTGTTTCGGGGACCAATCGCCGTTTCCGGGTGATGAATTGCAGATTCAAAAATCGATGATTCAATCGGCGCGAATAAAAAAGACGTGAAAACGCAGAAATCCTTTGCGGATTTCAGATTTTCAACAACTCCTTTCCGGCGGAAATTGGCCGACCGGCCGCCGTGACGCATTGATTTACCTCATATTTGCGGCAAAAGTATTTCGGTGGTAAACGCTCCATCTTCGCTGTTGCGGCTGATATAGCCGTCCAGACGCTCTACGATCGCGTCGATGCGAACAAGTCCAAAGCCGTGGCCGTCTCCCTTGGTGGTACGAAAGCGCTTTCCCTCTTTTTTCAGTTTCTTTCCGGCGGTAAAGTTGGTAAAAGAAAGGTACAACTGCGTATTTTTCATATCCATATACACCCGGATCACCCGTTTCTCCTCCGGGAGTTTCATACTGGCCTCGATCGCGTTGTCAAACAAATTGCCGATGATACAGCAAAGATCGATCTCGGAGGTTTTCAGTCCCAGCGGAATGTGCGCGTCCGCGACCACCTCGATATGCCTTGCCTTTGCCAGCGAAATTTTGGAGTTCAAGATCGCGTCGGTCATGGGGTTTCCCGTCTTGATGACCGTATCGACCGTGGTCAGATCCTCGTCCAAAAGGTCAAGATATCGCTTGATGGCCTCCCAGTCCTCCACGGCGGCATAAGCCTTCATGGTCCCGATGTGATTTCGGTAGTCGTGCCGCCAGCCACGGATCTGCCGGTACATATTGTCCACTTCACGGTAATGAGTCTCGATCAGTTCCCGCTGGTAGGACTCGAGTTTTTTGTCTATTTTTTTCGAAAAGAACCCCATCGCTCACCTCATATTGATGATCGCCCGGTTGACGCTTTCGTAAGCGCCTCTGGGCAGAGGAATGGATGTGCCGTCGTACAGCCTGATCCCGGTTTTGGTGACCCGGCCGATCCGGGTAAGATTGACGATGGCCGACCGGCTCACGCGGAAAAAGCGATCGTCAAGTTGCTTTTCCAACTCGCCTAAAGTCATTTTTACCCGAAAATCCCCGGCGGCGTGGACGGTCACGTAATTGCCGAACACCTCGGCATAGCGGATCTGATAGATCGGGACGCGTACCATCTCGCCGCCCATTTCAAGGCACAGGACTTTTTCGTTTTTGGCAAGTTTTTCCACAGCCCGGTCGAGCACGGAAAACAGTTTTTCCTCGCGGACCGGCTTGATCAGATAGTGGAGCGCCTCCACCTCGTATCCCTCGGAGATATAGTCGGAATAACCTGTGATGAACACGATCTGTACGGTATCGTTTTCCTGCCGCAGTTTTTTCGCCATGGTCACGCCGTCCATCGCGCCCATTTCAATATCGAGCAGCAAAATATCGTAATCACTTTGCTCCGCATAGTGAAACAGGAAACTTTCGGCGGATGCAAATGCGGCAATCTGCGCCGTATGCCCGGTGTTTTCCGCCCACCGGGACGCCAGAGCGGACAGATACTCTCTTTGTGTCTGTGAATCGTCGCAGACAGCAATTTTATAATTCATGTTTTTCACTTTCAAACGGGTCCTCCCCCGGTTGCCATGCACGGCCGAACTTGACGTCACGGAAAAGTGCCGCAAGACCCGTGATCTGCTTGAGCCGCAAAATTTCGTCTTTCTGCATTCCCAAATGCTTACAGATCCAATCGTCAGAACGCCCCAACTCGTGCAGCTCTTTAATAATATTGCTCATTAAGTCCACGTCATGCGTGCCGCGCGCGCGATTGTGCCGCACAGTGCTCGCCATGCGGGAGGACAGCGGTTTGTCGATGACCGTGACCGGCAAAAGTCCACGTTCTCTCCGGTAAATATCCGGATAGTCCTTCATTACCCGCCAGCGGTGAAAGCCGTCCACGATCGCATAAAGATCCTTAGAGGCCTGATAGTAACAGACGATCGGCATGGTGTATCCGTCCTCGCGGATACTGTCGTATAACAGTTTCATCTCCGGGGGCGCGATGTGATTGGGATTGTAGGTATTGGGCACGATCTTCTCAAAGGGAACGGCGATCACGCCGTACGCCGGGCTTGTCCACTCGTTATCTGCCATGGGTCATTTCTCCGTATTTCTTTCTCAAATAGTCGATTCGTTTCTGCTCCTGACGGGTCGGGCCAAAGCCCATAAACCGGCAGGTGTGGTCGTTTTTCAAAATACAGTAGCACATACGCTTCCAGCTTGGAATATCTCTTGTACTTTTGATATCGTCGGTGTGGTCCGGGATCTCGCCTATAAAGACCACCCGCGATTTTTTGTCTAACGTATAGTTGGACACCCCGTTGCGCCGCACGGCATAGCCGTGACCGATCAACTCTTCTATGGTCTGCTCGGACAAGCCCCCGCCCGTTTCGTGCCAGAAGCGGATGGAAGTATTGAATTTCTTGATGTAATTGTTCCGGATGCGCCCCGGCAGCGTATCGAGCAAAAACTCGGTATAGGATTTCCAGGTGTGTCCTTCGGGCAGGGTCACACTGCGGTACCCCATCGCTTTGGTCTTGCCGTAGATCGCGCCGAAATTCGCCCCGCGCACCCGGCCGACCAGTTTGGTCCAGATCTCCGGGTCGATCACGCGGTAGAGATTCAGGCTGTCCTTGGAATAATCGTTGAACGGAGAGGCCACCCGCATCTGCGACAGTTTTAATCCCGCCTTATAATACAGGTCGTACAGCTGATTGTAGTCATAGCCGAATCGGCAGTTGGCCACCCACACGTCGGTGTCCGCCCAGTCATACAGCGGCGAGGCACAGTATACGTCTTTGAACTGCTCGGAAATCCAGCACTGCCCCGCATAGCCGTTTTTCTTATTGATAAAGCCGCTGTACCGCTGTAAGGATTCGTCCGAGCGCATTCCAAGCAGGCAGACGGTCTTTGCGCCGCCGTGAAGATCCTTATACGAGCGGGCGAACTGCTTTGCCAGGTCCTCCTGATTCATCCGATAGCGGTAATGGGAGAAAGGTCTTTCCAGATTGATCACATAGGGATAGTCCGGCATGGGGCGTACCCACAACTCTTTTTTTGTGTCGTCCCACGGGTACCAGTACATCTCATAGTTACTGAGCGCCGTGCGGGTGGCCATGGGCAGACAAACCCAATACAACTCCGCCTCCCCCTCGAGTCGCTCAAAAGTGCGGGTGACAAACTCGGTGGTCACGGTGTACTGAGCTTCAAAATCCTGATGAAATACCCCCACCGTTCGGTCGGGCGCATATTTGCGCCGGTAGTCCATCAAAAGATTCAAGAGCACTCCGCTGTCTTTTCCTCCGCTGAATGAAACGAAAATGTTTTCAAATTCCCGGAAGAGCAATGCAAAGCGATCCTGTAATGCCTCGTATACGTTTTGTTTGGTGTAGCGTTTGATCATTTATACTCTTTTTTTCCATAATTTTACAGATTTCGCCTTTTATTATAGCAGAAATCCGCAAAAAAATCCACCCCTGACCGTTCCGGGTCGAGGGGCGGATTCTATTCTTTTTTTCGCGCGTTTTCCGGATTCCCGCATTTCCGGCGGAACGCTCAGAAAGACCGCAGAGTAGCATCCCGCTCATTGTGCCCGCACGCGGCCGACCGAAAAGCAGACAAGGAATGCCAGAAGATCGACGCACACCACCGTAGCGCCCGAGGGGGTGCCGAAGATCAGCGAAAAGAACATACCCGCCGCCGCACAGACCACGCTGATTGCCGCCGCGCAGATGATGACCGCGCGGAAAGAGCGAAAGAGCGACGTGGCACACAAGGTGGGAAAGACGATCAGCGCTGACACCAACAAAGCCCCTACCAGACGCATGGCAATCACGATCACAACAGCCGCGGCCAGGGCAAGGCCTGTTTCCAGCGCCTCGGTATGCACGCCCGCCGCCCGCGCAAAGGCCGGATCAAAGGTAACGGCAAACAGCCTGTGATAAAAGCAGACAAACAGCGCGATCACCACCGCACACAGCGCCACGCACAACAGCACGTCCGAGCGGGAGAGCATCAAAATAGACGCCGAGCCGAACAGGGTCGTGCAGATATCCCCGCTGACATTGGCCGACACGGGAAAAAGATGCAATAAAAGATATCCGATGGCAAGGGCAGACACCGAAAGCATGGCGATGGCGGCGTCCCCCTGCATTTTCCGGGTGCGCAGGATAAAGAGGGCCGCGAGCATGGTCAGCGGCAGAGTCACGAGCATACTGTTTCCCGCCCCGCAGACCGCGCTGACCGCCATGGCGCCGAAAGCCGCGTGGGAAAGGCCGTCCCCGATCATGGAATATCGTTTGAGCACAAGAATCACGCCGAGAAGCGCCGCGCACAGGGCGATCAGCACTCCGACGATAAAGGCGTGACGGACAAAAGCAAATGAGAAATAATAGCGGATGCTGTCGATCATTTCCGTTCCTCCTGTTCGGTCTGCAGATGGCTCATATACTGCTCTCTTGCGCCGAAAAAGGCTTCTTTTGCGTCGATGCAAAGAATGTGGGTCGCCTCCCGCAGGGCGGCGTGAGCGTCGTGAGAGATCATCAGGATGGTCACCCCCTGCCCGTGCAGAGTGCGCAGGGTGTCATACAGCCCGTCGGCGGCCTGGGCGTCCAGTGCGGCGGCAGGCTCGTCCAGAAGTAAGACCCGGTCGGCCGCACACAGCGCCCGGGCCAACAACACACGCTGTTGCTGGCCGCCGGACAGAGTGCGGTATCCCCGCCCCGCGATCTCTGCAAGTCCCAGTTTTGCCATGGCGCGCTCGGCGCGCTCTTTGCTTTCGCGGGAATAAAAGAGCCCCGTGCGCGGGATGCACCCCGAGCGCACGATCTCCCGCACCGATGCGGGGAAATCCTTTGCGGTAGCGTCCTGTTGAGGAAGATACCCGATCCCCTCCGCGGCAAATTCTATCGTTCCGCCTAACGGCTTTTGCAGGCCAAGCAGGGTTTTCATCAACGTGGTCTTGCCACTGCCGTTTTCACCCAGGATGCAGACATAGTCGCCCTCGTTCACTGAAAAGGAGAGCGGCGCACAGATCTGTCTGCCCTCGTAGCCCAAGATAAGATTTTCACAGGATAGACAAAACATTATCCCAGCGCCTCCCGCAATGCTTCCAGATTTTTCTCCATCAAAGAAAGATACGTTTCCCCCGTCGGGGGCGTAGATTGGATCGATTCAAGGGTCAGTACCGGCAGATCCCGCCCGGCGCTCTCGCACAAGGTGCGGGCAAGGGCGCCGTCTGAGGATTCGGTCACCAGCACGGCCCCCAATCCGCCCTCGCGCAACACTTCGGTCAAAGCCGCCACCGTAGCAAAACTCGCCTCAGTTTCGGCCGAGCAACCGGGGAAAGCGGCGTAGTAGGAAAGGCCGTACTCCTCCGTCAGATATAAAAAGGGAAAACGGTCGGCCACCAATATGGTATTCCCCGCCGCCCGGGCGCACATTTGCCGGTATTCCTCGTCTAAGGCAATCAGGCGGTTGCGATAGGCGGAACAATTCAAGCGGTAGTCGTTCTCCCCTGCGGGATTGACCAGGCATAGCAAATCGCAAAGGCCCGAGCAGATCTCCTGCGCACAGACCGGGGAAAGCCAGACGTGCGCGTCATAGGCCGCCTGTTCGTCGCGGTCGTGCGCATGGCCGAAAATCCCCTCCCCGCTTTCGGTGAGCGGATGGGAAATGAGTTCGGTCAGGCGCACGATCCGCACGCCTTTCGCCGCGGCCATTGCCGCCGCATCCGCCTCCCAGCTTTCGCTTTCGGCGCCCAGACAGACAAAGACGGTCGCGTCGCAGACGGCCGCAAGATCGGCCGCCGTGGGCTGATAACTGTGGGGGTCTTCACCCGAATCTGCCAGCAGGTACACGCCCACCTCCCGGTCGGAGGCGGTCATCTGCAAGAGAAATTCATAGGGGGCATAGGTCGAGCACACGATTCGAAACCGTTCGCCGTTTGCAGGTGCGCGCCCCGCGCAGCCGGTCAGCATCATAGAGGCAAGCAGAACCGCGCACAAAAGGGACAGTCTTCGCTTCATTTGCGGCATCCTTCACAGATCCCGTACAGCACGGTTTCCTCTCCGTCCACCGAGAACGCGCTGTTCCGTTTGATCATCTCGATCACCCGCTCGGAAACCGCGTCGTCGAGGTGCAGCAGCCGCCCGCAATCCCTGCACTTCATGTGCAGGTGGGCGTCGCAGTGCTCGCAGACCACCGCCTGATAGACCGATTTGTGTGAGCCGTCCGGCGCGTCAAAGCGCATGACCGCACCGCTTTTGACCAGTTCGGGCATACGGCGGTAGACTGTGCTGACCCCGACGCCGCCCGCAAGCGCCTGCGCGATCTGCCCCACCGTAAACTGCCGGTCGCTGTTCTTTCGCAACAGTCCCACGATCGCTTTTTTCTGTTCTGTATTATATTCCATCGGTTTCCCGTCCGTTTTGAGAATGATTCTCAATTTCTCCCGTACTATTATACACATTTTTTTACATTTGTCAATCCGTGCAATCATTTTCAGTAAGAAGAAAAGTCTGCGAACATTCCATACCGCCGCCCTTCGGTCGGAGTTTCGTCTTTTTTGCAATAAAAGCCAGAAAAATAGCTTTCCCCTTGAGGAGAAAGTGCCGTTGCGTTACTGTCTGACGACCGCCTTCAGCCTTTCAGACAATGCGATCATGCGCGGGTTATAATGAAAGTCGGCAAAGGCTTTGGTCAAAGACCGCACACAGATGCACGATACCTTTTCTTTCCGGTTTATGATCAGTCTGTTTTTCCGTTCTTCGATCCGGTCAAGCAGAGACACAGTGTAGTAGTAGAACGCCCCTTCCACAGCTTTATTGTCGGCCCTGCCAATGTCATGGCATCACCCGGTTTTGCCTGTTTTATCATAATATGCCCTCCAAAAATCCCGATTTCACATTCAACTTTTCTCCTTGTCAAGAAGGAAGTTAAAGTGATTCTATTATTCCCACCGTTTGTTCCACACTTAAATCGGACACATCGACCTTTACTGTGTTGAGCGCAGCATAGAGCGGCAACCGTTCTATGCTGCGAGTTATAACATCTTCTTGACGGATGCCCTCTTTAATATCTTTTTTCAACCGTTTAGCCAGTTCATCACGGTTGCAAATCAAAGATAATGTTTTGACATCGCAGTTTGTTAAATCAAGGTTAGATAAAATATCGTTGATAATGCTTTGTTCATGCATAACCCAGCAAAAAATCACATTGTCATAAACGGAGCAGTGTATGAAATTGTTCAGCAAATGGCAGATGTTATCTATAACTATCCGTTTTGTCTCAGCATTAACTTGAAACGGATTCGCATCCCAACACCAATCCCCATCCAAAAACACCGCATTTTTAAGCTCTTTTTTCAGTCTCTGGCAAACGCTTGTCTTACCGACACCCATTGTTCCACCAATTAGATAAATTCGTTTCATCTCGAACTCCCTGAAAAATTCAAATTTTTCGCTGTGATCCACATATTGCCAGCTCACTGTCTTTTCATCTGCCGCAAAAATGCGAATACCGCTATGGCAGTCACGGCGACAGCGTAGCCTATTACCCACCAAATGTGAGAGAACACCCCCGCGTAATCGCCTTGAAGGACTGCCCGCTCCATTTCCACAGCGTGGACGAACGACAGTAAATTTGCGATCTTTTGGAACGCGCCGCCCACCAGCCTCAGGTCAAACCAGATGCCGGAGAGCCACGCCGTCAGGTTTGTGAGTAAAGCCCCGCAGATGCCGCCTACCTGTTTATCCGTGAAAATGCTGCCGCAGAGCAGGCCCAGCGATACGAACAGCAGCGCGACGGGGAGGGTGAGCAAAACCGAAGTCAAAATATGGATCGTCACATGAAGCCCCAAAAGCACGGCCACAGCAAGGCAGATGACCGACTGCGCAATACAGATAGGCAAAATCG
>CANQPT010000016.1 GCA_947625805.1 uncultured Clostridia bacterium
GCAAAATACGGACGCCGTCTGCCATGTCTTTATTATACCACACTATTCCGGAAAATGGAATAAAAACGGACGTTTTTTCCGTCGGCGCTTGACTTCACGGCCAATTCATTGTACAATAATAAAAGATTGGAGGGACAAATGAAGTTTGAACATTTCAACCGGAAAAATACCGCCGTTGCGCTGTACGCCTGCATGGTCGTGGCATTCGGCGTGCTTTTGGTGTTTGCCTTTGTCAATCTGGGAGCGCTGGGCAAGGCTTTGGGACGGCTGATCGACGTGCTCTATCCGGTCATTTACGGCTTTATCATTGCCTATCTGATCAATCCCATCTACAAGTTTATCTACAACCGCGCTTTTTACGCGGTAGGAAAGAAAAAAGGCAAGACCCGCCTGCGCGGCGCCCTGTCTCTTTTGGTCACCTATGTCTTTGTTTTTTGCGTGGTTTTTCTCTTTTTCCTGATTGTTGTGCCCCAGTTGGTGGAAAGTTATACCAAACTCACCGATCAGATCCTGCGCTATATCAACGACGCTTCCCTGTGGGTCAACAAACTGCTGGCTTCCTCGGAACTTACCTCTGAGTTGTTCTCGAGATTCTCAGGGCTTACCATCAGCGAGGTCACCAAAACCGTGCAGGAGGTGATTACCAAGTCCTACGGCGCCGTCACTGCCGTCACCCCCTATCTGATCTCTTTCGTTTCTTCCTTTGTCACCGTGGCCAAAAACTGGATCATCGGTTTGATCATCTCGGTCTATCTTCTGGCTTCCAAGGAGACCCTGTGCGCACAGATCGAAAAAACGGCTGTGGCGCTTTTGCGAAAGGAACGCGCCCGCAAGTTGGAGGAGTTCGCCTATTACGTCAACCACACCTTCGGCCGGTTTTTGTTAGGCAAGATCTTTGACTCGTTTATCATCGGCGTGCTCACCTTTATCGTTATGTCCATCTGCCGGATTCCCTACACACCGCTCATCAGCGTAATCATCGGCGTGACCAACATCATTCCGTTCTTCGGCCCGTTTATCGGCGCAATCCCCAGTGTGCTCATCGTGCTGATCGATCAGCCGGTCATGGCCGTCTGGACTCTTCTGATCATTCTGGTCATTCAGCAGATCGACGGCAATATCATCGGCCCCAAGATCATCGGCGACACCACCGGTATCAGTTCGCTGTGGATCGTGATATCCATCATTGTGTTCGGGGGACTGTTCGGCATCATCGGTATGATTATCGCCGTTCCTCTCTTCTCGATCATCTACCGTCTTCTCAAGAGCGCGGTCGAAAAGCGCTTACAGGCGCAGGGTATGTCGACGGATACCGCAGACTATCTCGGCAAAGGTTTTACAGAGCCCGAGCCGCAAAAAAAGAAAAAATAATTTGTAAGGGGGCTTTTGTAAAGGCCCCCTTACCCCGGGCTTGCTTGCAAAATTCTATTATAAAAAAACGACAAACGGGAGAACCATGAAAAAAGTAATGCTGGTATTCGGGACCCGTCCCGAAGCGATCAAAATGTGTCCGCTGGTAAAGGAACTGAAAAAGCGGGAGCAGTTGCAAACCGTCGTGTGCGTCACCGGACAGCACCGCAGTATGCTCGATCAGGTGTTGGAAGCCTTTGGGGTCACGCCGGAATATGACCTTGGCATCATGCAGGAGCGCCAGACCCTTTTCGACGTGACGGTCAATATCCTGAACCGCATCCGTGAGGTACTGGAAACCGAGCGCCCGGACGTGGTACTGGTGCACGGAGACACCTCCACCACCTTTGTGACCGCGCTCTCCTGCTTTTATCTTCAGATCCCGGTGGGGCACGTAGAGGCGGGTTTACGCACTTACAATATCCTCTCGCCCTATCCGGAGGAATTCAACCGGCAGGCCGTGGGCATTATCGCAAAATACAACTTTGCGCCCACCTCCCGCTCCCGCGACAATCTTGTGCGTGAGGGCAAGGACCCGGCCACCATTTACGTCACCGGAAACACCGCCATTGACGCGCTGAAAACCACCGTGCGCGCCGACTATACTCACCCCGAACTGGAATGGGCGGCCGATTCCCGGCTGATCATGCTGACCGCGCACCGCAGAGAAAATCTGGGCAAGCCCATGCGCCGGATGTTCCGCGCCATTCGCCGGATCGTCGACCAAACGCCCGATATCAAGGTCATCTATCCCATTCATATGAATCCGGCCGTGCGGGACGCGGCGCGGGAGATCTTCGGGGACGACGACCGTATCCGCATCATTGAGCCGTTAGACGTGTTGGATTTTCACAATTTCCTTGCCCGTTCTTATCTGATCCTGACCGACTCGGGCGGGATTCAGGAGGAAGCGCCTTCATTGGGCAAGCCGGTATTGGTCATGCGGGACACCACCGAGCGCCCGGAGGGGATCGATGCGGGCACTCTGCGTCTGGTCGGCACGGACGAGGACGTAATCTACCGTGCGTTCTACACCCTGCTCACCGACCGGGCGGCCTACGACGCCATGAGCCATGCCTCCAATCCCTACGGCGACGGCCATGCCTGCGAGCGGATTGCCGATATTTTAGAGGGCAAGGTTAGGCAATATAGTCAGGATACAATGCGCCCCTGACGGCGTGATTTCCCGCTTTGCCGCGTTATCGGCCTCGGAATACGGATAGTATTCCATCGGCCTGCTGTCTTGCAAATCAAAAAATCGCGCTCGTCAGGGGTCGTAGATTTTTCAGGAGAACGCCCGCCGATGCCTGCAAGGCGCGCGCTTGCAGGCATACAAACGTATGGCAAAAGTGCGTAACACGAAAAGCGCGGCGGGCATTCCCTGAAAAACGTATTGCTACCCTGACTATATTGCCTACGCCGGATCTGAAACTATAAAACGGCAAACCGATTGAGGGTGCAATCCGGCTTCTTCTGACAGAAATTACCGCGCGGCTGTCGCTTGCAATTTTCGGCAGAATCCCTTATAATAGTATAAAAATGTATAAAAAAGGAGAGTATCTTATGGTACATATAAGGCGTATGACCGCCGCAGTGTTATGTATATGCTTGCTCTGTGCGTCTTTTACCGGCGTGTACGCTCTGCCGGAACGGGCCGACCGGGTATTGGCACAGGGCATCGACGTCTCCCGCTGGCAGGGAGATGTGGATTTTGACAAAATCGCCGCCGCGGGGATCGATTTTGTCATTCTGCGTGTGGGATACTCCGGCGCTGAGGATCTGAGTTTCGATACCTATTACGACGGTGCAAAAGCGGCGGGACTGAAGGTCGGCGCTTATCTGTATTCCTATGCAAAGAACGAGGCCGACGCGAAAGAGGACGCGCACAATGCCGCCCTCTGGCTTTCGGGCAAAAAGCTGGAATATCCGGTTTATTTTGATATCGAAGATAAGGTGCAAGAGTCGCTGTCCATCGCACAGCGCACCGACCTTTGCCTTACCTTTGCCGCAGAGATCGGCAGATACGGGTGGCTTGCGGGCGTTTATGCCAACAGAAACTGGTTTGACAACTATTTAGACCGATCCCGCTTGACGGGTATGCCGCTTTGGCTTGCCCAGTGGACCGACGACGCCCGGCCGTCCGGGATTCCTCCCGCTGAATACGGTATGTGGCAGTATACCTCGGACGGCAGTGTGGACGGCGTTCCCGGAAGAGTCGACCGGGACGTATGCTATGCCGACTATCCCGCATATATTGTAGCGAACGGCTTGTGCGGTTACGGAAACGCCATGTATGACCCCGAACTTCCGTTTACCGACGTCCCGCGTACCAAATGGTATTATGAGAGCGTCAAATATACGTACGATCATGCTTTGGTCAACGGAATGAGCGCCAGCCTTTTTGCACCGGATACCCCGGTTACAAGGGGAATGTTCGTTACCCTGCTGGGAAGAATGAGCGAGGTGGATCAGGAGGAATACGCGCAGAGCGTATTTCTCGACGTGGATATCAACCGCTATTACGGCGCCTACACCGCATGGGCATATCAAAACGGGATTGCAGACGGCGTTGGGCACGATCTCTTTGCGCCCGACGAGCAGATCACCCGGGAGCAGATGTGCAAAATGATCGCCGGATATTTGAAATATCTGGACGTCGGAGCGGAGGGTCAGCCAAAGACCTTTGCCGACGACGCCGAGATCGCCGGATGGGCGTAGGACAGCGTTTATCTGCTCTCCGGCGCCGGCCTGATCGAGGGCACCGGCAACGATCGCTTCTCTCCCAAAAAGAACGCTACCCGCGCACAGTGTGCGACCATCGTCATGCGTGTGCACAGGCTGATCATATCCAACCGACCGGAAGATCCGGATTCGCCGATCGATCCGATCGAACCGACCGATCCGACTGATCCAACCGAACCGACTGATCCAATCGAGCCGACCGAACCCGAATAAAACAAGCGTCATCAGGCAGGAGAATGATATGGATTTCAACTCACTTTTCGAGGCAACGCCACTTGCGGGGCATTTCTGGGTCACAGCTTTTACCCGGCTGTTGCTGGCCGCGTTTTGCGGTGCGCTGATCGGCCTTGAGCGTACCCACAGACAAAAGGGCGCGGGTATCCGTACGCATATCATCGTATCTCTCGGCGCGTGCGTCATGATGCTGGTGTCCAAATACGGCTTTTACGACGTGCTGGCGACCGGGCTGTCGGCCGATCCCTCCCGGATCGCCTCCAACCTGATGACCGGTATGGGCTTTATCGGCGCGGGCGTGATCTTTGTCAAAAATACTTCCATCAAGGGTCTTACCACAGCCGCCGGCCTGTGGGCTACCACGGGCGTGGCCATGGCCATCGGATCCGGACTGTATGCGGTGGGCATTTTCACAGCCGCAGTCATGCTGATCTCGCAGATCGTACTGCACCTTTGCCTGCGCACGGTGGATACTGCGGGCAGTAATGATCTGACGGTCACCATCGTGGGCACAGACGGCGCGCTTGCCCGCCTGCAAAAACAGTTCGCAGAACATAATATCGTGATCGAAAGCTGTAAGTACAAGCGGGAGGGCGAGCAGGCAACCCTGCGCGTCATCGCCAAAACCGTCGACTACATAAGCCCCGAGCAACTGATTGCCGCGGCAAAAGAAAATCCGGATATTCTTTCTGTCGAACTTTAATTTATTTTATTTATATTCGGGGGCTTTTGTAAAAGCCCCCGAACCCCCAAAACTTTGGCTTAGCCCGCACACGTGTGTGCGGGCAAACTTTTTCGACAAAGTTGCTTGTGAAAATTCAAGCAACTGGAGTGGTAATTCGTTCCGGGTAGCTTTTGTAAAAGCCCCCGAACCCCCAAAACTTTGGCTTGGCCCGCACACACGTGTGCGGCCAATCTTTTTTGACAAAGTTGCTTGTGAAAATTCAAGCAACTGGAGTGGTAATTCGTTGTTCCGGGGGCTTTTGTAAAAGCCCCCGAACCCCCAAAACTTTGGCTTAGCCCGCACACGTGTGTGCGGGCAAACTTTTTCTTATTTTTTCAAACTTTCATAGGTTTCCGTTAAGAATTGTGCGCTTTGTCCGAGTTTTCCGGACTCCGAGCGGGTAAGTGGCAGGCGGACGATTTGCTGTGCGCCGCCCGCGCCCACGATGCAGGGCATACCCAGATAGACCCCGGAAAGGCCGTACTCTCCCCGCATGACGCAGGAAACCGTGAGAATGGATTTCTCGTTGTTGAGAATCGCCCGGCAGATGCGCACGATGGCCATGCCGATGCCGTAATAAGTGGCGTTTTTGGCCTTGATGATCTCGTAGGCGGCGCTCCGTACCCCATCGCTGATTCCCTCGAGGTCGGATTCATTGTACTGCTCAAATTCCGAACAGATCAGTTCTACCGGCTTGGTACCGATCATCGCCTGACTCCACGGGACAAATTCGCTGTCCCCGTGTTCGCCGATCACATAGGCGTGCACGCTCTTGGGGTCGATGTCAAAATACTGCCCCAACAGATAGCGCAGACGCGCCGAGTCGAGGGTGGTGCCCGTTCCGATCACCCGATGGGCGGGGAAACCGGAGAGATCTTTGGTGATCCGGGTCATGATGTCCACAGGATTGGTGGCCACAAGGAAAATACCGTTAAATCCGCTTTGTACCACCGGACGCACGATGGATTCAAATACGGCGGCATTGCGTTTGAGAAGATCGACGCGCTTTTCCCCCGCCTTTTGCGCCACTCCCGCGCAAATGACCACAATATCCGCATCGTAACAGTCCCCGTACTCGCCCGCCCGGATGTCCATATTGGCACGGGCAAACGCAAGTCCGTGGTTTAAGTCCATCGCCTCGCCCCGGGCGCGTTCCTTGTCGATATCCACAAGCACAAGTTGGTCGCAGAGATTTTGATTCAGGGCCGCGTACGCGAAACTCATGCCCACAAAGCCGGTACCTACTAAAACAATTTTTTTGCTGTTTGTATTCATGTGAAAAACCTCTGTTCTTTAGTTTTAGCCATAATCAAGTAAATATTAGCATAGAAATGAAATAAAAGCAACAATACATTGAAAAAACGACAAAAAACTGGTATAATCATGACAGAAGAACAATTCACACCCCAAGACCAACCGGAGGTCTACGGACCCCCGCCCCCGCCCGCACGGATTGTGCCGGCCGGGACGGTGCGTCTGCCGGAAGAGCAAATGCAGCAAGAAACGCAAACGCAAAGCGAACAGACCGCCCCGCCGGAAGCGGCACTCAGCGCCCAACCCACTCCTCCCCCGGAGGGATACGGGCTTTTTCTTGCCGCCCTTATTCCCTGCCTTTTGCTGGTCTTGTTCGGCCTCGTTCTGTTCGGTCTGCATTTTGTTACGGGAAAGACCTATAACGACAACGTCTTTTCCCTTGCCGCCATCCGGTCAGGGCAACCCCTTGCGGCCGCGAACCCCGCCGAAGAAGTGCGCGGCGTATACGTGGCCACAGTGTTCAATATCAATTACCCCTCGGAAAAGGGACAGTCCCTCGCCCGCCTGCAAAGCGAATTGGACGGTATCCTCGACTGCGCCCGGCAGAACGGGCTTAACGCCGTATATTTTCAGGTCAGTCCCTACTCGGACGCTCTTTATCACTCGCAGATCCTGCCCGCCTCGTCGGTTGTGACCGGCAGAGAGGGAAAGCGTTTCCCGGGCGATTTTGATCCTCTCGAGTACCTGTGCGAACGTGCGCACGCGCAAAATATCGCGGTGCACGCATGGGTCAACCCTGTGCGGGTGTCAAGCACGGATCTTGCTTATGACGCTCTTTCTGCCGACAACCCCGCAAGAATCCACCCCGAGTGGACGGTGGAATACGACGGCGCGTATTATTACAACTTGGGCATTCCGGAGGTGCGGCAGTTACAGGCCGACGTGTGCGCCGAACTTGCGGCAAACTATCCCATCGACGGCATACTGTTTGACGACTACTTTTATCCCTATCCCGTGGACGGAAAGACCTTTGACGACGCCCAAGCCTTTGCTGACTACGGGGAAGGCGATCTTGCCGACTTCCGCCGGCAGAACGCGACCGCCCTTGTGAGAGAGTGCTATACCGCCGTCAAAGCACGGCGGGAGGATTGCGCCTTTGGCGTCGCCCCTTTTGGCATCTGGCGCAATGACAACGGCTCGGGCGTCGGAAGTCCCACCCGCGGCTTTGAAAGTTACGAGTCGCTCTATTGCGATACCCTCGCCTTTATTCGAGGCGGTTGGGTGGATTACGTGGCCCCTCAACTCTACTGGCAGTTCTCCTCCCGGGCCGCACCCTACGGAGCGCTGTGCGACTGGTGGAACGCCGCCGTAGCTGACACCGACGTCAAACTGCTCATCTCCCACGCGGCATATCAGGCGGGAGTCTGGGAGTCTGAGAGCGAGTTCGCCGATCAGATCGAATACGCCCGCGCTTTGCGCTCCTACGGCGGAAGCCTGTTTTACGGCCTTTCTTCCATTCAGGAAGATGAGAGCGCCATCTGCGCACAACTTGCAAGCGTCTACGGGACGGAATACGTCTACATGGAGTTTCACCCCACGGGCGAAGGAGTGGCGGCTATCCTGCGCGCGGACGGCGACGCCCTTACGGTCAAGGGCATGAGCGACGTGGCCTACCCGCTCTATTATAACGGAAACGCCGTCTCCCAGCACAAGGACGGATCCTTTGCCTTTTCCTGCCCCATGCCGGCGGACGGAACAATCACACTGACGCAAAACAAAAAGGAATACGTATTTTCATTGGAAGGAGAATAGAAATTTGTGAACTATCTGGAGGGACTTGTGGAACAATTGATCGAAAAGTTTACCGACGCAGGCCTGCATATCCTTTACGCCGCGCTGATCCTGATCATCGGGATCAAAGCGGCCGGGTTTCTTACGAGCCTGATCCGCAAAAGCAGAGCGATCGCGCGCATAGACGCCGCCGCGTCCTCGTTCTTGCTCAGCCTTTTACGCATTGTGCTCAACGCGCTGGTCATCATTACCGCCGCAGTCATTCTGGGCATTCCCATGACCAGTTTTATCACCGTGCTCGCCTCTTGCGGCGTTGCTGTCGGCCTTGCCCTGCAAGGCTCGCTTTCCAACTTCGCGGGCGGCCTTATGCTGCTCATCTTCAAGCCATTCAAGGCCGGAGATTACATCAAGACGGGCGAATATGAAGGCGAGGTGCGCTCGGTTTCGGTTTTTTATACAACTTTGACTACCTTGGACAACAAAGTGGTGACGCTGCCAAACGGCTCTCTGACCGCGTCCGCCGTAGTCAATTACAGCGCCAATCCCACCCGCCGCAGTGACTTTCATTTTGAAGCGGCCTACGGCGCCGATCCCGCCAAAGTGCGCGCCGTTTTATTGGAAGTGGCGTTTGGCAACGAGTATTCCATCGACCAGCCTGCCCCCGTTGCCTTTGTTTGTGAGCACAATGCCTCGGGCGTCGGTTACGCCTTGCAGGTTTGGACTAAGAACGAGCACTATTGGGACGTCCGGCATTCCATACCCGAGCAGGTGGAACGCGCCTTTGCGGAAAACAACATCGAGATCCCATTCCCGCAGATGGACGTGCATATGCGGTAAATTTTCGGAAACCGATTGACATTTTGTATTAAATGATATATAATCTCATTAGAACGATTGAAACAGGATTTTGAATCAAGCGGTATCCGCGCCTGCCACTGGCGGAAAACCGTAGGTTTTACGCCGGTGAGGTGTCAAAATGCGAAATACCATCCAACGCACACTGATCTGCCAAACGGTGACCCGTATGCACAATCACCCCTCGGCCGATATGGTGTACGAACGCTTACACCGGGACTACCCCGGCATCGGACGGGCGACCGTCTACCGCGTTTTGCAGTCGCTTGCGCAGCAGGGACTGGTGCGCAAGGTCTGCCTTCCGTCAGCCGACCGGTATGATTTCACCCTGTATCCCCACGCGCACATTTTCTGCCGCGTGTGCGGACGGGTGGAGGATATGCCCGACCCGGACGATCGGCGGACGCCGACCTTTCCCACCGAGCAAAACGGCTTTACGGTGGAGGCAAGAGACGTGATCTATCGGGGCATATGCGCCGATTGCAAATCAAACGTATTATGAAATTCAGGAGGAACAGTTATGGATCTGAAAGGAACCAAAACCGAAGCCAACCTGCTCGCCGCGTTCGCGGGCGAAAGTCAGGCAAGAAACAAGTATTCTTATTACGCATCCAAGGCAAAGAAGGACGGATACGTCCAGATCGCGGCCCTCTTTGAGGAAACCGCCGCAAACGAGAAGGAGCACGCCAAGATATGGTTTAAGTTGCTGCACGGCGGCATCGGCGACACCATGGAAAACTTAAAGGACGCCGCGTCCGGCGAATCGTACGAATGGACCGATATGTATCCGACTTTTGCAAAAGAGGCAAGAGAAGAGGGCTTTACCGAGATCGCGGCGCTTTTTGAGGGCGTTGCCGCCATCGAGAAGGAGCACGAGGAGCGCTACCGCAAACTGATCGAGAACATTGAGGGAGGACTTGTCTTTTCCCGTGACGGGGACACCGTCTGGCAGTGTTCCAACTGCGGCCACATCGTGGTAGGCGGCAAAGCGCCGGAGGTATGCCCGGTATGCGCACACCCTCAGGCTTATTTCCAGATCAAAGCAGAAAATTATTAAAATAAAGGAGAAACAAACAATGAAGAAGTGGAGATGTACCGTATGCGGTGAAATCGTGGAAAGCGACGTCCGTCCGGACAAATGTCCCGTCTGCAAGGTGCCCGGCGAGAAGTTCGTTGAGGTGAGCGAGCAAGCGGATTGGGCGGCAGAGCACGTGATCGGCGTGGCCAAGGGCGCACCTCAGGAGATCATCGACGGTCTGCGGGCAAACTTCAACGGAGAGTGCACAGAGGTGGGTATGTATCTGGCTATGGCAAGAGCCGCTCACCGTGAGGGCTATCCGGAGATCGGTCTTTACTGGGAGAAGGCGGCTTACGAGGAAGCAGAGCACGCCGCAAAGTTTGCGGAACTGCTCGGTGAATGTGTATCCCCGTCCACCAAGGAAAACCTGACTGCCCGTGTGGAGGCCGAGAACGGCGCGACCATGGGCAAGACCGAACTTGCAAAACGGGCAAAAGAACTGGGCCTTGACGCCATTCACGACACCGTCCATGAGATGGCAAGGGATGAAGCGAGACATGGCAAGGCATTTGAGGGTCTGCTTGAGAGATATTTCAAATAATTTGATTTTTGGGGGACTTTTGTAAAAGTCCCCCAAAATTTTCAAAAGCAAAACGGCGTGAGCGCAAATCGGACAGATTTGCGCTCACGTGTTTTTTACGTTTTGTCCTCGTAGTCCGGCTCGTCCGGCATGATGAGCGCGGCGACGATGTAGGCAAGCACGCCTGTGCCGACTCCCAGCACCAGCACGACCCACGCAAGACGGACGAGGGTGGGATCAATGCCGAAATAATTTGCGATGCCGCCGCACACACCGCACAGCTTTTTGTCCTGCTTGGATTTATATAGACGCTTTTTCATGGCTTTCTCCGGTTTGAAATTAGGCAATACAATTAGGGTGCCAATGCGCCCCTGACGGCGTGATTTCCCGCTTTGCTGTGTTATCGGCCTCGGAATACGGAAAGTATTCCATCGGCCTGCTGTCTTGCAAATCGAAAAATCGCGCTCGTCAGAGGTCGGAGATTTTTCGAAGAGAAAGCCCGCCGATGAATGCAAGGCGCGCGCTTGCAGGCATACAAACGTATGACAAAAGCGGCGGGCACGAAAAGCGCGGCGGGCATTCCCTGAAAAACGCGTTGTACCCTGATTGTATTGCCTAAATTATATCACATTTTGCGCCTTTGTGCAAGATGCGGAATTTTTTCTTTTGATGATGGATATATCTTTGCGTTCCCCTTGAAAAAAAAAGGAAAATAGGGTATAATATACTATAATTGTTTTGATGTTAAGGAGAGAAACCAATGAAGCGCGTTGAAATATCAGAATTATATCGGAATGCCGCGCAGTACGCGGACACAGAGATCTGTGTTGCCGGATGGGTGCGGAGCATCCGCTCGAGCAATCGGTTTGGCTTTCTCTCGCTTTCCGACGGGAGCTGTTTTGACCCGTTGCAGGTCGTACTGGAGGCTGAGAGCCTTGCCGAGTACGACGCGGTGGTGGCTCAGAACGTGGGCGCCGCAGTATCGGTCACGGGAAAATTGACCCTGACCCCGCAAGCACAGCAACCCTTTGAACTGCACGCTGTCGCGGTCAAAAGCGAGGGCGAGAGCGCACCCGACTATCCGTTACAGAAAAAGCGGCACACCCTCGAATTTTTGCGCACCATGCCCCATCTGCGTGCCCGGACCAACACCTTTCAGGCGGTCTTTCGCGTGCGCAGTGAGTGCGCTTTTGCCATTCATGACTTTTTCCATTCCCGCGGTTTTGTCTACGTGCACACCCCCATCATCACCACAAACGACTGTGAGGGCGCGGGCGAGATGTTCCGTGTGACCACCTTTGACCCGGCAAACGTCCCGCTCACGGACGAAGGCGCCGTGGATTACAATAAGGACTTTTTCGGGCGCGCCGCCATGCTGACCGTTTCGGGACAGCTTGCCGCCGAGTGTTTTGCCATGGCATTTTCCAACGTATACACCTTCGGTCCCGCTTTCCGCGCGGAAAACTCCAACACAGCCCGTCACGCGGCCGAGTTCTGGATGGTCGAGCCGGAGATCGCCTTTGCCGACCTTGCGGACGATATGGAGCTGGCCGAGGATATGCTCCGGCATATTCTGAAGCATCTGTTTGCCGCCTGCCAAAGAGAATTGGAATTTTTAGACGCACGCATCTGCCCCGGCCTGATTGCACGGCTGGAGGCAGTGGCAGGCGCACCCTTTGCACGGGTGAGTTACACAGAGGCCATCGGCCTTTTGCAAAAGAGCGGCGAGCGTTTTGCTTACCCGGCGGAATGGGGCGGGGATCTGGCCACCGAGCACGAGCGGTACCTGACCGAGAAAGTGTTTGAGCGCCCGGTGTTCGTTACCGACTGGCCGCAAGAGATCAAAGCATTTTATATGCGGCAGAATGACGACGGCAGGACGGTGGCGGCGATGGATCTGCTGGTGCCCGGCGTGGGCGAGTTGGTGGGCGGCTCACAGAGAGAGGAGCGTACCGACCGATTACGGCAAGCCTACGAGCGCTGCGGCCTGAATCCCGAGTCCTATGGTTTTTACACTGATCTGCGCCGGTTCGGCGGCACCAAGCACGCCGGCTTTGGCCTTGGTTTTGAGAGGCTGGTCATGTATTTGACCGGTATTGCCAATATCCGGGACGTGGAGGCATTCCCGCGCACGGCGGGCAGTGCGGAATTTTAAGAGATATACTTTTTTGGAGCACCTATGAACTATACGCAATTGACACGCGAGCAACTGCTCGAAGAACAGAAAAAAATCAAAGCACAATACCGGCATTACGTGGACAAAGGCTTGGCGCTGGATATGTCCCGCGGCAAGCCGGACACCGATCAGATCGACCTCTCCCAGGAGATGCTGGGAGTAATCAACACTCCCGAGGACTGCATTTCCGAGGCGGGCATCGACTGCCGCAATTACGGGCTTCTCGATGGTATCCCGGAGGCCAAGCGGATTTTCGCAGACCTTCTTGAAGTGCCGGTACGCAACATTATCGTGTTGGGCAACTCATCGCTCAACGTCATGTACGATACCATCGCCCGGGCTATGCTGTACGGCGTGGTGGGCAGTCCCCGTCCCTGGCGGTATGAGGAGTCTGTCAAGTTTCTCTGTCCCGCGCCCGGCTACGACCGGCATTTTGCCATCTGCGAGTCGCTGGGCATCGAGATGCTGACCGTACCTATGACCCCAACCGGCCCGGATATGGACATGGTGGAACAGCTCGCGGCGTCCGACCCGGCCGTCAAGGGCATCTGGTGCGTGCCCAAATATTCCAACCCCGAGGGGATTACATATTCGGATGAAACCGTGCGCCGGCTGGCACGTCTCAAGTGCGCCGCCCCCGATTTCCGTATTTTCTGGGACAACGCCTATATGGTGCACGACCTGTACGACGAGGGCGACCGCCTGCTCAACATCGTGCCCGAAGCTGAGGCGGCAGGACAGCCGCACATCGTCTTTGTGTTTGCCTCCACCTCCAAGGTGACCTTCCCCGGATCGGGCGTTGCGGTCATGGCGGCAAGCGAACTCAATCTGGCACAGATCCGGAGCATTATGTCTGTGCAGACCATCGGCTGCGACAAACTCAACATGATGCGCCACGTCAAATACTTTGGCTCGGCCGACGGAGTGCGCGCCCACATGAAGCGCCACGCCGAAATTATCCGCCCCAAGTTTGAGTTAGTGCTGAGCGCGTTTGAAAAAGAACTCGGCGGCCTCGGCATTGCCGAATGGACCACCCCGCGCGGCGGATATTTTATATCGCTCAACGTCATGGACGGCTGTGCCAAGAAGGTCTTTGACTTAGCCGACGGCGCGGGAGTCAAACTGACCCCGGTCGGCGCGACCTTCCCCTATGGGGTCGACCCGCGGGACCGCAATCTTCGCATCGCGCCCACCTATCCCACCCTCGAAAATCTCTCGCTTGCGGTCAGGGTCCTGTGTCTTTGCTGTAAGTTGGCGGCCATTTCCAAATTGTTGGAGGGAACCCATGAATAAGCGCGGATACCAAAGCCCTCTCAGCACCCGCTATGCGTCGCAAGAGATGCAATACCTGTTCTCACAGGACATGAAATTCACCACGTTCCACAAGTTGTGGATCGCCCTGGCCAAAGCCGAGCAGAAGTTCGGCGTGGCCATTACAGACGAGCAGATCGCAGAACTTGAGGCGGCCGCCGACACGGTGGATTACGAGGCCGCCGAGGCATACGAGCGCAAATTCCGTCACGACGTGATGGCGCACGTGCACGCCTACGGCGACCATTGCCCGACTGCCGCCGGCATCATTCATCTGGGCGCCACCTCCTGCTACGTGGGGGACAATACCGATATGATCATCATGCGGGAGGCGCTCGCTCTGGTGCGCTCCAAACTGCTGCGCGTAATCGCCAACCTGACCGACTTTGCGGAGCGGTATAAGGCGCTTCCCGCTCTGGCATACACCCACTGCCAGCCGGCGCAGCTCACCACGGTGGGCAAGCGTGCCACCCTGTGGATTTACGACTTGGTGCTGGATCTCGAGGATCTCGACTACGTGGTCGGCTCGCTTGCCTTGCTGGGCAGCAAAGGCACCACCGGCACACAGGCTTCTTTCCTTGAAATATTCGACGGCGACGAGGAAAAATGCCGCGCGGCGGAGGCCTATATCGCCGAGCTGATGGGCTTTGACAAATGCGTGCCGGTCTCCGGACAGACCTATTCCCGCAAATTCGACACCCGGGTGGTAAACGTGCTTGCCGGTATCGCGCAGAGCGCGTACAAATTCTCGGGAGATATGCGGCTATTGCAGGCTTTCAAGGAGATGGAGGAGCCGTTTGAGGAAAATCAGATCGGTTCGTCGGCTATGCCCTATAAGCGCAACCCCATGCGCTGTGAGCGTATGGCGGCTCTTGCCAGATACGTGATCGCCGATTCCATCAACCCCGCGATCACGGCGGGCACCCAGTGGTTTGAGCGCACGCTCGACGACTCTGCCAACAAGCGCATTTCCGTGTCCGAAGCCTTTTTGGCGGTGGACGCTATCTTGAATATCTATACCAACGTGACCCGGAATATCGTGGTCTATCCCAAGATGATCGAGCGCCGGATCATGGCGGAACTGCCTTTCATGGCCAGCGAAAATATCATGATGGACGCGGTCAAGCGGGGCGGAAACCGCCAGGACCTGCACGAGCGAATCCGTCGGCATTCGATTGCGGCCGGCAAGCGGGTCAAAGAAGAGGGTCTTGACAACAATCTGATCGATCTGATCTGCGCCGACCCCGCGTTTTGCCTCGACGAGGCCGAGGTACGCGCACACCTGAACCCTGCCAACTACGTCGGACGCAGTGTTTCTCAGGTGGAGGAGTTCTTATCCGACGTCGTGCGACCGTTGTTGGCGGACAGCGCCGGCAAGATCGCCGAAAGCGCGGAGATTCATGTCTGAGTATTTACGGCTGATCGCGTTCATGCTTGTTTGCGCCCTGCTGCTCTCCTGTGCCGCACTGTTTGTGAGCGGCGCGGACAGGGCGGGGACAAGTCCGGTCCGGGAGGGAATGCTGCCCCTGCACACAGTGCGGCTGCAGGCTCTGCGCTCCGAGCCGGACGCCGAGCGCATCCGCTCTTCCTCGCCCCGGATAAGCGGATTCAAAACCGACGGACAGACGTCCGGCGAGCAAGAGGCAAAGACCGACCGGCCGGTATCGGCCTACAGCATACGGGGCAAAGATATACTCGCCCGCTTTTGCAGGCGTTCGGCCGCACCGGAAAGCGACGACGGGCGGGGCATTGCGGCAGCGAAAGAGAACGTCATTTTGAAATTATTATAGAGAGGTAGAAACCATGAAGACAAAAGGACAAAATCTTACCGCTCTTATCTTAGCAATCGTCATCATCGCCGCCGTGGTATATACCGCGGCATTCGGCGCGGGTGATTTCAAGGGTTGCTTTGATAAAGACAGCGTGACCATGGGCTTAGACATTGCCGGCGGTACCAGCATTATCTATTCCCCCTCGGACGGATACCAGCCGAGCGATGACGAGGTCAACTCCGCCATTGCCCGTCTGCGCGTACGTCTTGATAACCTGAACTACTCGGAAGCGCAGGTCTATTCCTCTTCCAGCACCAACATTGCCACCCAGATTGTTGTGGACATTCCCGGCGTATCGGTAGGTCAGGACGCCATCGATCAGATGGGCGCCACAGCCGAGCTTACGTTCGAGGATTACAACGACGAGGTGGTCATGAACGGCTCGGATATCAAGAGCGCGGCCTCTGCGTACGGAGACCCCACAAACGTGGGTTACGACGCTTACTACGTGTCCCTGACCCTCAATTCGGACGCAGTGGACAAGTTCTCCGAGGCGACCAAAAAGATCGCGGCATACGCTACGGGCAATAACGTTCTGGCCATCAAACTGGACGGCGTGACCGTGACCAGCCCGACGGTTTCTCAGCAACTGACCACTGAGGACGTGGTCATCACAGGCAACTTTGACAGAGAGACCGCTGAGTACTATGCGGGCGTTATCAACGCCGGAGCGCTGCCGTTTGCGCTGGAAGTCGAGTCCTCCAGCGTCATCACAGCGGCGCTGGGCGCGGACGCACTCTCCCGCTGCCTGTGGGCAGGCTTGATCGGTATTATCCTGGTCATGCTTTTCATGGCCGTCTACTACCGTCTGCCCGGTCTTATGGCAGACCTGTCGCTGTGCGCCTACATGGGTCTGACCGGCCTTGCCATTCTGCTCTTTAAGGTCAACCTGTCGCTGGCCGGTATCGCCGGTATCGTGCTGGCCATCGGTATGGCCGTCGACGCCAACGTGGTCATCTTCGAGCGCATCAAGGACGAGATCCGCAAGGGCAAGAGCACGTCAAGCGCACTCAGAGCCGGTTTCCACAACGCAATGGCGGCCGTGCTCGACTCCAATATTACGACTTTGATCGCGGCAGTCGTGCTGTATTACTTTGGAACGGGAAGCGTCAAGGGCTTTGCTTTGACCCTGCTCATCGGTGTCATTCTGTCCTTCCTTTCCGCAATCTTCATCACCCAGTTCTTTATGAACAGACTGGTGCGTTTGGGCGTGACCGCCCCGGCGCTCTATGGCGTGAAAGTGAAAGGGGGCAATGACCAATGAAAAAACAGTTTGATTTTATCGGCAAACGCCTGATCTTCTTGGCCGTCGCCGGTATCGTGATTCTGGCGGGAGTGGTTTCCTTCTTTGTGCAGGGCTTTAACGTAGGCCAGGACTTTACCGGCGGTACCGAAATGACCTTTGTGCTGCGTGAGAGCGAAAACCACGATCAGACGGTGGAGATCACAGGCGACGTGGAAAAGGCCGTCGCACAGGTCTTTACCGACGCGGGTGCGACCGGCGTGCGCGTGACCGCAAACGCAGAGCCCGGCTCGGTCACGGTGGATACCGCACAGCTTTCTACCGAAACACAGCTTGCCGTCAAAAAAGCAATGGGCGAGAAGTATTATTTCTCGGACGACGAGTATTCTTTTGAGAATATCTCGGGTAAGGTCAGCCGCGACCTGCGGGACAAGGCCATCAAGGGCGTTGCCATCTCATCTATATCACCATTCGCTTTGACATTCTGAGCGGCGTGTCGGCCGTCCTCTGCCTGGTACACGACGTGCTGATTATGTTCGCCGCTTACACCATCTTCCAGATCCCGCTGGATTCCACCATGATCGCGGCGGTTCTGACCATTCTCGGTTACTCGATCAACGCGACCATCATCGTCTTTGACCGTGTCAGAGAGAACAACAAGCTGTATTCCAAATCCACCTTTGCCGAAAACGCAAACCTGGGCGTCAATCAGACCATCACCCGTTCGCTGAACACCACGCTGACCACCCTCTTTACCATCGGTATGATCTATATCTTAGGACCTTCGTCCATCAAGACGTTTGCTCTTCCGATCATCGTGGGCGTCATCGCCGGTCTGTTCTCTTCGGTCTGCCTGTCCTGCAACTTCTGGGTGCTCTTCAAGGGCAAAAAGGCAAACGAGGTCAGGAAATAATTTGATCTGTTTGGAATCTTTTCAGGATTTGTTCAGGGGAACTTTTGTAAAAGTTCCCCTGAAACCCCTCAAAACTTCGGGAAAAGAAATACAAATGCGCAAGTCGGTCGACTTGCGCTTTTTTCGGTCTGTGATTTTCCCTGAGGCCGGGCAATGCAGACACGGCATGAGCCCTGCCGCCCGGAATTTCTTCATTTATGATACTTGCCGCCGGCGTTGATGTTGCAGGCGCGGTAGAGTTGTTCCAGCAACAACACCCGCATCAGTTGATGCGGGAAGGTCATTCTGGAAAAAGAAAGGCGCTCATCGCACAGGGCCTTGTATTGCTCGGGAATGCCGTCCGATGCGCCGATCAAAAACTGCAGATGGGAATATCCCCGCACGCCAAGGGAGTCGATGCGCCCGGCGAGCTGCTCGCTGGAAAACTGCTTCCCCTCTATGCACAGGGCGAATTTGTACGCCCGTTTGTCGAGCAGCGCCGGGATCTCACCGTCCCTTTGAAAGGTAAGATTGCGCAGGGTGCAGTAGGCGGACAGGCGCTTTTGGTACTCCGCCACCGCCTGCCGAAGATAGTCCTCCTTGAGAGCGCCCACCGAGAGAACGTCTATGGTCATATGATTGCCTCCGGCGCACAGTCAATGCGCACGTCTGTATCTTCGATCGCCTCCCGGGTACAGGCAAGGGCCAGCGCGGGGGTGTTGTTTTCCCGGCTTATATGGGCAAGGGTGATCGCTTTGGTGCCGTGGGACGCCAAAAAGGCGCAAAAACGTGCACAGTCCCGGTTGGACAGGTGTCCGTGTTCCGAGAGAATACGGTTTTGCAGCACACGCGGATACGGCCCGTTTCGTAGCATCTGCTCGTCGTGATTGCTCTCGACCAGCACTTGCTCACAGCCCACAAGAGACGCCACAGCCTCGTCGGTCACATATCCCGTGTCGGTCATAATCCCCACCCGTTCGCCGCCCAGACGCACGGTATATCCCACACAGCAGGCGGTATCGTGGGAGAGGGGAAAACTGCTCACCGTGAGGGGACCCACCTGTTCTGTGTAGATGCAGTCATGGGTGCAGATACCTGCGGGCAGTACCGCGCAGGCATAGGATGGCCCGGTCATGTGAATGGAGGCGTTCAGTTTGCTTTGCAGTACGGGCAGTGCCGCGATATGGTCCCGATGCTCATGGGTAATAAAGACCGCGTCCATCCGGGACAGGGTCAGTCCGAGGGTGGAAAGCGCACGGGCAATGCGGCGGGCGCTCACCCCTGCGTCGATGAGAATGTGGGCGCCGCCGCCGGTAATATAGGTACAGTTTCCGCCGCTTCCGGAAAAGAGCGGAATGATACGCAGTTGGCTCATTTGGAAAAAAACATGGTGTAGAGAATGTCAAAGCCCACGATCAACAGCAAGGGAAAGATCACGTAAGCAAGAGGTCTTGCCCGATCATGGGCGAGGCGCAGACGTTCGATAAACGCCTGCTTTTCGGCCGGCGTCATATGGTCCGGGAGTTGATCGGGGGTGGGAAGATCCCGGGACAGACCCCGATTCACGGTCACAAAGGAGGCGATCAGCACTGCCAGCAAAAGATAAAGGATCACCTCTGTTGCGATGGAAAAGCCATACCATCGGGTGCTCTGCAGCCGCCATGCGCACAGGTATAACCCGAGAAAGCCGATGCAGGAGGAGAGCAGGATGAGCGCCGTGCGGCGGTTGCCCCGCTCGGGACGCTCGGGAAGTGTTGCCATACGCGCGGCGATCGACTTGGGTTTTTTCGGCCTGCGCTTTACTTTATAGCGGCTCAAAGTCCCGCCGCCTTGTCCACTGCGATGCCGCCGTCCGGACGGATTCCCAGTCTGACGCAGGCGCCCTCGCCGAAAGCGGCGTCCATGGCCTCGGTCAGCGCCCCGGTCTTTGCGCACGGGCAAAAGACCTGTATGGTCCCGGCAAAGCCGCCGCCGTGCACACGGCAAGCGCCCTCGTTTCCCAGCACTCGTTCGGCGATGGCAAGGGCAAGGGAAAGCCCCTGCTCGTTCACGTTTTTGACGGTATAGATATTCTGTAAGTACTTAAAGGAGGAATTTCCGCTTTCCCGCACACCGGCAAGAAAAGCGTCCATGTCCCCCCGTCGGAGGGCGTCACGCTGTGCGTCCACCCGGTCGTTTTCGGACAGATAGTGCATGGCCCGGATAATCGCCCGGTCGCCCACCTGCTCACGCAGGGCGGGAATGGCGTTTAATATCTGCTCCATGCTTACTTCCCGAAGCACTCGCTTGCCGAAATACCCGGCGACCCGTTTCATCTCCTCCGGGATAGCGGCGTAATCGTCGGTCAGGTCGGAATGATTTCCGCCCGTGTTGACGATACACAGGTCGTACCCGGCGCTTGCCGGGTCAAAATCGATCTGCTCTACAATGGGGTTGGCCGGGTCGGCAAAGTCGATGGCCACAAAGCCGCCGAAAATGCAGGCCACCTGGTCGAGCAGTCCGCAGGGCTTGCCATAAAAGCGGTTTTCCGCGTATTGACCGATCTTGGCGATTTCCACCTTGTCTACCTTGCCGTCGTTGTATAAGTGATTTTCGATGGTGCCGATCATATCCTCAAAGGCCGCCGACGAGGAAAGGCCCGAGGCCTTGAACACGTTCGAGGTGGTATAGGCGTCAAAGCCGCCCGCCTTGTATCCGCGCGCTCTCAGCCCGTCGCACACACCGGCGATCATCAGTGCGCTCTTGCGGTATTTTGCGGGATCCAGACAGGTAAGATCCACCGTGTCCATTGCAAAGCCGCGGCTCTGTACCCGCACGCGGCGCTCGTCGCTTTTTGCGGCGATGGCGATAATATCCAAAGGAATCGAGGCGGCAAGCACTTTGCCGTGATTGTGGTCGGTATGATTGCCCGAAATCTCTGTGCGTCCGGAAACGCTGAACACCCGCAGGTCGCGTCCGGCGCCGTAAATTGCTTCAAATTCGTCCACGCAGAACGCATACCGTTCTTGCTGTGTCTTTGTCCGGTCGGCCCCATACAGGCGGGTAAAGATCCCGTCAAAGGCGCCGTCGGCTATGGCTTTCTTTAATTCTTTTGCTTTCATTGGTTCCTCCGTTTGATATTCCAAGTTATTGTAGCACAAAAATCCCGAAATGTAAATGCCGACCTTGCTTTTCCGCAAGAAATATGGTACAATCCGAATATAAGATAAGGAGATTATCATGGAACAACACGACGTTTACCGCGCGTGCGAGACGCGCTATGCGGACGCATCATATAGACCGGTAGGCCGCAGCGGTCTGCGTCTTTCGGCCATCTCGCTGGGCCTGTGGCATAATTTCGGCAGTATCGGAAACTTTGAGGTCATGCGGTCCATGTGCCGCACGGCCTTTGACGCGGGCATTACCTGCTTTGACCTTGCCAACAATTACGGCCCGGTACCCGGCAGCGCCGAAGAAAATTTCGGGCGCGTCATCGCCCGCGACCTTGCGCCCTATCGGGACGAGTTGGTCATCACCACCAAGGCGGGCTTTGATATGTGGAGCGGTCCATACGGCTCGGGCGGCAGCCGCAAGCATATGATCGCTTCCTGCGACGCAAGCCTTAAGCGGATGGGGGTAGAGTACGTGGATATTTTCTATCATCACCGCATGACGCCGGACACTCCCATCGAGGAAACCATGGAGGCGCTGGCCGCCATTGTGCGTGCGGGGAAGGCCTTGTATGCGGGCATCTCGAATTATGATACCGAATGGACCTCCCGCGCTCTCGCTCTTGCAAAAGAGTTGCACCTGCCGCTCGTCATTCATCAAAAAAGTTATTCCATGCTGAGTCGCGGCCCGGAGCAGGACGGCACGCTCGCCCAGTGCGAACGGCAAAAGTTGGGATTGACCGCTTTTTCTGCGCTTGCACAGGGACTGCTCACCGATCGGTATTTGCACGGTGTGCCGGACGACAGCCGGATCGCTCGCGATCCGCGCTTTCTGCGCAAAGAGGCGCTTACCCCCGAAATGCTTGGCAAGATCCGGGCGCTCAATGAAATTGCCGCCCTGCGCGGTCAGAGTCTCGCGCAAATGGCTCTTGCATGGGTGCTGCGCTCTCAGGCGGTCTGCAGTGTGATCATCGGCGCGTCCAAGCCCGAGCAGATTCTTGACAACGTCCGCGCCACGCAGGCCGCACCCTTCAGCCAAGAGGAACTTGCGCGTATCGACGCGATCTGTCTATGAATCTTCCGCAAGAATTTGAAAAGCGTATGCGTGCGCTGTTAGGCGGGGAATATCCCACTTTTGCTCACGCTCTGCAAAAGGAAAGACCGGTACGTGCGCTCTATCGTACCCATAAGATCAGCGCCGCCGCCCTGCGGGACGCCCTGCCGTTCCCGCTGACCCCGCTGTCCTGTTCGCCCGACGGATTTTTGTGCGAACAGGAGCGCTTGGGTGCGCATCCGCTGCACCACGCGGGTGCATTTTATATTCAGGATCCTTCGGCACAGGCCACCCTGTGCGCCCTGCCGGACGACTTACACGGTCTGCGGGTACTGGACGCCTGTGCCGCCCCCGGCGGCAAAAGCGTGCGCATTGGAGGTACGCTTGCGGCAGGAGGATTTCTGATCGCAAATGAAGCCGACCCCGCCCGTGCCCGCATCCTTGCTCAGAATATCGAGCGGGCGGGGCTTTATAATACGGCGGTCACGGCACTGCCGGCGGAAGAGTTGGCGGAATTGTACGACGGGTGCTTTGATCTTGTGCTTGCCGACGTGCCCTGTTCGGGAGAGGGTATGTTCCGCAAATATCCCGCCGCCCTTGCAGACTGGAATCCCGGCGGGGTGCGCAAATGTGCCGGAATGCAAAAACGCATTCTCGACGGCGTGTGCGGGACGGTAGCGCCGGGCGGGTATCTTCTCTATTCCACCTGTACCTTTTCCCTTGAGGAAAACGAGCGGCAGATCGCGGCCTTTCTCAGCCGCCACCCGGATTTTTGCCTTGTTCCGGTGAACGAGAAACTCTTGCCGGTCACAGTCCCGGCGCAGGAGGAGGCGCCGCTTGCAAGGCGTTTTTATCCTCATCTTGCCCCGGGAGAGGGGCAGTTTATTGCCTTATTGCGGCGGGCGGAGGACGTTTGCTGCCGCGGCGTGCGCTTCCGGGCGGCCGAACGTCGGCTGTCCGCGCAAGAGCAGACTGTCCTTGCCGACTTTTTGCATACTTATACCGATCTTTCGCCCGACCGACTGCACTTGTGTGCGGCGGACGGCATGGTCTGGGGCGCGAGTGCGTCCATTCCGCTTCCCGAGCGGGGCGTGGTGGGGTACGGCGCGGCGCTGGGAAAGATACAAAAAGGGGTTTTCCGCCCGCACCATCACCTGTTTTCCGCTTTCGGCGGGCGGTTTTTACAGCAAATCGATCTTCCCTCCGATTCCGCCGGGATATCCGACTATCTTTGCGGAAGAACGCTGTCCGCAGACCCGCCGGACGGCTGGCGGGCTGTGCTGACGGACGGCGTCCCGCTGGGCGGGGCAAAGGCCGTGGGCGGCATTCTCAAAAATCACTATCCCAAGGGACTGCGCGCCGCCCCCGGGCGACCTCTATCCCCTGAAAGGACTTTATCATGCTGAAATTCCTGCATTTTGCAGACCTGCATCTGGATTCTCCCTTTTCGGGCGATCGCCCGTCTGTGAGGGAGCGCAAGCGCAAGGGCGCGCTGGATGCGTTCGGCGCGGTCATCGACCTGATCGTGGACGAGCACATTCCCCTCTGCCTCTGTGCGGGGGATCTGTTTGATACCCCGGAGCCGTCCGAGGGAACGGCGGCGGCGGTGCGTGCGGGCTTTGCACGGGCGGCCGACTGCCGGTTTGTGATCGCCCCCGGCAATCACGATCCCTACACTCCGAACGGCGTTTGGGCAACCGGAAGGTTGCCTGAGAACGTATTCGTTTTTTCCTCTCCCGATATGACCGCTCTGCCGCTACCGGAGTTGAACTGCACGGTGTACGGTTATGCCTTTGTGAGCAGCCGTCCGCGCACATCCTGTCCGCTGGAGGGCTTTCGTGCGGAGGGCGACGGCGCCCGGCTGATAGTGGCTCACGCGGATCTGGTAAGCGCGGCAAGCACTGTCTGTCCGCTGAGCGAAAAGACCATCGGCGCAACGGGTGCGGATTACGTGGCGCTTGGGCATATTCACGACGGCGGCGTTGTCCGCAAGATCCGGGACACGGTCTACGCCTATTCCGGCTGTACGGTGGGCAGAGATTTCGGCGAATGCGGGCACAAGGGCGTACTGATCGGTCAAATCGACCGAAGCAGAGGATATACCGACTGCACTGTGCGCCCGGAAACCATCGAGTCCTTTTGCTATTATCGCGCTCAGGTCGATGTGAACGGATGCGCCTCGGATGAGGACTGCGCCCGCCGTCTTACCGAATTGTGCGGGCAAAACGGCTGGCGGGGAGAGTGCGCGGTGCGCTTTACCCTGACAGGCGACTTGAGCGCCGAATACCATCCCTGCTGTGCCGCCATCCGCGCCATGGTGAGCGGACCGGAGGAATGCGAGATTGTCGACCGGACCCTGCCTCTTGCAGATCGGGCGGCGCTGGCCGACGACCGCACCCTGCGGGGAGAGTTCTTCCGTGCCATCGCCCCCTCCCTTGACAGCGATGACCCGACCGTGCGCACTACCGCGGAGCTGGCTCTCAAACTGGGCTTGTGCGCTATGGACGGCGTGGACCCCGGCGAGGTGGAACTATGAAACAATATCTTGCGGTACTGCTGGACGCTGACGACACGATTTTTGATTTTGCCGCCTGTGAGCGCAAAGCGCTGATCGAGGCGTTAGACGCCTCAGGGGTGTACTGCACGCCGGAAATGGCGGCCGACTACGCCGCCATCAACCGTTGTTGCTGGAAAGCCATGGAGCGGGGCGAGATGACCGTGTCCCGCCTGCGGGTGGCACGCTTTGAGCGGTTTTGCCGGCGCTATGGGATGACCTTAGACCCCGCTCGCCTGACCGAGGTCTACGGCACACGGCTGGCGGGCGCGCACATTCTTCTGCCGGGCGCGCGGGAATTTTTGCGGCAGGCCTCTGCGCTTGCGCCCCTTTACCTGACCACCAACGGCATTGCCGCGGTACAGCGACAGCGGGTGGCAGACGCGGGCATCGGAACCCATCTTTCCGGTATCTTCATCTCGGAGGAAATCGGGCATTCCAAGCCCTCTTCCGCCTATTATGACGCGGTCTTTGCCGCTCTGCCCGGCCTTTCAGCCGCCGACTGTATCGCGTTCGGGGACAGCCTGACCTCGGATATTGCGGGGGCGGCGGGCGCCGGGGTAGACAGTTGTTGGTACAACCCCCAGGGACTGCTCCTGCAAGGGGACGTACAGCCTACGTACACCGTGTCGTGCTATGCGGATTTTCTGTCGCTTTTGGGAGGCGGACAATGATCTTTAAGGAACTCTATATCGGCGCATTCGGAGGGTTAAGCGACCGGCGGTTTGTTTTCTCGGAGGGGATCAACCTGATCGAGGGGCAAAACGAATCGGGCAAGAGCACTCTGTGCGCGTTTATCAAATTTATCTTTTTCGGTTTGCCTGCCAAGGGCAAAAATACGGCGATGCCTGATCGCAAGCGCTATCTTCCCTTTGATGCGGGCAGTGCTCACGGCACGCTGACCTTATCTTACGAGGGGCGGGATTACCGTATTGCCCGCACCCTGACCATGACCGGCAAGACCGCCGCCCGGGACGAGTATACCGTCACGGATCTGTCGAGCGGCGAACGGGTTTTTGAGGACATGCCCCCCTGCGAGGTTTTTCTTGGCATGAACGAGAGCGTGTTTGTGCGCACTGCCTACGTTTCCCAGTTACACGGCGCGGCGGTGGGCGGTACGGAGATTGGTACGGCCATCGAAAATCTTCTGTTTTCCGCCGAGGAGGAGATCGACTCGGCAAAGGTGCTGAAAGCACTGGACGCCGCACGCGCGGGGCTTTTGCATAAGAACGCCAAGGGCGGCAGACTGTATGACGCGCAGTGCGAGCGGGACGCGCTGGCGGCCCGGCTGCGGGAGGCGCAGGGGGCCGGAGAGCAGGTGCGGAAGATCGAGGAAAAACTGGAGGATCTTCGCAAAAGCGAGAGCGAAAACGCCCGCCTGACCGAGGAGGCCGAGCAGAATCTTACACGGTACGAATCCGCCGAGCGCCTGCTGCGTTTTGCGGAGGCGGCGGAATTGGAAAACCGTCTGCGGGCTTTGCGGGACAAGCGGGAATCTCAGTTTCCCGCCGGAGAGTTGCCCTCTTCCGAGGATATCCACGCCCTCATCCGGCTGTCTGCGGCCATCCGGGAGTCAGAGCCTGTCCCGTCGGACGACGTTTCACCCGAGCCGCCGCCCGAGCATCCCATAGAACGGGACGGAGGCGCCGAGCGGGTGACCGCCCGCTTGCGTTCGGTTGCCCGCCGGGCAAAGACCTGCCGGGCGGTCGGCGCAGTGTTTGCCTTTTTGACCCTTGTGCTGTTTGGCGTGGCGGTGACTCTGGCTTTGCAGACCGAGCCGTTCATTTCGCTGCTTGAGTCGCTGCATCCTCTGCTTACCTCTCCGTGGGTCTTTGCGGCGGGAGCGTTTGCGGCGGGAGTGTGCGCCATTCTGCTGTTTGCGGCAGGCGCAAAAGCCGCGGGCAGACTGCGCGACCTTCTCACGGAATACGGTGTGAATTCCATTGACGAGGTGCATATTTGCGCCGAGCGGGCAAGAGACGACGGAATCTTCTTTCGGGAGCAGCTGCGTTCAAGAGAGGCACGGCGGGAGCGGGAACAGGCCGAGCAGGCCACCCGCATTGCCCGCGCCAAAACCTTGTGCGCTCGCTTCGGCAGAGCCTATGAGGGGCCGGACGCCTTGGAAACGCTGGCGGCGCGCTTAACCACCATCAGAGAAAGCTGTACCGTACTGGACGGACAGATCGCCCGCGCCGAGCAGGATCTGCGACAACTGCGTGGTTTGCTTGCCGAATGGGATGAGCAGGCTTTGCGGGACGCGCTCGGCGGCGATCCGCAGCAAGTGATGCGCTCCCTCGATCCCAAGGAGTTAAAAAACCGCGTTGCATTCGGCAGTGTGGGAAAAGAAAACATCCGCGCAAAGATCGTGGAACTCGAAAAGACATTGATCGAACTGCGCGCCCGCGCTCAGGACGAACAGCAACTGGAGGAGCGGCTGCGGGAGTTGGGGCAAGAGATCGACGCGCTCACTCTGCGCTGCGACGCGCTTCGCCTTGCTTATGAAAAAATGGAGCAGGCCTCAGAGGCGGTCAAGGAACATATTTCTCCGGCGCTCGCCCGCCGGGCGGGGCAACTGTTAAAGCAGGCGACCGGCGGAAAATACGATACCCTGTGGATTTCACCCGACCTGTCGATTACCTATACCGACCGCGCCCACGGCGACGCCGTGCGGGATACCGAATATCTCAGCCGCGGCACCCGGGATTTAGTATATATCGCCCTGCGCATTGCGCTGTGCGAGCAACTCTGTCCCGGGAAAAGCCTGCCCATGATCTTTGACGAGAGTTTTGCCGCCATGGACGATGCGCGTCTTTCAAAGATCTACGCGGTCATCGCCGAACGCGGCGCCCAATCGCTGATCTTTACCTCCGGGCATCGCGACCGCGCCCTGCTGCCGGAATGTAATTTGATTAAATTGGATTAGGCAATATAGTCAGGGGCGCATTGTACCCTGATTGTATTGCCTAGGGGGAACTTTTGAAAAAGTTCCCCTGAAACCCCTCAAAATTTTGAAATAAACGGCGTGCAAATCTTGGGATTTGCACGCCGGCAACTCTGTCGGAAGCAACACGCTCCTAAAACCTCTCCTGATAACAGATTCGCAGATTTTTCTGCGAATCTGTTATAGCATTCAGGCACGGGTTGGTCCTATTTTCCCTGTCTCTCGGAAAAAGACAGGCGGGTCTGCGCCGGACCGTGAAGCAGACGTCCGCGCACATCAAAGCGCGAGCCGTGACAGGGACAGTCCCAACTTTTTTCGTCTGCGTTCCACTCGAGCGCACAGCCGAGGTGCGGACAGCGGGTATCCACGGCAAAAAGACTGCCATGCTCGTCCCGGTATACGCCGGTCCGGTTTCCGTGCAGCAGGACGACTCCGCCCTCTCCGCGCCCGATTCGCGCAAGGTCGCTGACGTCCGCCGCAGTCAGCGCTTCTTTGGTCAGTTGCCGCAGGGAGATGGCTGTTTCCCGCACGGCGGCCTTTGCGGCGGAAAGGGAAAAGCGGGTGGGAGAGAACAAAGAGTCGACGGGAGTCGCTTTGTCTGTGATTTTCCGGCAGAGGATCTGCGCTGCCGCCATCGCTTGGGTCATGCCCCACTTGCCGAATCCGGTCGCTAAATACCACCCGGGACGCGACGGGGAAAATTCTCCGATATACGGTAACCCGTCCGCCGTTATGCCGTCCTGTGCCGACCAACGGCAGGTCACGCGGATCTGCGTACCGAGCAGCCGCTTGGCATGGGCTTCCAGCGCCGGGTAATGCCAGACCGTGCCCTCGGTGCCGGTTCGGTGTGCCCCGCCTCCGAACAGCAAAAGCCCGCCGTAGGAGCGAATGCTTGTGCCGCCGTCTGCGGCGCTGTAATACATTCCGTCCGGGATGGGTGCGCCCTCCAGGGCAAGAAGATAGGAGCGGGATTGGTGCTGGCGCATAAAGAAAAGCCCGGGGAAGTTGACAAAGGGACAGCCGCAGGCAAAAATAATATTGTGTGCACTGACGCTGCCGTGCGCGGTTGAAGCGCAAGTATCCTTGACCGTCAGCACCCGACTGTGCTCGTAAATATCCACCTGTTCGGACATGGCGGACAAAAAGGTGAGCGGGTGGAACTGCGCCTGCCCCGGAAAAACCAGCGCCTGCGCGTCAAAGGGCAACCCCGTGTCCCGGGTCAGATATGCGTCGATGCCCGCGCCGGTGGCGGCGGCATACTCGGCGTATAACTCATCGTTGTCGGCGTCTGTAAAAAGATAGGATTTTTTGCGCACAAAGCCGCAGTCGATGCCGTGCTCCCGCACAAGCGATTCATATGCGTCGATCGCTTTGGTCTGTAAGGCGGCGTACGCACGGGCGACCGCGCTGCCCTGACTGCGGGTGATGCGGTCATAGAGAAAGGAATGCTGTGCGGTGATCTTGCCTGTGGTGCTGCCGCTCGTGCCGCTTCCAATGCGGTCTGCCTCCAGTACCACAACGTCAAGACCCGCACGGGAAAGATAATAGGCGGTGAGCACACCGGTCAGTCCCGCGCCGATCACGCATACGTCGCAAAACAGATTGCGCGTGAGCGCGGGACGCTCGCGCATCGTACAACTTCTGTGCCACAGTGAGGTCATGTCATCATCTCCGTTTTTTGATAGTATGCTGCAAATATGAGCATACTATCACGGCGAAAACAATGAAAGAACAGGGCCTATTGTTCGGCAGAATATTGCTTGCCTGCGATGCGGTCGTAGGTGATCATACGGTGAGCGTCTACAAACTGCTGCAGCGCATCGGTCATTTTCAGTTTCATGCGCACGTTATAACTTTGATACTGTTTGCCAAAGTCGGCAAGCCACTGCATATACCGCGTGCGGGGAGCGCCGATCATCTGGTTGGCGGCGTTCAGCAGGTTGTAGGAGGCGATCTCATTGCCCGTGCCCGGAGTCAGAAGTTCACTGTCTTTCAGCGGGAAGTTGGCATAGATGAGGAACGGCGTACGCTGGGTCACGTACCGGTCCTGTTCACCCGTGCGCTCCGCGTCCGCGATCATGCCCGACTGTACGTATGCCGCGTAATTGGTTCCCAGCGTGGGCAGGTGATCCCCGAAGTAGACAAGAACGGTTTCCTTTTCCCGGTTGTCGATATAATCCACCAGCTGTCCCAGCGCCTGATCTGCGTCGTACATGGCCATGGTGAAGTTGCGGAAGGAAAGCAGCGTGCTCTCGTCCAGCGCCCCGTTTTCCGCGAACACTTTCAGGTCTTCCTCTTTGAATTTGGTTTCGTAGGGCTGGTGAGCCTCCATGGAAATGCCCAATACGAATGCCGAGCCTTGGTTTTCATCAAGGGTATGCTCTATGTACTCCACAAAGGAATGGTCGGAGATATGTTTGCCCCGCAAATCCCACTGCCAGTCGCTTGACGCCGAGTAGGCGTAGATTTCTTCCTCAAAGGAGAGATTGTCAAGGCCGATCTGCGGGTATCCGCTGACTCTGGAATAAAAAGCGGGAAGATAGGGATGCACGGCATAGGTGTTGTAGCCCATACTCTTGTAAAGGGAAGCGAAACTTTCGGTCGGGCGGTGCAGATACTGATAAGGCACGCTGCCGGAGGGAAGATAGTCGGTGGAAAGCCCCGTGAGTACCTCGAACTCCGGCCTGACCGTTCCGCCGCCTAAGGCGGTGTTGGCCATCATGCCGCTGACCGCGCCCGGCCGAGAGGAGATCTCGGTAAAGTTTGCGATCGGGTCGGCGGGATTTCCCTCGGCGTCGGTAAAGGACGAGCCGGGAAGCAGTTTGGGATCCCAGAAACTCTCGGAAAGAATGACGATTATATCCGGCGAGGCAAAGTCGTCGCTTGCTCCGATCGGCTGATAGGGGGAAAGAATTTCTTCCACGGCCTCTTTTGAATATCCGGCCGGTTTTTGCACGTTCATCGAGAGAAGATTGACCGTAAATGCGCCGACAAGGCCGTTGTCCGTGTAGTTGGAGTCCTGCAGGGCGGCGTTTGCGGAGGACATGCCGTGCCGCTCCAAAAAATCCTTTCCCAGTGCGGGAACGCGCACGGTCACGGTCATGAGGATAATCAGGGCAAGCGCAATGGGAACTCTCACCCACCAGCGCAGAGCAAGCGTCTCGTTTGTCAGCGAGGGAAGGCAGGCGAGAACAAGCGCCCCAAGGGCCGCCGCCACGACCAGCATGGGGATACCGCCCGAAAGAAAGCCTACCAACTCGCCGATGTTGCCCGCCTGCGAAAGATCCCACGGATACAGAAAATCACCGGTCAGCGCGTGCTTGTAATGGCTGGCGACGGCCGCGGCGCCAAAGAAACAGAGCAGTACCGCATTTGCGGCCGACGGTTTTTTGAAGAGCAGCAGCAGACAGACCCACAAAAGATAGCAAACGATAAGCATACCGATGGCCACCGAAGTCCGGTTTTGCAGGAAACGCTCGAGCCTGTCGGGTCCGATGGCGGCAAAATGGATATACTCGGTCGCAAGATAACAGGCGGCGGGAAAGGCCAGCGAGATCAGCCAGAGCAGCGCGCGCAGAGCGCGGCGCAGCGGGGCGGGACGGACCAGCCCCGCCAGACGTGGGTGCTTGGCGGGGGCATAGATCCATCGTGCGGCAAAAACGCGGTGCTTTTCCGTTTTCAATTTAATCATTTACGGTAAATTCTCCGATAAAGTTTCCTGCCAATTCTTCATTATAGATGTCGATGTTGGCAAATTCGATCGCACTCTTTGCGGACAACTCGTCGCTTGCCGTGGGCAGGGATAGGCGCAGATAGGCCTCGTATCTGCCGGGGGCGGCGTCCGCAGGCAGGGTCGCTTTGATTTGGTACGGGGTGGTCTCGGCGGATAACCATGCTCTTGGATCGCACTCGACCGGTACAATCCGGGTCTTCCCGTTCTCGCCCTTAAAGATTACCCGGGCCTTTCGCGGATTGATCACAGAGGAGAAACCGGTGTTCTCGACAGCCCCTCGGAAAGTGACCTCCCGGCCCTCTGCGCTGACCTCGCTTTTACGAATGACAAAGCGGTAGCCTAAGTGGTCGCGGATAAACTTGTAGCAACTCTCTCCGTAGTAGGCCGAGTTGTCCGGGAACCATGAGAACTCGTAGTCCTCGTTGTAGATAAAGTTCTCGTAACTGACGTGCTCGTCGTGGAAGATGTTGCCGCGGATGTAGTCCACATGGGAGCGGTACATTTCGGGAATGGCGTTCTCAGGCAGCCATGCTGAAAAACGGGTGGTCCACCACCATGCGCCCGAATATTCGCCGCCGTAGAAAGAGCGGGTACCGGTACGGTTTAAGTAGTCGATCCCCTCTTTGCGGGACAGGGTGTCCTCCATCCATGTGCCCAGATCGCTGTCCGAGCCCATGTAGCCGTCGTTGTAGAAGCCGATGCGCGCAACGTCCGAGCCGGGCTCGGGAGTGAAGTTTGCAAGTTCGCTGTAATCCATGCCGGTATAGTTCTTGAGGTAGGCAGGGGTGCGCAGCAGCACCGGCTTGCCGTCCGGGCAGGCGTCGAGCAGCGCCTGAACGATCGGTTTCGAGTATTCCGCGCCGCAATAGTTCGAGGTGTGCATCTCCCCGAAAAGACCGATCACACCGGCCTCCAGACCGCTGACCGCGCCCGAGTGCTCCTTTAACACCTCTCCGATCTGTGCCAGGTGCGAGAGGATCAGAGAGAGGTCTTTGGGCTCCTGATCGCGCACGCCGTTGCAGTCATAGGCAAAGCGCAGAAGAGCGCTGCCGCCGGTCTGCTCCAGCATGTCGAGTTGTCCGCCCAGCGCGTCCAGCGCCGCCCGGGTAATCGGAATGTCCTTGCCGCCCCCGTTTTCGGTAAAGGCGGTCAGGGTGTACAACTGATTGGTGTACCCGTGCAGTTGGGGATAGGTCTCGTCGCTGTTCGGCAAAATGCCGTCTTTGACCATGTGCTGCCAGCGCCCGAAAGTGGGATAGCCCATTTCCGGGTTGCGGATGGTTTTTGTGGATTCCGTGTAGTTGAGTTTCATGATGTGATTCCTCACGTTTCTTCCGGCCTCGCCGGATATTGTTCTGCTTGTGTGAGCGCCGCCGCGAGGGCCGCTTGGACGCTTCGGGCGCGAATGGCGTCCCGGTCGCCCGAGAGGGTGAGCAGGCGGGCGGATACGCCGGCGGCGTCGGCTATGCCCAGATATACCGTGCCAACCGGTTTTTCCGGCGTGCCGCCGCCCGGCCCCGCAATGCCGGTGAGGGAGACGCCGATGTCCGCGCCCATTAAGGTGCGCACGCCCTGCGCCATGGCGCAGGCACATTCGGCGCTGACCGCCCCGTGCCGCGCTAAAATCTTCTCGGGCACGCCCAAGAGTTCTTCCTTGACCCGGTTGGCGTAAGAGACCACTGCGCCGTCAAAGACCTCGCTTGCTCCCGCAACCGACGTGATGCGCGCGGCGGCCAGCCCGCCGGTACAGGATTCTGCCGTTGCAATGTGTAAGCCCTTGGCCGCAAGCGTTGCGACCAGGGTCTTTTCGATTGATTGATCCATAGACTTGTCACCGATAATAGGTATAATACGCGATGATCCTGCGGCGGACCCCGCCGTGCTCTAAGTCCTCTCCCTCTAAGATAACCCCTTCCAAAGACATCAATTCCGAGAGGGTGAGGTCGTCGGTTTTTGCCCGAAAGACGATATTGCCGCCCGCCAGCACGATCAGCTGGCCGTTTCGCACGCTGAGCGAACCGTCCTTGCCTAAAATCACGTCGCCGCCGTTATCGGGCAGGCGCTCGCTTGCGTACCGGATGGTGCGGCCGTGTATTTTTTCCACCAGCGCATCGTGTACCTCTTTTTCCTGCCGCGCCGCCCTTTTTTTTGCAAATCGCCCGATCATGACCAAAGGCCGTCCTTTTTACACTTGTCCCAGTCCACGTCGATCACCTTGATGTTCTTGGTGCCGTACCGGGTGTACCGCTGGTTCATATAGCCTTTGTCAAGCAGTTTGCGCAGGCTGTCGGCGATCTCGTTTTTGTCGACCCCATTGGCCTTGGAAACCGCCTCGGCCGTTCCCCAGAAAGTGATGTGAGCCTTTTTCTTGCCCTTGCGGGAGTCCTGCAGGCTCTTGAGATTTTTTAAGATCATGCCCGCGTGTTCCTTTAAGGTGGTGTCCTCGGCCGATACCTCAATGGTCCAGTCGGCCGCCTCCCGCAGGGTCAGGCTGACCGCGCCCTTGACCCCGTAAACGCCCACTTCCTTGCGGCATTTGGTCTTGAGAAAACTGACCACGCTTGAGAAGTGTCCGTCGCCCGAGAAGATGATAAAGGTGTCAATATTCGAGCGCATCAGGGCTTCCTGATAGATGTGGTCCAGCATGATGAAATCGGTGAAATCCTTTTTGTAATGGCTGGACGAATTCTGCGTTTCGATAATAGAGCCTGTGACCGCGCGGATACGGGAGATCTCGGCGCGCAGGGACGGATGAGAAAAATCCGCGAAAAACGTGATGTCCACGATATCGTAGGACTGGGAAAGCTCGTCCCGGAACGCCTTGATATCCGGCTTTTTCTGATAGAATTTTTCAAACGAGATAAACCAGTGCTCGTAATCGACGAAGATGACCGCCCGCTTGGTTTCAGCGGCCTTTTTTTTGAATAATCCGAACATTCTGTCCTCCTGTTACAATATATTTGCCCCTTGATTTATGGCAGCCAGCCATAGGCATGGGACATCTCGTTGCCAAAGCTGTATAATAGAGAGGTAATGGTCTGACCTTCACCTCCAAGTGCTGAAACGCACGTCAGAAAGTCAGTCAGCCATCCTCCTATTAGCAGCGTTCGATTTGTGTAGGTAGAAACATCGGGAAACCGTGCGTTCGTGTCAGCAAACAGATAGAATCGGCAATGGGTAAAGATGGCACAGTCCATTGCAAATTCAACCGAACAAGGAGTTTGAAAATGAACGCAGTAGGAATCGATGTTTCAAAGAATAAGAGCATGGTATCGGTTCTCCGCCCTTTCGGAGAAGTAGTAATGCTCCCGTTTGAGGTGAAGCACAGCGTAGCCGATCTGAGTGAGCTTGCAAGGCAGCTTAAAGCTATTGACGGAGAGACCCGTGTGGTAATGGAGCATACCGGACGATACTATGAGTCAGTAGCCAATGTGCTTCACGAAGCGGGACTTTTCGTAAGCGCCGTAAATCCACTCCTGATCAAGGAGTACGGCGGCAATTCTCTGCGCAAAGTCAAGACCGATAAAGCAGATTCTCAAAAAATTGCGCGATATGCTCTTGACAATTGGGCGGATTTGCGCGATTATACTCCTATGGATACCATTCGCTATGATTTAAAGACCCTCAACCGCCAATTTCAACTTGCATCCAAGCAGAAAACAGCAACCTCCAACAATTTGATTGCATTGCTTGAACAAACCTTTCCCGGCATCCGCAAGTGCTTTGACAGCCCCGTTCGCAGTGACGGCACTCAGAAATGGGTAGATTTCATCATCACATTTTGGCACGCTGACTGTGTACGAAAGTACAGCAAGGAGGCTTTCGCTGAGCGTTACCGTAAGTGGTGTAAGCGTAACGGATACTTTTTCAAGTCAAATACCGTAGATGAGGTATACGAACTTTCAAAATCCGTCGTTGTTTTAACTCCCAAGTCTGAGTTAACCAAAATACTTGTGCAGGAGGCGGCAAAACAGCTTGCCGTTATCTCCCGTTCCGTAGAACTTTACCGCATCGAGATGAATCGGTTGGCGTCTATGCTGCCGGAATACCCTGTAGTAATGGAGATGTACGGCGTCGGCGCTACATACGGTCCTCAGCTTATGGCTGAGATCGGAGACATTCGCCGTTTTGCTCACAAGCAGGCTCTTGTTGCCTTTGCCGGCATAGATCCTATGCCCAATCAATCCGGAGACAAGAATGTGCGAAGCAACAAATCTTCCAAGCGCGGCTCACCGTACTTACGAAAAACGCTGTTTAACATCATGTCATGCTATCTGAAAACTGCTCCTGAGAATGAACCGGTCTTTCAGTTTCTTGACCGCAAGCGTGCTGAGGGAAAGCCTTACTACGTCTACATGACAGCTTCTGCAAACAAGTTTCTACGTCGGTACTATGCTAAGGTCAGAGATTATTTAGCTTTGACCGTATCTGCTGATACTGACTCAGATCAGTCTTTGACTGACTGAGGCGGCATTGCCGCTCTTATTTACCCGACAGCACTGTTAACACGGGCTGTCAAGGACGCCGCAGGCGCAGCGTAGTTGTTTATCCTTGACTGACCGGGGTAACTGTGCTTCTGCATCCTTTTTTGCCGGCGTTTTACGGCGGTCTTTTTGTCATACTCTTTTTCTTCCTACTTCACCTACAATTTTTTTCGTCAAGTTCTTTTTTGGGGCTTGACTTTTTATTTGTAGGCTTTC
>CANQPT010000017.1 GCA_947625805.1 uncultured Clostridia bacterium
GAAAAGCCCGGATGGATATGAAGGTCTGGCTCACTTTCGCGTGCCTGAATCTTAAAAAATCAGCCACAATCCTGTGGGAAAAAGGCAAGGACCGTTCGACCTTTCACTCTTTTCGGAACGTTTTGAACCACTTTTGCAATTCTTCACGGATTTTTGTGGTTCTTCTTACAAATTACAACAAAGCGACTCTGTGTGTTTGATCACAAAGTCGCTTTGTCTTTAGGCTGTGACCGCTTTCTTTTGGAAACGGTCTTTTTCTCATGTGCGCGCACAGGACAACCCAAGTCCGGCTTGATCCGGCTTCAACCGGCTTGATTTATTTGACGCTGAACAAGATCTTGCCATAGGACGGCAGGGGCCAGTAGTCACTGCCGGTGAGGGTTTCCAGTTCGTCTGCTGTCATTCGCAGTTGGTTCATGGCCGCAAAGACCTTATCCTTATAGTAGACGGCGACCTTGATGCCGGGCGTGACCTTGTCCTTGCCGGCCATGGCCTTTTCCAGAGCCGCAGTCTTGGCGTACAGGCGCGCGGTCAGTTTGGAGATCTTGGCGGCGCACTCCTCCTCGTAGGTGGTATCGATCTTGTCGGACAGTGCCTTTTTGGAGAGGGCGGTGTCTACAAGTTCTGCCGAGTATGCGCTGACCGCCGGGAGAATATCCCGCTTGGCCATTTGCAGCATGGTATTCGCCTCGATGCCGATCACCTTGCAGTAGTTCTCGATCATGATTTCGTACCGGGACTCCATCTCGGCGCGGGTGAACACGCCGTGAGAAGTGAACAGTTCGACGTTCTTCTCTTTCAGATAATAGGGCAGGGCGTCGGGCGTGCTTTTGAGATTGAGCAGACCCCGTTTCTCGGCCTCCGCGATCCATGCGTCGTCGTAACCGTTGCCGTTGAAGATAATCCGCTGGTGCGCCTTGAGGGTCTTGCGGATCAGGGCGTTGAGCGCCTTTCCGAAGTCGGGTGCGCTCTCCAGTTGGTCTGCGAACTGCCGCAGGCTCTCGGCCACGGCGGTGTTGAGCACGATGTTGGGGTCTGCAACCGATGCGGTCGATCCCAGCATACGGAACTCGAATTTGTTGCCGGTAAAGGCAAAGGGCGAGGTGCGGTTGCGGTCGGTATTGTCTCTAGGGAACTTGGGAAGCACGTGTACGCCGATCTCCATTTTCTCAGCCTTGCCGCCGGTGTAGGTTTTGCCGGCGACAACCGCCTTGACCACGGCGTCCAGTTCGTCTCCCAAGAAGATGGAAACCACGGCGGGAGGGGCTTCGTTGGCGCCCAGACGGTGATCGTTGCCCGCGCTGGCGACCGAGATGCGCAAAAGATCCTGATAATCGTCCACCGCCTTGATGACTGCGGTCAAAAAGACCAGAAACTGCGCGTTGTCGTAGGGAGTCTCGCCCGGATCGAGCAGGTTGACGCCCGCGTCGGTCGAGATCGACCAGTTGTTGTGCTTGCCCGAGCCGTTGATACCGGCAAAGGGCTTTTCGTGGAGCAGGCAGACCATGCCGTGCCGTTTTGCGACTTTTTGCATGATTTCCATGGTCAGGTAGTTGTTGTCTACGGCCATATTGGTGGTGGTGAAGATAGGGGCTAACTCGTGCTGGGCGGGGGCCACCTCGTTGTGCTCGGTCTTGGCCAGAATGCCCAGCCGCCAGAGTTCGTCATTGAGTTCGGTCATGAAATTCTTGACACGGTCCTTGATCACGCCGAAATAGTGGTCGTCTAATTCCTGTCCCTTGGGGGACTTGGCGCCGAACAGGGTCCTGCCGGTGTAGATCAGGTCCTCCCGCTGTTCGTATACCTCCCGGTCGATGAGGAAATACTCCTGCTCCGGACCGACGGTGGTCTTGACCGTCTTGACCGTGTCGTTGCCGAACAGGCGCAGAATGCGCACGGCCTGCTTGCTGATCGCCTCCATGGAACGCAAGAGGGGGGTTTTCTTGTCCAGCGCCTCGCCGCCGTAAGAGCAGAAAGCGGTGGGAATGCAGAGCACGCCGTCCTTGACGAATGCGTAAGAGGTCGGGTCCCATGCGGTGTAGCCGCGTGCCTCAAAAGTCGCCCGCAGGCCGCCGGAGGGAAAAGAGGAAGCGTCCGGCTCGCCGCGCACCAGTTCTTTGCCCGAGAACTCCATGATAATACTGCCGTTTTTCTCGGCCGAGATAAAACTGTCGTGTTTTTCGGCGGTAATGCCGGTCATAGGCTCAAACCAGTGGGTGTAGTGGGTAGCGCCCTTTTCGATCGCCCAGTCTTTCATGGCGTTTGCCACGATGTTGGCAATGTTGGGGTCGAGGGACTTGCCGTTTTCGATGGTCTTGTGCAGCGCTTTGTAAGTCTCCTTGGGCAGGCGCTCTTTCATGACCGCGTCGTTAAAGACCATAGAACCGAAAATTTCCGTTACTTTACTCATGTCGTACTCTCCTTAATGAATAATCCAAAAAAACAAAAACGGCAAGGTGCGAGAAAAATTTTCGCGGCGCCTTTGCCGTTTTCTGACTGTATTTTACTCCGTATGCGCGGCTTTGTCAAGGGGTTTTGGACGACTTTACAAAAAATTCATAATTTTTTTGAAAAAAAGAGGATTTTTCAATCCGAAAATGTGAACAAAATGTGATTTTTTGATTTTTCTTATTTTTATTTTGCAAAAAAAGGTCTTGACAAAAACCTGCAAAATGTTCTATAATAAAAAAGAACAATGAGGTTCGTAAAAGGGCGACCGCCCTTTTGCGGACTTTTTTATCGGTAAAGGAGATTCGTTATGCTGCAAAAAGAAGGAAAGGTCCGCATTCCATCCGGCTGTGCTATTTCCGGTGTGTTTGCCAAGGACGGCAGGCGCATTCCGGGAGATCTGGTCGCCCGTTCCATGACCACCATGCACGAGCGCTCCAACGGGTTGGGCGGCGGTTTTGCCGGATACGGCATCTACCCCGAGTACAAGGATCTTTACGCCTTGCACGTGTTCTACGACGGAAGCGACGCCAAGGCGGAATGCGAAAAATTTCTTGACAGCCACTTTGAGGTGGTCAACCTGTCCAAGATTCCCACCCGCAAGACCCCCGCCATCAAAGACCCGCCGCTCATCTGGAGATATTTCGTTACCCCGATTCACAACAAGTTAAAGGACAGCCATCTGGACGAAAAAGAATTTGTAGCCCGGTGTGTGATAAATCTCAACCATAATTATAAGGGGACATACGTCTTTTCTTCCGGCAAGAACATGGGCGTGTTCAAGGCGGTGGGCTATCCCGAGGACGTGGGTGAGTTCTATCGCCTGGACGAGTACGCCGGTTACTGCTGGACCGCACACGGAAGATATCCCACCAACACCCCCGGCTGGTGGGGCGGGGCGCACCCCTTTGCCATGCTCGACTATTCGATCGTGCACAACGGCGAGATCTCCTCTTACGACGCCAACCGCCGGTATATCGAGATGTTCGGCTACCACTGCGATCTTCTGACCGACACAGAGGTCATCACCTACATCTTCGACTATCTTCTTCGCAAGCAGGGCGCGACCCTGGAGCAAGCGGCGCATATCGTGGCGGCCCCCTTTTGGAGCACCATCGAACGCAAGCAAGGCAGAGAGCGGGAAGAACTCAAGTATCTTCGCAACGCCTTTTCCGGTATGCTGATTACCGGCCCCTTTTCCATTATTCTCGGCTTTGAGGGCGGCATGATGGCCTTAAACGACCGGCTCAAACTCCGGTCGATGGTGGTAGGTGAAAAGGACCGGACGGTTTATGTGGCAAGCGAGGAGTGCGCGATCCGCATGATGGAGCCGGACGTGGAAAACGTATACGCCCCCAGAGGCGGCGAGCCGGTCATCGTCCGGCTGCACGAAGGAGTGAAGTGCTGATGGCAATCAACTATATTTATCCGGAATTTGAGGTCGTGCGCAATGCCGACCGGTGTACCGCCTGTCGGGTGTGCGCGCTCCAGTGCGCAAACGGGGTACACACTTACGCGGACGGGGTGATGATCAGCGACGAGCGCAAATGCGTCGCCTGTCATCGCTGTGTGGCTCTTTGCCCCACCCGGGCGCTCAAGATCGTAAAAAGCGATCATACCTTCCGTCCCAACGGCAACTGGAGCGGTCAGGCCATCGAGGAGATCTACCGTCAGGCCGAAACCGGCGGCGTACTGCTCTCCTCCATGGGCAACCCCACCTCCCTGCCGGTCTACTGGGACAAGATTCTGATCAACGCCTCTCAGGTCACCAACCCGCCCATCGACCCGCTGCGCGAGCCCATGGAAACCCGGGTGTTCTTAGGCAAAAAGCCCAACGGCATGAGGCGCAATCCCGACGGCACGCTCGATACCCGGATGAGCCCGCAGTTGGAGCTCAAAGTACCGATCCTGTTTTCGGCCATGTCCTACGGCTCGATCAGTTATAACGCCCACGCTTCCCTTGCACAGGCGGCCGCAGAACTTGGCACGTACTACAACACAGGAGAGGGAGGCTTACACGAGGATTTCTATCAATACGGGGCGAACACCATCGTGCAGGTGGCCTCCGGGCGGTTTGGGGTGCACCCAGACTATTTGGAGGCGGGCGCCGCCATCGAGATCAAAATGGGTCAGGGCGCCAAGCCGGGCATCGGCGGACACCTGCCGGGGGCCAAGATCAGCGAGGACGTATCGGAGACCCGCATGATCCCTCAGGGTACCGACGCCATCTCCCCCGCGCCCCATCACGATATCTATTCGATCGAGGATCTCCGGCAGTTGGTCTATTCTTTGAAAGAAGCGACCGCTTACCGCAAGCCGATCATCGTCAAGGTAGCGGCGGTACATAACATCGCGGCCATCGCCTCGGGGATCGCCCGAAGCGGCGCGGACGTCATCGCCATCGACGGCTTTCGCGGCGGCACGGGCGCCGCGCCCACACGGGTGCGGGACAACGTGGGCATTCCCATCGAACTTGCCCTTGCCGCAGTCGATCAGCGTCTGCGGGACGAGGGGATCCGCAATGAAGTTTCTTTAGTCATCGGCGGTTCTGTGCGCAATTCCGCCGACGTTGTCAAGGCCGTCGCACTGGGCGCGGATGCGGTCTACATCGGCACGAGCGCCCTGATCGCGCTGGGCTGTCACCTCTGCCGTTCCTGTCAGACCGGGCTGTGCAACTGGGGCATCGCCACCCAGCGCCCCGATCTGGTCAAGCGGCTGGATCCCGACGTGGGACGGCAGCGGCTGGTCAATCTGGTCAGCGCATGGAACCACGAGATCCAGGAACTCATGGGCGGCATGGGGATCAATTCCATCGAGAGTATGCGCGGCAATCGCCTGATGTTGCGCGGCGTGGGCTTGAACCAAACCGAATTAGACATTTTCGGCATCAAACACGCGGGAGCGTAAAGAGGTGAGGACAATGGTCATTGATGCAAAGCAGTATGATTTTCAGGCGCTCAACGAGCAGATCCGTGCGGCCGAGGGCGACGTTACGGTGGAAAACTGCATGGGACATCGCTTTATCGCCGCGGGTGCGTCCGGGCGCACGATCACCATTAACGGCGTGCCGGGCAACGCGCTGGGCTGCTATCTCAACTGCGCCACGGTCGTGGTCAACGGAAACGCACAGGACGCTGTCGGAGACACCATGAACGACGGACGGATTGTGATCCACGGCGACGCGGGCGACGCTGTGGGGTACGCCATGCGCGGCGGACAGATCTATGTGCGGGGAAACGTAGGCTACCGGGCGGGTATCCATATGAAAGCATATAAGGACAAGGTCCCCGCCGTCATCATCGGCGGTCACGCCGGGAGTTTTTTGGGCGAGTATCAGGCGGGCGGCATTATCATCGTGCTGGGCATCGACTGCCCGGACGATCGGGTAATCGGCGAATTTTGCGGCACGGGCGTGCACGGCGGACGAATATTCATTCGTGCGCATGAGATCAAGCGTGCCCTGCCGCCGCAGGTGCGCTGCGAGGTCGCAACCGATGAGGACCTCGCGTCCGTCCGGGACTATATCCGGCAGTACGAAACCTGCTTCTCCCGCAAGATCCCGGACGACGGCAAGCGCTTGTTCGTCCTTTCTCCCAACTCGGCCAACCCCTATAAAAAAATGTATGCTGTGAATTGAATTTGAATTGAATTGAATTAAATTAAATTTGAATTGGGGCACTTTTGAAAAAGTGCCCCAAACCCCTCAAAACTTTGAAAAAATGTTCCAAAGTCTTCAAAACTTTGAAATAAAAATATGGGAGTGCAAATCGAACGGATTTGCACTCCCGCGTTTTTTACAGGTATTTCATCTCGTCCATTTTTCTGCGCAGTTCCATCAGATCGGCGAGCATTTCCTCTCGTCGTGAGGGGTCACGGAGCAAAAGCGAAGGGTGATAAACCGCCGTGATCTGAAACTTTCCTTTTTGGTACCATTTTCCGTGGTCACGGGTAATGCGGAAGTTCCCGCCGATCAGACGTTCGGCGCTGATCCTGCCAAGACAGACGATGATCCCGGGATCAATCTGCCGGATCTGCTCTTTCAGATAGGGAAAACAGGCTTCCTTTTCCTCCGGAAGCGGGTCGCGGTTGCGGGGCGGACGGCATTTGAGCATATTGGCGATATAGACCTGCTCCCGGTCGATGCCCACGGCCTCAAAATACCGATCCAGCAACTGCCCGGCGGCCCCCACAAAGGGTAATCCCTGCTCGTCCTCGGACGCCCCCGGCGCCTCCCCGATCAACATTACGTCTGCGTCCGGGCGGCCTGCGCCGAAAACCGTGTTCTTTTTTGTCTTTCCCAAGGGACAGCGATCGCATTCGCTGCACTGGGTCTTGAGTTCTTTCAAAGTCAATGTAATGCCGACAAGCGTTCCACCGCCCTCTCCGCGCAGATGCGTGTGCAGTGCTCTTTGACTACCGCGATCGTGCGGTCGGCGCGCAGGCGTTTGCCGTACTCGCCGAGCAGCGGATAATGCGGAACGCTTTTCCCCCTTTCGTTTACCGAATATGTATTGTTGTTTTGTTTGTAATCCTCGCTGAGCAGCAGGTAGTACCCGTTGTCGTCGGCGTAGAGTGCGCTGCGGTCCTTGAAGCCGTATGCCTGCAAACGGGCGCACGCACAGGCAAGAGCCTCCAGATCGTCGAAATAATAGACCGCGCTGAACGTGTGCAGCGCACTGTCCGTGCTCTCAGGCTCCAACCGGGTCACGAACATCTCACACCCTCCGCACCTGGCGGGATAGATTTGCACGAAGATGCGATCCTCTCCCGTGTCAAATCCGGTCTTTGCCTTTGCCTCGTTCAGGATCCGGCGGAACGCGGCCTTGGTCGCGCTGCAATCGTAATCTATTTTATCGCAGTCCAGATTGTAGCATTTGAGATCGCCCTCGGACAGCATGACTTTCAGCTTTCGGTCGTTGATTTTGATCAACTCCATTTTTATCACCCGTTATCATTATATAACGGAATGAAGCATTTTGTAACCCCTAAAAATTTGTCAGGACTTCCTCATTTTCCCGGCGGGCAAGCGAAATTTTTCCTGCTTTCTTTCAATATTTTACCGCAAAAGTATTGCGAAATTTCCAAAAACAAGGTATCATATAAGAAAAAAAGAAAGAAAAGTCGGATTTTTGTCATTGAATTACCGTTTTTGCCATATATGCGCGCTGATATTGACCGTTTGCCTTTTGCTCTGCTCCTGTTCGGATACGCGGACCGTTGCCCTGCTGGGAGACCAGCCTGCCACCGCACCCACCCTGCCCACGGCCCCCATAGCCCCCACGGAGCCTACTCAGCCGGAGGATTTTTCGCACGAGCCCCGTCCCGGCTCCGATTACAGCGCCGCGGGCGTTTTTGAGAGCGATACCGGCACGGGCCTTATACTGCGCATGGCGTGGGAGGCCGAACAGCGTGCGGAGGAGGACGTTCTGGATCTTACCGTCCGGGTGTATCTTGTGTTTGATTCCATACACGCAAGCGAGCTGACCGACAACATGCTGATGGTCAATGGCGAGCGGGTGACCTTTACCACGCCGGAGATGGATCTCGGCCCGGACGACAGCCCGTATTTGCTCTACACCCACCAAACCGCCGTCCCGCGCAGTGCGGGGGAGGAGCAGACCATTCGCTTAGTGGCAAAATACCCGTTCAACGGTCGTTATGACGGCCATTATTTCCGCACGGTGCAGGCGCAGGGACAGATACGGGTGTCGGAGGATTACGCCCATCTGCCCGACAAGGCGTCGGTGGACGTGGACTTGATTTACCAGAACCCCGAACTGCCCAACGGCTGTGAAACCACCTCGCTTACGATGGCCTTGTGGCATTTGGGCTATCAGGTGGACAAGATGGTTCTCAAAAACAAATACCTGCCCATCGGCAAAAAGAATTTCTATGAGTACAACATCGGCGACCCCGCGTCCTATCATAGCTACGGGTGCTATTCCCCGGTTATCGTGCAGACCGCCAACTCTTTCTTTGCCGATTTAGAGGCAGAAAACACGGCGGTCAATCTCACCCATTACAACGTCGACGAGCTCTATCGACAGGTGGCGGCCGGCAGGCCGGTCATCGTCTGGATCACGCAGGATATCAACACCCGACCGTACATTCTGGAAACGTGGCAGGACGGAGGCATGACGTTCAACTGGAAAGCGCCTCTGCACTGCGTGCTGTTGACCGGATACGACAGAGAGGCGGGCACCGTGACCGTGGCCGACCCCATTGAAGGCATGGTGTCCCATGACAAGGACCTGTTCGAGATCCGCTGGCACCAGATGGGCGAACAGGCGGTCGTATTAAATTGAATGATCAAAGAGGAACGGCAGACGCCGTTCCTCTTTGGTTAGGCAATATAGTCAGGGCAGCATTTGTACCCCGTGCATTGCCTATCCGATCTCGTTCAGGTCGTACGGCGTCGCCTGGTAGACAAAGTAGTTGAGCCAGTTGGAATATAAGAGATTGGCTCCCGAGCGCCATGTGCAGACCGGCTCGCGTGTCTCGTCGTCCTCCGGGAAGTAGTTTTCCGGAAGAGCCGGTTCAAGCCCCGCCGCCTTGTCCCGCAGGTATTCCGAGCGCAGGGTGCCCGCGTCGTATTCCGAATGGCCGGTGATGAAAATCTGTCTGCCGCCGTCGGTGGAAACGGCATACACCCCGGCCTTGTCGCTTTCCGCTAAGATCTTGAGGGCGGGAGTGCGCTCAATCGCCTCTTTGTCGGTGGCGGTCAGGCGGGAATGAGGCGCAAAAAACTCGTCGTCAAAGCCGCGAAACAAAATCGAGCCTTTGTGGGTCACCCGATGGCGGTAAATGCCCGACAGTTTTTGAAAGAGAGGAATCTTGTCGATGCCGTAGTGATAGTAAAGTGCGGCCTGTGCGCCCCAGCAGATGTGAAAGGTGCTGGTAACGTGGGTTTTCGACCACTCGAAGATCTCGCACAACTCGTCCCAATATTCCACTTGTTCAAAGGCCAGATGCTCCAGCGGCGCGCCGGTTATGATCATGCCGTCAAAGCGCTGATCCCGGATCCGGTCAAAGGACTTGTAAAAGGCCAGCATATGTTCTTCCGAGGTGTTCTTGGAAACGTGCGAGCGCACCTTGATCAGTTCCGGCTCCACTTGCAGGGGCGTGTTGCCCAACAGTCTGGCAAGCTGCGTCTCGGTTTCGATCTTGGTGGGCATAAGATTGAGGATAGCAATGCGCAGAGGACGGATGTCCTGGGTGCGTGCGCGATTCTCATCAATAATAAAGATATTTTCCTCCTGCAGGGTCTTTGCCGCAGGGAGTTGGTTGGGGATCTTGATCGGCATGGCTTTCTCCTTTGTATTTCATATTATAGCACACTTTTCCCCCCAAGAAAAGGGTCTTGGCGAAAATGTATAAAAAGAATGCCTGCTTTTTGGCACTTCCTACAAATTTGAAAGAAAAGCAAAAAAGCTCTTGCAAATCCCATATCTTGTGGTATAATATTTACGCTATCGTATATTTTGTGGAAAACCCAGCAAATACATAGACTTCAGAAAGGCAGAAAACGCGCAGGAGGAAGACATGAAAGTTATCAAGCGCAACGGGTCGGAAGCGGCTTTCGACATTACCAAAATCATCAACGCAGTCATCAAGGCAAACAACGAAGTGGAACTTCCCGACCGGCTGAGCGCGGATCAAATCAAAAAGATCGGCGATACGGTCACCGAATCCTGTAAACTGCTCGACCGTGCACCGTCGGTCGAGGAGATACAGGATCTGGTGGAGAACGCTATCATGGCCGAACAGGCGTTCGCCGTGGCCCGCAAATACATCACCTACCGCTACAACCGTGCGCTGGTGCGAAGATCCAACACCACCGACGAACAGATCCTTACCCTCATCGAATGCAACAACGAAGAGGTCAAGCAGGAGAACTCCAACAAAAACCCCACGGTCAACAGCGTACAGCGGGACTATATGGCAGGCGAGGTTTCCAAGGACATCACCCGCCGCATCCTGCTCCCGCCGGACATTGTGGAGGCGCACGATCAGGGTATTATCCATTTCCATGACGCCGACTATTTCGCACAGCATATGCACAACTGTGCGCTGGTCAACTTAGAGGATATGCTGCAGAACGGCACGGTCATCAGCGGTACGCTGATCGAGAAGCCCCACAGTTTCTCCACCGCCTGCAACATCGCCACCCAGATCATCGCACAGGTTGCTTCCAGCCAGTACGGCGGACAGTCGATTTCGCTGACACATCTTGCGCCTTTCGTGCAGATCAGCCGCGAGAAGATCCGCGCCCAGGTGCTCGACGAAGTGGACGAACTGGGCAGTGTGCCGGACGAGGAACGCATATCCCGCGTGGTGGAAAAGCGCCTTCGCGATGAAATCCGCAAGGGCATTCAGATGATCCAGTACCAGGTCGTGACCTTGCTCACCACCAACGGACAGGCTCCGTTCGTGACCGTGTTCATGTATCTGGGCGAGGCCAAGGACCAACAGGAAAAGCACGATCTGGCCATGATCATCGAGGAGACCCTCAAACAGCGCTATCAGGGCGTGAAAAACGAGGCGGGCGCCTGGATCACCCCCGCTTTCCCAAAATTGATCTATGTGCTTGAGGAGCAGAATATCCACGAGGACAGCGAATACTGGTATCTCACCCGCTTAGCGGCACAGTGCACTGCCAAGCGCATGGTGCCCGACTATATTTCCGAGAAAAAGATGCTGGAACTCAAGGTGGATCAGAACGGAGAGGGACATTGCTACACCTGCATGGGTTGCCGCAGTTTCCTGACCCCTTACGTGGACGCAGAGGGCAAGCCCAAGTACTACGGACGTTTCAATCAGGGCGTGGTCACCATCAACCTGCCCGACGTAGCCCTTTCTTCGGGCGGCGATCTTGACCGGTTCTGGAAGATTTTTGACGAGCGCCTTGACCTGTGCTACCGTGCACTCATGTGCCGGCACAACCGCCTCAAGGGAACGCTGAGCGATGCGGCGCCCATTCTGTGGCAGTACGGCGCGCTGGCGCGTCTGGGCAAAGGCGAGACCATCGATTCGCTGCTGACCGGCGGCTATTCCACCATTTCGCTGGGCTATGCCGGCCTCTATGAGTGCGTCAAGTACATGACCGGCAAGAGCCATACCGATCCTTCGGCTACGGAATTTGCGCTGGAAATCATGCAGCATATGAACAATGCGTGCGCGGCATGGAAGGCAAAAGAGAACATTGCCTTCAGCCTGTACGGCACGCCGCTCGAGAGCACGACCTATAAGTTTGCCAAGGCGCTGCAAAAGCGGTTTGGCATAGTGCCCGGCATCAACGACAAGGGCTATATTACCAACAGTTATCACATCCACGTCACCGAAGAGATCGATGCGTTCGAGAAGTTGGCATTTGAGTCGAAATTCCAGGCGCTCTCGCCCGGAGGAGCCATCAGTTACGTGGAAGTGCCCAATATGCAGAACAACATCGACGCCGTTCTGCAGGTCATGAAGTTTATTTACGACAACATCATGTATGCCGAACTCAACACCAAGAGCGACTACTGCCAGGAGTGCGGCTATGACGGAGAGATTCAGATCGTGGACGACGACGACGGAAAACTGGTTTGGGAATGCCCCCACTGCGGAAACCGCGATCAGTCCAAGATGAACGTCGCCCGCCGTACTTGCGGATATATCGGCTCTCAGTTCTGGAATCAGGGCAGGACCCAGGAGATCCGCGACCGGGTGCTCCATTTGTGATATGAATTACGGTACCATTAAAGATTGCGACATTGCCAACGGCGTCGGCGTGCGGGTGACCCTGTTCGTTTCGGGCTGTACCCACCACTGCAAGGACTGCTTTAACCCCGAGACGTGGGATTTCGCCTACGGTCAGCCGTTCACGGAAAAGACCGAACAGCATATCATCGATCTTCTCGGGCGCTCCTATATCGACGGGCTGACCCTGCTGGGCGGAGAGCCGTTTGAGCCGGACAATCAGCGTGCTCTGCTGCCCTTTGTGCGCAAGGTCAAAAAGATCTTTCCGGATAAGAGCGTCTGGGCTTTCTCCGGCTATACGCTGGAACAGCTGACCGGCGGCACACACCCTGTCTGCGAGGCGACGGAAGAGTTGCTCTCACTTGTGGATATTCTGGTGGACGGCGAGTTTGAGGCCGACAAAAAGGATATCCGGCTGGTCTTTCGCGGCTCGTCCAACCAGCGGGTGATCGACCTGGTCCGCACGCGCGAGTCGGGGAAGATGGTTCTGTGGCAAGAGGAGAAAAAACCGGTATGACCCAAGTAAACATTCAAAAATTAGATGATAAGGCGATCATTCCCACCTATGGCTCGCCCTACGCGGCGGGCGCGGATCTGTATGCGTGTATGGACGGGACGCTTACCGTCGGGCCGGGCGAAACCGCGCTGGTGCATACCGGCATCGCACTGGAACTGCCTGTGGGCTATGCGGGACTGATCTACGCCCGCTCCGGCCTTGCATCCAAACGCGGCCTTGCCCCCGCCAACAAGGTGGGCGTGGTGGACTGCGACTACCGGGGCGAGGTCATGGTCGCTCTGCACAATCATTCGCAGATTCCTCAGAGCGTTGAGCCGGGCGAGAGGATTGCGCAGTTGGTCATCACCCCTTACCTGAGCGTGCAGTTTGTCGAGACCGATCTTCTCACCCAAACCGATCGCGGAACCGGCGGATTCGGCTCAACGGGAAGAAAGTAAACGCTAACAAAAAGCAGTAAACCATATGTAAAATGCGGGCAACACCAAAGACGCGGCGGGCATTCCCTGAAAAATGCATTGCCACTCCGATCGTATTGCCTGACAGAGAAAGGAAATTTCAGATATGTTTGCACCGTTTCACGGACAATATCAGACCCTTGCCCGGCTGGTGAGCGCCATTTGCTGTACGACCGCAGTGCTCACCGGATGCGCGATCATTCTGTTGGGCGTCTTTTACAATCAACCGGCACTGCAAGGCGCAGGCGGCCTGTATCTTGTGCTCGGTACCGTCTTTTCCTGGTTTGCCGCAAAACTTGCCTTTCTGCTCAGCGGCCGTGTGGACACAGACCGGATTATACGGTAACCCATACGGTAATATATAGAAAAAGCACAGAAATTGAGGAGTCATTTCTGTGCTTTTTCTATGTCAGAACAGCGGCGCGGTACGGCTTGTCCAGCAGAAGTCGTAGATGGTGTCATTACGAATACAGTGGAGCGTGAGGATCAGAAGGGCGATCAACCCTTCATCGTGTGCCGCGCGGTACAGCGTGGTTACCTCGCCGTTGATCTCGGTCTCGGACGTCGTCAAAACGCCAATCTCACACAGGTGTGTCAGGGTTTGACCGTTGATTTCGAGAGAATCGGCGGCGTAGTGTGCGTCAAAGGTTATCCTGTTATACTCGTATAATTTGCAAATCGCTTGCAGAACCCCCGGCATGCCCAGCGCGGCAAAGAACTTACTGCACGCCGAAAGATTGTGTAAGCAAGCCTTCCACCCCGCTTTCGGCTCTTCAAAAATGCCGAAAAAGGGCAGTTCCTGACTGTTCGAGCCGAGCACAAAGCCGTCCGCGGCCGTAATCCGGATCGAACGCGAATGGGAATGCCCCGTATGATCGGATACGTCTTTTCTCGCCCTGCTGTAAGCCGCCAGACAGGCGATCCGTCGGAGGGTGTGCATACTGTTGTCCCCGGCAAAAAAAGAGTAAATATGATGCGCAAGGTCGTGAAAACTCTCGCTGTCCCGGTCAAACAATCGGTCCAGTGAAACGCCCAGTGCGTCCGAGATCGCGGGCAGGGTCGCCGGGTCGGGCAAAGAGTCGCCGCGCTCCCATTTTGAAACCGCCTGTGCGCTTATGTTTACACGCCGGGCCAGTTGTTCCTGGGTCAGGCCGAGGTCGTTGCGGAATTTTCTTAAATTTTCGCTGAAGCTCATTGTTTGTCCCCTCCGAATGTGATCTTGCCCGGCCCGTTGTTTGGAGTGACGAAGCTGGCGATCTGCTCCCGGTTTACGGTGAGATAACATAGAATCAGAAGTCCGGTCAGCGTGTGCTCGGCGGCAGTCGAGTACAGGTTGATCTCCGCCTTGCCGATCCACGCCTTGTTCTCGCGGCAGATGCCGATGCGCGCCGCCTCCGAAAGCAGGGCCTCGGCCCGCGCGGGGTCGATGCCGGCACGCTCCGCGATATATCCGGACGTGTAGTTGAGAGCGCAGGAGGCAGAGAGAATGTGCGGGAGCATGGCAAGCATATCGCGGTCAGCAAGCAAGGCAAACATCGCCGAAAGTTTCTCGCGCTCGCCCGGGTCTGTGAGCCAGGCGTATTTTTCTTGGTTTGGCAGAATGGACAGAGCGATGTTGGCGTCCGTACCGTTGTACATCATGGCGTACACGTCATTAAAAGATGTGCTTGTCATTGCCTTGTGCCCCGCCCAGACCCGATTTTCGGGCGGCATGAGATCGGATAGATTCCATGATTGATCGTTAAAGGCGTTTTCCGAAAGCGTCCGAATGGTGTGGAACATGATCTCAAAGCCCTTGTGTACCTGTTCAGTGAGCGAAAGGTCGGCATACATACGCCGGACGGTTTGTTCAACGCCGTCGGAGGCGTTTTCATCAAAAAACACCGACGGACTGACGTGAAAGTATTCGGCGAGGGCCGCGAGGGCTTCCATGTCGGGCAACGCCTCACCCGTTTCCCAGCGGGAATAGGTCTTGTCCGAAACGTTCAGTTTATACGCTACCGTAGCCTGCGTCACGTTTTTCTCGCGGCGCAGGGCGGAAAGCATACGCGATACGCAGGATTTGTCAAATTTCGTTTGCATATTTTTCTCCTTGTAATTTTGTCGGTTTACTTACAGCAAAGCGGGGAATTGCGCCGTCAGGGGCGTGATGTACCCTTTGCCTATATTGTAAACCAAACTGGCGGTAGAATCAACAACCAATTAAGACGGTATTTCCCGAAAAATGAGAATTTGACCGTTCAACTCCCCGAATGCTTGAATTTTCACAGGCAACTTTGTCCAAAAGATTGCCCGCACACGGGTGTGCGGGCTAAGCCAAAGTTTTGGGGGTCGGGGGGCTTTTTCAAAAGCCCCCTGAACAATTTACCGCACTAATTGCGCAAGCGACGCCGAGGAGTACGGATTTTGTCCAAAAGATCGCCCGCACACGGGTGTGCGGGCTAAGTCAAAGTTTTGGGGGTCAGGGGGCTTTTTCAAAAGCCCCCTGAATAATTTATAATCAATACAAAAACTTTCCTTCAAAGATCAGTTTGGCGTCTCCTGTCAGGGTGATGTTGCCGTCGTCGGCGTAGCGAATGACGACGTCGCCGCCGCGGCATTTGACCGTGACGTCGTGGTTTTTACGGCAGTGACCCAGTTCGCACGCGGCGACGACTGCGGCGGCCGCACCCGTGCCGCAGGACATGGTCTCGCCGTTGCCCCGCTCCCACACCCGCATTTTGAGGGTGACCTCGTTGACCACCCGCACGAACTCGGTATTGATCCGATCCGGGAAGATGGAAGCGTGCTCAAAGGCCGGCCCGACCTGCTTGATCCGGATATCGTCCACCCGGTCGACGAACACCACGCAGTGCGGCGAGCCGACCGCAAGGCAGGTCGCGCGGAAGTTGGTCCCCGCGACGCGCATGGGGCGGTCGATGATACGCGCGTCCTTTGCCGTACAGGGCAGATGGGCGGGATCAAAGTCGGGCGCACCCATGCTGACGCTGACCGAGCCGACCTCTCCTCCGACCACGTACAGGCGAAGTTTTTTGACGCCCGCACGGGTTTCGACGGTCATTTCCTCTTTTGGGACGATGTCGTTGTCGTAGACGTATTTGGCAAGACAGCGGATGGAGTTGCCGGCCATGGCGCCCTCGCTGCCGTCCGAGTTGAACACCCGCATACCGATGTCGGCGACCTCCGAGCGCTCGACCAGCACCACGCCCGACGCGCCGATGCCGTAATGCCGGTGACACATATTGACGCAGATCGACTCGGGACAACTGACACTTCCGTCCCGGTTGTCGATAAAAATGTAGTCGTCGCCCGTTCCCTGCATCTTGGCGAAGTGCAGTTTCTGCCGGGCGGAACGCATATGGTTGATGTCCACAAGTTCGGTATTGTTCTCGTTAAAGCGGGAAGCGATAATATCCGCTACGGCGTTTGCCGTGTCCAGACTTGTTAAACAAGCGATGGACAATTGCTGTGCGCGGCGGTGCAGGGCGATAAACTCGTCCATGGTAGAATCCAGCACAGCGCCCGTATAGACGATATAACTGATCTTGCCTTCTTCCATGAGAGGATAGACATCTCCGCGCTTAAGGCCGGCGACCACGGTCACATCCATGCCCAGATTGCCGATGACCTCCGCCGTGCCCGAGGTGGCGTAGATGCGGAAGCCCATGTCGTCCAGTTTTTTGGCAAGACCCACGATCTCGTGATAATCGTGGTCTTCCACAGAGATGAGCACGCCAACCGACTGGGTGCGGGAGGGAGAGAGCAGACGGATTCCGGCGGCGCATAAACCCTTGAACAGCGCCTCGTTCAAGGTGCGCCCGATGCCCAGAACCTCGCCTGTGCTCTTCATTTCCGGCCCGAGGTAGGAGTTGACGTCGGTCAGTTTCTCAAAGGAAAAGACCGGCACTTTGACCGCGTAGTAGGGGGGTCTATGCCAAAGTCCCGTGCCGTAGCCCAGATCCCGCAGGGCGGCTCCGGTCATGATCCGGGAGGCAAGGTCGACCATGGGCACGCCGGTCACCTTGGAAATATACGGGACGGTACGGGACGCCCGGGGGTTGACCTCGATGACGTACAATTCGTTCTGATAGATAAGATATTGAATATTGACAAGTCCCTTGGTGCCCAGCGCAAGCGCCAGTTTTTCCGAGCAGGCGCAGACCTCGGATATCATGCGGTCGGAGATGGAAAACGCGGGATAGACCGCGATTGAGTCGCCCGAATGCACGCCCGCCCGCTCGATGTGCTGCATGATGCCCGGAATGAGCACGTCTGTGCCGTCCGAAATGCAGTCAACTTCGATCTCGGTACCGGGCATATATTTGTCCACCAGCACAGGATTCTCAATGCCCGCCGCCAGAATGCGGTCCATATAGACCTCTACCTCGTGGGGATTGTGGGTGATGGTCATGTTCTGCCCGCCGATGACGTAGGAGGGACGCAGAAGTACCGGATAGCCCAGCCGTTCGGCCGCCGCAAAGGCTTGCTCTTTGGTCATGACCGCCGTGCCTTTGGGTCGGCTGATGCCAAAGCGCCCGAGCATCGCGTCAAAGCGCTCCCGGTCCTCGGCAAGGTCAATGCCGTCGGCCGACGTACCTAAGATGGCAATGCCGTTTTGATCGAGAAACTTGGTCAGTTTGATGGCGGTCTGTCCGCCGAAAGCGACCACCACGCCCACAGGCTGTTCCACCCGTATGACGTTCATGACGTCCTCGGGGGAGAGCGGCTCAAAGTACAGGCGGTCGGCGGTGTCGTAGTCTGTGGAAACCGTCTCCGGGTTGTTGTTGATGATGGCCACCTCGTAGCCCAGCTCTTTGAGCGTCCAGACGCAGTGTACCGACGAATAGTCAAATTCGATGCCCTGCCCGATGCGGATCGGCCCGGAGCCCAACACGATGATGCGATCCTTGCCCGAACGGGGGAAAGACCGCGCCTCGCACACGCTGTCGTAGGTCGAGTAGAAATAGGGGGTTTGCGCGTCAAACTCCGCCGCACAGGTGTCTACCATCTTGTAGACCGCGTCGGCGTGGGGCAGTTCTTTTGCACCTGACAGCGCCGCTAAGGAGCGATCCGGATAGCCCAGCCGCTTGCCCTCGGTATATTCTTCTTGTGTGAGTTCCCCCTTGCCCGCAATGCGTGTCTCGTAGTCGGCAAGAATTTGCAGTTTGCCCAAAAACCATCGGTCGATTTTGGTGATGGCAAAGATCTCGTCGTGGGAAATGCCGGCCTTGATGGCCTCGAATACCGTAAACAGACGGCGGTCGTCGCAAACCGCCAGCCGCTGCCGGAGATCCAGGTCGCTGATGGGCGGAGCGTTGAGGGTGTCAAGAGAGATCTCCGCGCCCCGCACGGCCTTCATAATGGCCGCCTCAAAGGAGGGGGCGATGGCCATGACCTCGCCGGTGGCTTTCATCTGAGTGCCCAGATCTCGTTTGGCGGCCGCGAACTTGTCAAAGGGCCATTTGGGCACCTTGACCACCACGTAGTCGAGGGCCGGCTCGAAGCAGGCGCAGGTCTTGCCGGTAATGTCGTTTTTGATCTCGTCTAAGGTATAGCCCAAGGCAATCTTGGTCGTGATCTTTGCAATCGGGTAGCCGGTGGCCTTGGAGGCCAAGGCGGACGAGCGGGACACACGCGGGTTGACCTCGATGACCGCGAACTCAAACGAGTCCGGATTCAAGGCAAACTGGCAGTTGCAGCCGCCCACGATGCCCAGCGCGTCGATGATGGTAAGGGAGGCGGAGCGCAGCATCTGATATTCCTTGTCCGAGAGGGTCATGGCGGGTGCGACTACGATGGAATCGCCGGTGTGCACGCCGACCGGGTCGAAGTTCTCCATCGAGCAGACGGCGATCACGTTGCCCACGCCGTCCCGCATAGTCTCAAATTCAATCTCTTTCCAGCCGTAGATATACCGTTCGATGAGTACCTGTGTAATGGGTGACAGGTCAAGACCCGTGCGGGCGATCACCCGAAGCTCGTCCGGGGTGTGGGCTACCCCGCCGCCCGCGCCGCCTAAGGTGAATGCCGGGCGCACAATGACCGGATAACGGATCCGCTCGGCCACAGCAAGGCATTCCTCTACGGTCGATGCAATATCCGACGGAATGACCGGCATACCCAGTTGTTCCATCGTTTGCTTGAATAATTCCCGGTCCTCGGCGCGGTCGATGGCGTCCACGTTGGTGCCGATCAGCCGCACGCCCATGCGGTCGAGAAAGCCGTCGCGGGCAAGCTGCATGGAAAGGGTAAGCCCCGTCTGCCCGCCCAGTCCCGCCAGCAGGCTGTCCGGGCGTTCTTTTTCGATAATGCGTTTCATGGTTGCAAGCGAAAGCGGCTCGAGATAGATCTCGTCCGCCAGCGCACGGTCGGTCATGATGGTCGCGGGGTTGGAATTGACCAGCACTACGTTGCACCCGGCCTTTTTGAGAATGCGGCAGGCCTGTGCGCCCGCATAGTCAAACTCGGCCGCCTGCCCGATCACAATCGGCCCCGAGCCGATGACCATTACTTTTCTGATGCTGTTATCTCTGGGCATTGCCGTCCTCCATTAACTTGACAAACCGGTCGAATAAAAACGAAGTGTCTTTGGGTCCCGAGCAGGCCTCCGGGTGGAACTGCACCGAAAAGGCGGACAGTCCCGGATAGTCCATGCCCTCGCAGGTGCCGTCGTTTGCGTTGCGAAAACTCTCTACGCCGACCCCCGCAAGGCTCTCGGCCACTACCGCGTAGCCGTGATTCTGGCTGGTGATATAGGTGCGCACACCGTCCGTCTCCCGCACGGGCTGGTTGACCCCCCTGTGCCCGTATTTCAGTTTGACCGTCCGGCCGCCGCAGGCCAGCGCCAGCAGTTGATGGCCGAGACAGATGCCGAACAGCGGGATTTTCCCGACCAACTCTCTTAACTCGGCGATCTCTTCCGCGTTTTCGGTCGGGTCACCCGGGCCGTTGGAGAGCATGACCCCGTCGTAGCCGCCTGCAAGCAACTCTGCCGCCTTGACGCGGGCGGGGTAAAGGTCGACCTCACAGCCGCGCCGGGAAAGCGAACGGGCGATGTTGGATTTTGCGCCGTAGTCTATGAGCGCTACCCGGTATTTCCCGCCGCCCTCGGCGGCAAGGCTTGTCCGCTCTGCACAGGTCACGCTGCGCACTGCTTGGGTGACCGCGTAAGCGCGTACCGCCGAAAGATCGGCGGGCGGGCAGTCGCAAAGGACCGCGTTCATGGTGCCGTTCTCGCGGATGATACGGGTCAGTTCCCGCGTGTCCACCCCGCACAGCCCGGGCACACCCTCTTCCTTCAGATATTCATCTATAGTCATTTGACAGCGGAAGTTGGAGGGTGCGGCGCAATATTCCCGTACTACGTAGCCGCGCACTGCGCACTTGCCCTCAAAATCCGCCGGGATAACGCCGTAATTGCCGATCTGCGGAAAGGTCTGCATGACAATCTGTCCGTAATAACTGGGGTCGGTCAGGGTCTCGATATACCCGCACATACCGGTGGTGAACACCAACTCGCCGATCCGATCCCCCTCGGCGCCAAATCGTATCCCTTCAAAAACCTGTCCGTTTTCCAGTACCAGATAGCCTTTTTTCATCTTGATCCTCGTTTGTCCGAATTATAAGAAAGTGTGCCCGCCGGTTACCGTCCCCGCAGAGGCGCGTCTTTCAGAGCGCGTACCAATACCGCTTTCTGTGCGTGCAGGCGGTTTTCCGCCTGATCGAAAATCTCGTCCGCGTGTGCCTCAAAGACCGCGGCGGTAATCTCCTCTTCTCTGTGGGCGGGAAGACAGTGCAGTACCATCGCCCCCTCGTGGGCAAGCGCCATGACCGCGTCGTTGATCTGATAGCCCGCAAACACCTGACGGCGCTGCTCAGCTTCCGCCTCCTGTCCCATGGACGCCCACACGTCTGTGTACAGCACGTCGGCGTCAGCGGCCGCCTGCTCCACGCTCTCGGTGCAGGTAAAGCGCCCGGTTCCGGAGGCCCAGCGCATGATCTTCGCGTCCGGCAGGTGCCCGGCAGGGCAGGCTACGGAAACGGTCATGCCGGTCTTGATGCCGCCGACAATCAGCGAGTTTGCCATGTTGTTGCCGTCCCCGATAAAGCAGAGTTTGAGTCCGTCGAGGTAACCCTTACGTTCCCGTATGGTCATGAGATCCGCCAGCACCTGACAGGGGTGGCAGTAGTCGGTAAGCCCGTTGATGACCGGAATGGACCCGTGGGCGGCAAGACCCTCGACCTCCTCTTGGGCAAAAGTGCGGATCATAATGCCGTCAAGATAGCGGGAGAGCACTCTGGCGGTATCGCTGACCGGCTCGCCCCGCCCGATCTGCAGGTCGTTTGCGGATAAGAACAGCGCCTGTCCGCCAAGATCGTACATCCCTACCTCAAAGGACACGCGGGTCCGGGTGGAGGATTTTTCAAAAATCATGCCAAGGCTTTTGCCCGCCAGCATGGGATGGGGAATGCCGTATTTCTTTTCGTATTTGAGCTGATCCGCCAGATTGAGAAGATCTGCAATCTCGTTTTCTGACAGGTCCTGTAATTTCAGAAGATGCTTCATCTTGCTATTACCTCTTTCAATATTTGGATGCCGCGGGCAAGCTGCTCGTCCGGGATATTCAACGGCGGGAGCAGACGCACTTTGTCTTTGGCGGTCAGCACCAACAGCCCGCGGGACAGGCATTCGTCGGCAATTTCCTTTGCCGGGCGATTAACGGTGATACCGACCATCAGACCGAGACCCGTGACCTCCGTGTCCGCAAGCTGTGCGCGGATATACGCGCCCTTGGCGCGTACGCCGGCAAGCAAAGCGTCGTCAATGCGGGATAAGATACTGCACGCCCCCGCGCAGGCGATGGGATTGCCTCCGAACGTGGAGCCGTGGGAGCCGGGGGTGTAGACCTCGGCCGTGCGCTCTCCGAACAGGGTCGCGCCCAGCGGCAGTCCTCCGGCAAGGCCCTTGGCGGTGGTCACAATATCCGGGGAAAGCCCGAACTGCTCGTAACAGTAGAGTGTGCCGGTCCGGCCGTTGCCGGTCTGTACCTCGTCGACGATCATTAAAAGGCCGTGCCGCTCGCAGACCGTTTTGATGGCGGAGATCATCTCGCCCGACAGGGTGCGCACGCCGCCCTCTCCCTGCACACATTCAAACATGACCGCCGCACACCCGTTTGTGCAAGCCAGCGTTTCCAGCGACGCAGGATCGTCCGGGTCGGCGTACAAAAACCCGCCCGGGAAAGGACCGAACTCGGTGTGGAACGCGCTCTGTCCGGTGGCGGCAAGCGTTGCAAGCGTCCGTCCGTGGAAGGAATGTTTCAGGGTAATGATATTCGCGTGGCTCTCGTCCCCGTATGTTCGGTAAGCGTATCGGCGGGCGCACTTGACGGCGCACTCGTTTGCCTCGGCGCCCGAATTTGAGAAGAACACCCGCTTCATGCCGGTGCGCTCGCATAACGTCTGCGCAAGGCGCACACACGGCTCGGTGTAATAGAGATTGGAGGCGTGGGCAAGGGTGTGGGCCTGTGCGCTGACCGCGTCCGCCCATTCGGGATCGGCCGCGCCGAAGGTGCTGACCGCGATGCCCGCCCCAAGGTCGATATATTCCTTGCCGCCGGTATCGTAAAGAAGAGCGCCTTCCGCCCGTACCAGTTCTGCGGGAAAGCGGTTGTAAGTATGGGCAAGATAGGTTTTGTCGAGGTCTGTGAGGGACATCTTATACCTCCTCGCGCACGAACATGGTCCCGATGCCCTCGTCGGTCAGCGTCTCAATGATGATCGAATGGGGGATACGTCCGTCGATGATAAACACCTTGTTGACCCCGCGGCGAATGGCCTCGATACAGCACTCCACCTTGGGGATCATACCGCCCGAGATAATGCCCTCCCGTATGAGACGGGGCGCATCGCTGACGTGGATCTCGGAGATCAGCGAGGTCGGGTCATCCTTGTCCCGCAGAATGCCGTCCACGTCGGTCATGGAGATAAAACTCTCGGCCCGCAGTTTGCCCGCAAGGGCGGCCGCCGCCGTATCCGCGTTGACGTTGTAAGAGCCGTCGGGACCCGCGCCAACCGTGGAAATGACCGGGATATAACCGGCGGCGAGAAGATCGAGCACGGGCGCGGGATTGATGTCCGCGATCCTGCCGACCCTGCCTAAGCGCGGGTCTGCCTGCTCGGCGCGGATCAGACCTCCGTCCACGCCCGAAATGCCGATGGCCTTGCCGCCCTTGTCCTGTAAGCGGGAAACAAGATTTTTGTTGATCTTGCCGGACAGTACCATTTCCACCGTGTCCATAGTCTCGCCGTCGGTCACCCGCAGGCCGCCTACAAACTCGCTCTTTTTGCCGATCTTATTAAGCTGTTCGTTGATCTCGGGGCCTCCGCCGTGTACCAGCACGACTTTGACGCCGATCAGGGATAAAAGCACGATGTCGCCCATGACCGCGTCTTTCAGGTGATCGGAGATCATGGCGTTTCCGCCGTATTTAATCACGAGAATTTTTCCCGTGTATTTCTGAATATAGGGCAGGGCGTGAATGAGCACTTGTGCGCGCTGTGTGTTTGTCATACCGTTCATGTTCTGTAATCTCCGTTGATTTTTACGTAGTCGTATGTGAGGTCGCAGCCCCATGCACGGGCTTTTCCCATGCCGTCTGCAAACCGGATTGCGATGGTGATTTCATGCTCGGACAGAATGCGCTTGGCGTCTTGTTCCGAAAAGGGAATGCCCGCGCCTGACCGACAGACCGTGATTCTGCCCGCCGCCGAAAGGAAAGACACGTCCGCCGTATTCGGATCGACCGCCGCGCCCGAATAACCGATCGCGCAGAGGACTCTTCCCCAGTTGGCGTCCGAGCCGAACATGGCCGCCTTGACAAGAGAGGAACAGATGACGCTTTTGGCGACGGTCTTGGCGCAGGCCGTGTCGCGTGCCCCCTCGACCGTGCATTCCAGCAGTTTGGTCGCGCCCTCGCCGTCTCCGGCGATCTGCCGGCAGAGCCACAGGTTGACCGCCCGCAGCGCCTGGCGGAAAGCGTCGTAGTCCTCCCCTTCCCGCTTGATCGGGCGGTTGCCCGCCGCGCCGTTTGCCAGCACGCAGACCATGTCGTTGGTGGAGGTGTCCCCGTCCACAGACACCATGTTGAAGGTGTCCTGAATATCCTCCCGCAGAGCCCTTGAGAGCAGTTCCGGGCTGATGGCGCAGTCGGTGGTGATAAACACCAGCATGGTGGCCATATTGGGGTGGATCATACCCGAGCCTTTGGCCATGCCGCCGACGGTACACAGCTTGCCGCCCGCCGAAAAACGGAACGCGATCTCCTTTTTGTGCGTATCGGTCGTCAGAATTGCCTGCGCCGCACGCTCGCCGCCCTCGGGGGTGGCCTCCAGGGTGGAAACCAACTCGGGCAGTCCCGTGCGGATGGGACAGAGATCGAGCGGCTGTCCGATCACGCCGGTAGAGGCGACCACCACGTCCTCCGGGGAGATGGACAGCGCCTGCGCGGTCATGGCGCACATTTTGCGCGCCTTCTCGATGCCGTCCGCGTTACAGGTGTTGGCGTTGCCGCTGTTGCAGATGATCGCCCGGGCCTGCCCGTTTGCAAGATTTTCTTTGGTTACGGTCAGCGGCGCGCCTTTGACCAGATTGGTCGTATAGACCGCCGCCGCCGCCGCCGGACGGTCGCTGAGGATCAGCGCAAGGTCCCGCTTGGCCTGATTTGCCCGAATGCCGCAGTGGATACCGCCGGCCGAAAAGCCGATGGGCGCGGTCACCCCGCCTTTGATTTGTTCAGTCATGCTTGTGTCCTTTTTTCATCTTCCGCCGTCCGCAGGACAGCAGGTCAGTCCTTTTGCCGGGTCACAGCCCAGCACGATATTCATACATTCTACCGCCGCCCCCGACGCGCCCTTGCCTAAATTATCATATCTTGCAAGCAAAAGAATGCGTTGGGCGTTGCCGCACACGGAAATTTCCATGTCGTCCCGGCCGCCGTAGGCCTCCGCCGACAGAAAACCGTCCCCGTCCCCGTCGGTGCGGTCGGTGTAATGCACGATACCGTCCGCCGGATAGAGGGTTCGGTATACCTCACGAATGCGGTCTGCCAGCGTGGGATCGGCCGCGTGCAGTGCGACCGTCACCTCCATGCCGGCGTAAAAATCGCCGACAATCGGGCAAAAGACCGGGTCGCAGTCAAGGCCGGTCTGCGCGCGCATCTCGGGCAGGTGCTTGTGGCTCTGTCCCAGCGCATACTGGCGGGGCGCGCGCAGCGCTCCGGCCGTGTCGCTTGTGTACTGCGCGATCATCTTCTTCCCGCCGCCCGAATAGCCGGTCAGCGAAAAGCAGGTCAGTTTTTCGCTTTTGGCAATCAATCCTGCCTGCACAAGCGGTCGGACCAGCGCGATATAGCCGCTGGCATGGCAACCGGGCACGGCAATGCGCTTTGCGCCTTTCACCCGCTCGGCGTGTTCGTCCGAAAGTTCGGGAAAGCCGTAGGCAAAGCGCGGGTCGGTGCGGTGCGCGGTGGAGGTGTCCAGAATCACAGTGTCGGGATTTTCACACAGTGTGAGCGCTTGCCTTGCCGCCTCGTCCGGAAGACACAGAAAGACCACGTCCGCCGCATTGATTGCCCGGGCGCGGGACCGGTTGTCCTTGCGTTCCTTTTCCGGCAAAGTAATCAGAGAAAGATCGTTTCGTGCGGAAATCCGCTCGTGAATGCGCAGGCCGGTGGTACCGGCGCTTCCGTCAATAAATACTTTTTTCATTGTAAAAAACGCTCGATATATGCGATCTGTCCTTCCACCTGATCGGGAGATGCGCCGCCGGCGCTGGATCTGGCATAGGCGCAGGCTGCGGGGTCGATGGCTTTGTAAAGATCCCGGTCAAAATTGGGGTCGTATTTCCGATATTCCTCCAGCGGGATCTCTTCCAGCGTGCGCCCGCTTGCAACGCAAACGCCCACGATCTGCCCGACCGTTTTGTAGGCCGAGCGGAAGGGCACGCCCTTTTTGGCAAGGTAGTCGGCAAGGTCGGTTGCGTTGATCAGTCCCGTGCGTGCCGCTGCCGCCAGATTTTCTTTGCGTACGGTCATGCTGTCGAGCATGGGGACAAACACGGTCAGGCACCCGGTGACCGTTTCCAGCGCGTCAAAAACGGCCTCCTTGTCCTCCTGCATATCCTTGTTGTATGCGAGCGGCAGACCTTTGAGCATGGTGAGCAGGGTGATCAGATCCCCGTACACCCGCCCGGTCTTGCCGCGAATGAGTTCGGCCATGTCCGGGTTTTTCTTCTGCGGCATGATGGACGAGCCGGTAGTAAACCGGTCGGATAACTCGATAAAGGAGAACTCCCAACTGCTCCACAGGATCAGTTCCTCGCAAAAGCGGGAAAGATGGGTCATAACAAGCGAAAAACAGGCGGCAAGTTCGACCGCAAAGTCCCGGTCGGAGACCGCGTCGATCGAATTGCGGGCGATATCCGCAAAGCCGAGAGCGGCCCCGGTTGCCTGCCGGTCGGTGGGATAGGTGGTGCCCGCCAGAGCGCACGCGCCCAAAGGACTGACGTTCATGCGGGTGACCGCGTCCGAGAGGCGGCAGAGGTCCCGGGTGAACATCATGCCGTAGGCGAGCAGTTGGTGCGCCATGGTCACCGGCTGTGCCCGCTGTAAGTGGGTGTAGCCCGGCATGACCGCGTCGGCGTTTTTCCTTGCCTGTTCGCAGATTACCCGCAAAAGGTCACAGAGCAGCTCCCGCACATGGGCGCATTCGTCCCGCAGATAAAGCCGCAGATCGGTGGCCACCTGATCGTTGCGGGAGCGGGCGGTATGCAGTTTTTTGCCTGCGTCCCCGATGCGCGCGGTCAGTTCCTGCTCGACGAACATATGAATGTCCTCACAGCGTTCGTCGATCTGCAGCGCTCCGCTCTGCAAGTCGGCAAGAATGCCGCCAAGGCCTTCGATGATGGCCTGGGCGTCGGCGGGGGGAATGATCCCCTGCGCTCCCAGCATGGCCGCGTGTGCAAGACTGCCGCGAATGTCCTGTGCGTACATCTTCCGGTCAAAGCGAATGCTGGCGTTGAAGGCGTCCGCCGTCCGGTCGAGCTCCTCGGCAAACCGCCCGGTCCAGAGTTTTTCCATTGCTTACTCCCCGGCTTTTTCCCGGCGCTTTGCGGCCACCCGGATGGGCAGGCCGAAAAGATTGATAAATCCGGCGCTGTCCGCCTGGTTGTACACGTTGTCCTCGTCAAAGGTAGCGATCTCCGGGTCGTAGAGCGAATAGGGCGAGGTCACGCCCGCGTTGATGATATTGCCTTTGTACAGCTTGAGCCGCACGTCCCCGGTCACGTGCTCCTGGGTCTTGTCCACGAATGCCGACAGCGCCTCGCGCAGGGGGGTAAACCACTGCCCGAAGTAGACCAGTTCCCCGAACCGGATGGCGAGTTGCTCCTTGTAGTGCTGGGTGTCCCGGTCGAGGGTGATGGTTTCCAGCACTTGATGCGCCCGGTAGAGGATGGTGCCGCCGGGGGTCTCGTACACCCCGCGGCTCTTCATGCCGACCAGACGGTTTTCCACCAGATCCGCAAGACCGATGCCGTTTTCGCCGCCCAGGCGGTTGAGGGCGGCCACGATCTCGGCGCCTTTCATGGGCTTTCCGTCGATGGCGGTGGGGACGCCTTTCTCAAAATGAACGGTCACATAGGTCGGCTTGTCGGGCGCGTCGATGGGAGAAACGCCCATCTCTAAAAAGCCCGGCTTTTCGTATTGCGGCTGGTTTGCCGGATCTTCGAGATCCAGTCCTTCGTGCGAAAGGTGCCACAGGTTTTTATCTTTGGAATAGTTGGTCTCGCGGCTGATCTTGAGCGGGATGTTGTGGGATTGCGCATATTCGATCTCTTGCTCCCGGCTCTTGATCGACCACTCCCGCCAGGGTGCGATGATCTTCATGTCCGGTGCAAAGGCGTGAATGGTCAACTCAAAGCGCACTTGGTCGTTGCCCTTGCCGGTACAGCCGTGACAGATGGCGTCCGCGCCCTCCGCCAGCGCAATCTCGACAATCCGCTTGGCGATGACCGGGCGGGCAAAGGAGGTGCCGAGCAAATAGTCGCCCTCGTATTTTGCGCCCGCTTTGAGGGTCGGGAAAACGTAATCCTCAATAAATGCGTCCTTCAGATCCTCGACGTACAGTTTGGACGCGCCGGTGGCCAGCGCCTTTTGCTCGAGGCCGTCCAGTTCCGTGCCCTGTCCGACGTCGCCGGACACGGCGATGACCTCGCAGTTGTTGTAATTCTCTTTGAGCCACGGAATGATGATCGAGGTATCGAGCCCTCCCGAGTATGCCAAGACTACCTTTTTGATCTCTTGCTTGTTCATGTTTTCCTCCGGTGAATGATTATTCAAAATTTATAGTATAATTATGCATCTTTTCTGACCGTTTGTCAAGGGGAGTTTGTCAAAAACTTTGGGAAATGCACAATTTCAGACATATTGCATAAAAATGCATAGAATTTGCATTTTATTCATTCCGTTTCGGGACGATCGAGTTTGCGCAGGGAGATGGCTTCGAACAAATGCCGCTCTCCGATCTTCTCCGCGCCGTCCAAGTCCGCGATGGTGCGCGCCATGCGAAGAATGCGGTCGTGGGCTCTGGCGGAAAGATTCATGGAGTCGTATGCCATGCGCAGGATGGCGTCGGTTTGCCCGTTCAGCGCGCAGTATTTGCGGATCTGCGGCGCGGACATCTGCGCGTTGCAGGAGATCTCGTCGCCGCCCGCTTTGAACCGCTCCAGCGCAAAGGCGCGGGCGCGTTCCACTCTGGCACGAATATCGGCCGAACTCTCTCCCTTTTTCCGTTCGGAAATTTCCCGGTAGGAAAGCGAGCTTACCTCGATCTGCATATCGATGCGGTCCAGCAGCGGCCCGGATACTCTGGCAAGGTAGGCCTTTCTTGCGGCGGGGGTGCAGGTGCAGGGCTTGGTGGGGTGGCCGTAATAGCCGCACTTGCAGGGGTTCATGGCGCAGACCAAAGTGATCGAGCAGGGATAGGTCACACTGCCCGACATGCGGGTGATGGTGATGGTGCGATCTTCCAGAGGCTGGCGGAGAATTTCGGTCACGCTTCTTGCGTATTCGGGAAGTTCGTCGAGAAAGAGCACGCCGTTGTGGGCAAGGGAGACCTCGCCCGGACGCAGGGAAGCAGAGCCTCCGCCCGCAAGCGATGCGATGGTGGCGGTATGATGGGGAGCGCGAAAAGGACGCGCTGTGACAAGCGAGGTATGCGCCGGAAGAAGTCCGGCCACTGAGTGGATCTTGGTGGTTTCCACCGCCTCTTCAAAGGAAAGCGGGGGAAGAATGCCGGGCAGGCGTTTGGCAAGCATGCTTTTGCCGGTACCGGGAGGGCCGATCAGCAGGATATTGTGTCCTCCTGCCGCCGCGATCTCCAGCGCGCGCTTGGCCTGCTCCTGCCCGCGCACGTCGGCAAAGTCATAGGCGCAATCGTCCGCCGCCCGCAAAAAGTGATCCATGGAAAAGGACGCGGGGGCAATCGGGATAATCCCGTTCAGGTGATCGACCAGTTCGCGCACCGTGCGCACGCCGTAAACCCGTACCCCGTCCGCGACCGCGGCCTCCTCGGCGTTCTCGTACGGGACGAAGATCTCGGTCCTGCCCGCCTCGCGGGCGGCTAACACCCGGCAGAGCATACCGTTTGCCGGGCGGACTTCACCCGAAAGGGAGAGTTCGCCGATAAAGCAACGCCGCTCCATGCCGTCGGGCGGCAAGGCTCCGCTCGAAAGCAACAGCGCCATGAGCACAGACAGATCGTAGGCCGTGCCTTCTTTTTTGCGATCGGCCGGCGCAAGGTTGACCACCACCGAGGTGTCCGGAAAGGAAAAGCCCGAGTTGACGCAGGCCGCCCGCACCCGCTCTTTGGCCTCCTTGACCGCCGTGTCGGGAAGTCCTACCATCTCGAACAGGCCGAGCCGGTTCTGAATATCGCACTCCACGGTGATTTCATATCCGTTCGCGCCGGTGATCCCGGCGGAAAATACCTTGCTGATCATGGTGTCCTCCTGATATGTAGAATTTCCTGTACCACCGCCCTACGGGCGGAGTCGGAGGCTTTTCGTCATAAAGAAATCAGTAAAAGCGGGCTTTTACTGATTTCGCAGTCGCTATTTGGAAATTAAATAAGCGGTGTTATACAAATCCCGGAACTGCTCTGCCTTGACGCGGCAGAACTCCCGCATTTCCGCCGCCTGCTCGGACGAAAAGGCGTCTAAATCTCCGTCTTTCAGTTTTCCTTTATACATACGGTCAAGAATGAGCGCATAGCCGATGTCCATCGAGCAGATCTTGTCCTCGTGGATACAGACCACAAGGTTGCTCTTGCCGTCCAGCAAAAGATCCACGGCCTCTTTGCCCATTTGCGCCGCCAGCACACGGTCGCGCAGGGTCGGCGAACCGCCGCGCACCACGTGGGCAAGGCGGGCGAACTTGGTCTCAATGCCGGTCTTCTGCTCAAAGCGTTTTGCAAACGGCTCGGCAAAGCCCTCGCAGCCCTCGGCCACGATGACGATGAAATTGCGCTTGCCGTTGTTTTTGGCTTCGATCACCCGTTCGATGGCCGCGTCCTCGTCAAAGGCGATCTCGTCCACCACGATGATCGACGCGCCCACCGCGACGCCGGTGTTCAGCGCGATATAGCCCGCGTTGCGGCCCATGACCTCCACCACGTCGCAGCGCGCGTGGGATTCACAGGTGTCCCGCAGACGGTCAACCATTTCGATGACCGTGTTCATAGCCGTATCGTATCCGATCGAATAATCGGTGGCGGTAATATCGTTGTCGATGGTGCCCGGAAGTCCGATGCAGGGAATGCCGCGCAGAGTCAAGTCGGTGGCTCCCCGGAATGTGCCGTCGCCGCCGATGGCAACGATGCCGTCGATCTGATTTTTCTCGCAGACGGCGACCGCCCGGGCCATGCCCTCCTCGGTCTTGAACTCGGGAGAGCGTGCCGAATAGAGGATGGTGCCTCCGTGATTGAGAATATTGGAAACATCCCGTTCGGAAAACAGCTTCATGTTTCCTTCCATCAGTCCTTTATAGCCCTCGTATATACCCATGACCTCAACGCCGTTTTCCAGCGCCGCGCGGGTGACCGCACGGATGGTCGCGTTCATTCCGGGGGAATCCCCGCCCGAGGTCAGTACACCGATTCTTCTGAATTTTGTTGTCATTGCGTCTTCATCTCCGTCGCGTTACTTCTTTTCATTCTAATATTATATCATACCGCAAACCGGGACAAAAATCAAGTATTTCCCAAGAGATTTTTGCCCTTTCGGCCAAATCTTCCGCATTTTCGCGGGGGTGAGGGTGGAGCGGGGCAAGAGAAATGCTTTCCCGGGGATTGGGCGCGGGGTAAGAGAAAACCGACCGCAAAAGCGGTCGGTTGGATTACGTTGCGATTACTCGTCTGCATTGCGATTACTGGTCGAAATAGGTTCCGTCCAGCAAGGCGTCAACGTTAAAGTTAAAGGGATCGGTGTCGGAGCCGGGATCTCTCTCATCCATAATCTCCTTGTCGGTCGCAAAGTGATATACGGACATCTCGGGAGTTTCATACTGTGTTTCCATTCTCTTATCTTCTCCTTTCTGACTTAACCGTTTTCGGACCCATTCTGAATGTTCGTATCATCCGCGATGATCACATAGGTCTTCTCGTTGATACGCAGGGTTACGAAAGGCACGACGTGCCGCTCTCCCTCTGTTGGAATATCTTTCATGTTAAATTTGATATTGCTGGCAATATCTTCTACGAAAGGAGTGCCGTCATTGCCCGCTACGTAGTAGTAATAGCCCTTTGTAACGCCGTCCTGACCGGTAAGCACCGACGAATCCTTTCGGTTTTTCCACTCGTAGGTACTACCCGACGTGACCGTGTAGTCCTGTTTTGCAATGTCCGCTATCAAATCGTCTTTCAACTCGCTTATGTCGAAAGATTGATTCGCATAGATGAAACCGAACGCCAGGATTTCTGCGTTTTTCAGATCCTCGTCGTACATGGTTTCCAGGGACGGGTCGTCAGCGCGCCATTTGAAGTCCAGGCCGACCGTATATTTGGTTCCATCTTCACCCGATGGAGTAGTGGTCGGCGTTACGTCTACGTGCGCCATATCCTGAACGGCCGTATCAAGAATATCGAAGTCGGCATACACGTCCATGTTCATATAAACGGGTTTGTCGCCCACGGGATTGCCATCTGCGTCGACCCAGCCGACAAATACAGAGCCCTCTTTGGTCGGGATTTCGTATCCCTCGCTTCCCGCCAGCGTCTCAAAAATTTCGTTCGGGCTGACGAGCTTAAGGATTTGCTTGCATTTCTTGCCTGCGGTGTTGTCGTCGTATTTATCGAAAGGCGGAACGTAATCGTGGGTGTAGGGCTTGCCGATCGGATTGCCCTCCGCGTCGTGGAAAGTCACAGTGGGCTTGAGGGAGCCGGCGGTGATGGCAAGGATCTGGAAAGTGGCGTTTTCGTTGGTATTGGACGCCTTTTCATCCGGGTCATAGGTGCAGTAGGTGGTAAAGATGCGGATGGCGTTCAGAGTTTTGAAAGGAGTGTCGTTAAAGAGACGGCTGTCAATATACATGACATAGGTGCCGTCTTTATCAAAGGTCTGATAGCGCGGGGAAGGTGCGCCCGCCCATT
>CANQPT010000018.1 GCA_947625805.1 uncultured Clostridia bacterium
CAGAAAGAAAACAATCCGCTCTCTTTCGCCCTTCTCCCCATATTTCTTGCAGAGTTGACAGTTCTGCGAAAAATAGAACGACAGACAGCCGCATTCCTGATGGATGCGGCTTTAGTATTGCCTGTCTTTCTCATGATTAACGAATATCCGTCTGTGTTTTTCTTTTCTGCTGTATCTCTCTTAAATTGGGTCATTCAAGGGGGGTCCACCGTGAACCGGGGCTGGGGCCACCTCGTCCTCGCAAGTTGCGTATCGCTCGTTTCGCCGTAAAACGGCAAAAGCTCGCTTACTTCACTGCTCGTCCTCTCCCCACAAAGTCTGACGACTTTGCGGGGACCCCGATTAGAGTATAATATCCCCTTGGCGGCGCAGATATATTTTTCAGTCTGTCAAAAAATACCGGTTCGAAGTCGCCCCGCCATTATCCCGGTAGTGCGGCTCTTTCCGTATCAGACCGGCTTTTTCAAGGTCGCGGATTGCCCGTTTGACCGTGGAACGGGACAGCGATAGATCGGTCGCCATGCGCTTGATCCCCGGCCACGCTTTCTGTTCGGCGTCGCACCGGTCGTGCAGATAGAGATAGACCAGCTTTGCTCTGTTTGGCAACTCTCCGTTTTGATACAGCTTTTCAAAATAAGGCAAACACTCACCTCCTATGGCGTCCGCAGCTTGTTGTGCGGTCTTGGCGGTTCGTTCTGCTCGCTCATCACGGCGCCGCCGGATGAACTCTCTGTCTTTGGTTTGGTTTTCGTTCTCGTTTTCGGCTTCTCCTCCGGCACATGGATCGGAGGAGGCGTCCCGCCGCAGATAGCCGTTTCAATGATTTCCTTGCTGGTGTATTCCACCTTGCGAGAACCTTTGTCGGCTACGGTATAGGGCTTTTCGTCAAAATCGATGCCCCATTTAGTGAACAGCTTCAGCTTGGAGATAAAGGGGTGCGTTCCGGTTTTCATTACGATAAAAGAGCCCTTCTTCATGGATTTCAACTCGTCCGCCGTCATCAGCGGCCGCTCGGTCATTTGCAGGCTTTGGGACGGATCGTTCTTGCTCCGGCTGACCGAACCGGTCATCACCGTGCGGGAGCCGAGCGCCTTGGAGATCACCTCGGCGGTTTCCGAGGTCGGCGCGAAACCGCCTGCAATAGTTACCTGGCAGTTGTCTTGGATGATGGCGGCGCCTTCCGCTCCGTAGTTTTTCTGAAGTTGCTGGTAGCTCTGGATGATGGAAACAATGCTCATTTTACGGGAGCGGCTGGCGCTGTACATAACCTCCGCCGAACTGATGGGCGGAAGGGAGCCGAACTCGTCGCAGTAGAACATGACACGGTTATTCAGCGCCCCGCCGTTTTCATCCGCCACGGTCAGGATTTCCCGGTACATCTGCTGGATGAGCAGACTCACCATGAAGAAGGTGTTCGGATTTTCCTCCGGGAGTACGATAAAGACGGCGCATTTTTCTTTGCAGAACTTCTCCGCGTCGATGGCGGTATCGAAGCAGAGGATTTGCTCCAGCTCCGAATCAAGGAACGCATTCAGCCGTGACATCGCCGTGGACATGACCGACTGCATGGCTTGGTCGGAGGTATTGAGCGCCGCGCCCGCGAACCACCGCGCTTTGTGTTCGGGCGGCAGGCGTTCCATGAGAAGCTGGAACTGATTCTTGCCCTTGATGCCCGACGGCGCAAGTAGGTCTTGGATCAGCTTGAACACCGACACGATATGCCGCTGGGCGGGCGGCGCATACTCGGCAATCAGCAGGATCACCGCCGTGAGCAATCCCTCTGCAGCGTCGTAGAAGAAGGCGTTTTGCCCGTAGGCCGAGGCGTCGCCATCGCCCACGATCAAGGTCTTGGCTATGATCTTGGCGTACTTTTCCGCCTTTGCCCGATATGCGAGGTTGTCCGGTTCTTTCTTGCTGGCGTCTATATACTTATTGACAAGGTGCAGAAGGTTGTTGCCGTCCGATTTGGTGGGATTGCGCAGGTCGATGACGGCTACCGAATAGCCATATTGTTCTTTGGCAATATTCCCGTAATTTCGATACAGGTCTCCCTTGGTATCGGTTGAGACCCAGCTCATACCGCTGGCACAGGCGTATTCGAGATTTGGATACAGCCAAAAAGCGGTCTTGCCGCAGCCCGCCGCGCCGATCATCATGGTGTGGACGTCGCCGGTATCCACCAGGGCAACAGTTTTCCCATGCTTCTTTTGACAGCCGACGATCACGCCCTGCGGCAGATGAAGGTCTTTTCCTTTGGCGGCTCTCCATGCCTTCGGCTCGAACGGTACGAATTTGTATATGCGGTGCAGCTCGCCTTTGGACGAAAACCTTGCCGTTCCGTGCTGGCCGTCGCCCACCGTCTTTGACTTGATGCCGTTGAGGTTATACAGGTGCGAGGCAAGCGTTAAGCCGCCGATGACGGCGAACATAGTCGCCGCTACGATCATCAGGAGAATTGGATTTCCCATGCTTCTTCCTCCGTTTCTGTTTGTTCTTCTTCGGGCGGATTTCTCAGTTCTTCGTTCCAATCCTTGCCCTGCGGGATTTCAATTTCGTACTTGTAGCCGTTTGTAAACAGCTTTTCGGCAATTCTGTGCGCTGCCGCCTGACCTGGCTTGTCGCTGTCGAGGCAGAGGTGGATTTTGTTTATCTGTGGGTGCTGTTTGAGGGTATAAAAAAGCGCCCGGTCTGCGACCGAGCAGAGGGCAACGTAACTGTGCCGCTGCCAACCGGGTTTGTGCATCGAAATATACGAAAGCATATCGATCGGCGCTTCAAAAACATAGAGCCGGTTGCTTGTCCCAATACAGTGAAAACTGTACTCCGGCTCGCTGCCGGATTCGTTTCCCTTGTAGCTGCTCTCGGTGCCGGAGCCGCGCTTGGAGATATGGCGTATCTTTCCCGTTTCATCTTTTCCGACAAACACGACATTGTGATACTTGGCGTCTTCGTAGATGAGTCCAGCGTGAGCGAAGTGGTTCAGTACCTCCCGGTCGATCCCGCGGTACTTTAACAGATAGGCGTACACACGGCGCATATTGTTGTTTCGCATCGGCGGGACGAGCTGTTTTTGCTCTTTAACCACGGGCGGCGAAGCGGTCAGCGTTCCTCCGCTTTCTCCGAGCAGATAGTCCATCGCTTCCGGATAGCTTTTGTTATAAAACCTTCGCACAAAGTCGATGGCGTCGCCGCCGACCTGCTCATATTGATGAAACCACAGGTTTCCCCGGACGGTGACCTTCTGCCCGCCGTCCAGCCATTCGTATTCCTTGCCGGAGCGTTTGAGGGTCTCTCCTTGGGAACGGAGCAGCTCGGCGATGTTAGTCTGGCGCGCCCGGTCCTTTTGTTCGTCTGTGTAGTGAATATACGTGGACATGGATTCTCGACTCCTTTCTGTATGCAAATATTTTTTGAAATTTTTGGCGTGGATATTTACAACTATGCACTTATAGATTATAATAAGAGCGTAGTTGTAAATCGAGGTGTTGTGAATATGGATTCTGAATATTTCAATCTGCTTGAAAAAATGCTGAAGGAAAACAACGGGATTCTCCGAACGAAAGATGTTTCCGCCGCACGAATCCCAAGAACCTATCTGAGCCTGTTTGCTCAGAAGTATTCCCTTGACAATATCCAGCGCGGCGTCTATCTTGCCCCGGACGCTGCTGCCGATGGAATGTATCTGCTGCAATGCACATTTGAGCGAACCGTCTTTTCCCACGAAACAGCGCTTTTTTTGCACGATCTCACAGACAGAGAGCCTATGCGGTACACAGTCACGGTAAAGGCGGGCTACAATCCCGCAGGGCTAATTGCGCAGGGTGTCAAAGTGTATAAAATCAAAAAAGAGTTGTTTGAACTCGGTATTACCAAATTAAAAACGCCGTTCGGCCGAACGGTGAGAGCGTATGATCGCGAGCGCACAATCTGCGATGTGATCCGCAGCCGAAATACTATGGAATTTCAAACTGTGCAGGGTGCGCTGAAGCAGTATATCTCCGAAAAAAACAAAAATCTGCCTCTTCTTATGCGATATGCAAAGAATTTTCACATTGACCGTATTCTGAATCAATATCTGGAGGTGCTGCTATGATTTCTACATCCCGTCAATTAAAAGACCTTGTTCGCAATCTGTCCGTTGAAAAAAAGGCAGAGGCACACATTCTTATTCGGAATTACATGATGGAACGGTTTCTTGAGCGGGTTTCCCTGTCTGCATACAAAAACAGTTTTATCCTGAAAGGCGGTATGCTGGTAGCGGCTATGGTGGGTCTTGATTCCCGGACAACAATGGATCTGGACGCAACCGTCAAAGGATTTGATGTCGGTGTAGATTCCGTGAGCAAAATTGTAAAGAATATCCTTTCAGTAGAAATTAACGATGGCGTATTATTTGCGGTCAAATCAGTTTCCTCCATTATGGATGAGGCGGAATATCCGGGCGTTCGGGTATCCCTTGAAACAATTTTTGACGGTATGAGAACGCCGCTGAAAATCGATATTTCCACGGGAGATGTGATTACGCCTGCCGCCGTTCAATACCGTTTCAAATTGATGCTGGAAAACCGCTTTATCGATGTTTGGGCATATAATCTCGAAACGGTTCTTGCCGAGAAAATGGAAACTGTTCTTGCTCGCGGCGTAACCAACACGCGCATGAGAGATTTTTACGACATCTATATTTTGACGCTTCTGCAGACGGATAATATTCGGTCTGAGATTCTAAAAGATGCGATTCAAGCCGTCATGAACAAACGCGGTTCTGAGAAACTTCTGCCTGATGCGAAACTAATTTTAAGTGAAATTGCAGAAAATGAAACGATGCAAAAACTGTGGCAGAATTACCGCAAGTCATTCAGCTATGCTGCCGATTTGGAATATGACGCTGTGATGAAAGCATTGAGCGACCTCTTTAGACGCATTGGTTTCATGCTATAACGCAAACTGCACGGTCACCCCATATGCTGACCGTGCAGTTCCATTTTCTCGGCGATTTTTTGCCGCAGCTTCTTCTCGATATGCTGCCGGCCGTTTTCCTCCCTCCGTAGGTCATCACGAATGATTTGCGAGAGCCGGGCGATCAGCCGCAGAGCGGTAAGACCGACCGGCGCTCTGCCTGTGCCGGGTTGATAGTGTTCCAGCACATACCGGGCGTAGGGATTGCCCTGATCGGCGGAAGCAGTCAACAGTTGAACAGCCATGTTGTAATCTTGCGCTACCTCCTGGCCGTAGAGATACATTTTTCCAAGCTGATACTGCGCATACTGATTCTCCTGCTCCGCCGATTGCCACAGCCAATAAAGTGCCTGCGGCACATACTTCGGGATACCGTCGCCGGAGAGGTACAGCCTGCCGAGCAAATACATCGCCTTCGTCGTCACAAGCTGCGCATCGCTCGTTTCGCCGCAAGCGGCAAAAGCTCGTTCGCTCCGCTGTTCCTCCTCTCCCCACAAAGTCTGATGACTTTGCGGGGACCCCATGCCTTTCTCCGCCGCCGAGGTGAGCAGCTTCTCCGCTTCGGCGGTATCTTTTTCGGTCAGCTCTCCCCGCATGAGGATTTTTCCGAACAGATATGCCGCCCACATATTGCCGCTGCCGGCGGATTCCCGTAAAAGAAAAAGCGCCTTGCCGGTATCGGGATGCTCCGCAAGACCGTCAAGGTGCATCTTGGCGAGTGAGTATTTGGCATAGGAATTCCCTTGCCGGGATGCCTTTTCAAACAGTTCCTCGGCCCCCGAGAAGTCGGCGTACACGTCCTCGCCCTTGAGGTAGGTCTTGCCCAGCTGATATTGCGCGTATGGATTCTCCTGCTCTGCCGCCTGCCACAGCCAATGAAGAGCTGTGCCGACGTCCTTTTCGATATCTTCTCCGCGCAGGAACAGCTTGCCGAGCCGGTATGCGGCGATATCCAATCCTTGAACCGCCGCCAGCGTTAACAGACGAACGGCTTCTGCGGGATCGTACTGTTCCGAGTCACGTTCGAGACAATCTTTTGCCTTGAAAAAATAGGTCCATGCGGTATCGCTCTGCGAATTTTTCTTTCTGCCGAGTATGAGCTTCGGGCTCGGCTCGGTTTCCGTATCGGAAATCTCCGGCGCAGGATTGTCATTTTCTTCCGGCGATTCCTCGAAGGTCACATTGTTTGAAAGCAGATGCATCGTCTCCTGTATCACGGCGTTCCGCACCGATTTGAATTCCTTGTTCTGCGAAAGCGGAATCCGCTCCGGCATGGTATCGGTGTAGGTGCGGATGATTTCCTCCCGCTGCTCGTACCACAGGTCATATAGTCCGACGATACGGCTGTCCTTCGCCAGCTCGTCCACGATGCCGTTCACAAGATTTTTCGCCCTCGGCGGCAGATATCCATACACCTTTTTACCCTTCGTGCGGGAGAGCGTATCGGACAGTTCCTTCAGCATCAGCTCCACGGTTTCGTTGTCATAACCGCCTGTGTTGATCTGCTCCACGATTTCCGAGAGAACATCCCGACTCTCCTGCGCCAGCGCATTTCGATGTTCGGTCTGCCGGTCGTAGATTTGCAGGAGGTCTTGTTTGAAAATCTCACGGGCGAAAGAGGATTTCAAACGGTGCAGACCCTGCTCGGTCATATACGGTTCTTTGCCTGCCGAGTAGGCCACGATATGCACATGAGGGTGGTGGGACTCGTTGTGAAAGGCGGCGTACCAGCGCAGATCAGGCAGCGGGATTTTCATCGACTCCGCCATTTCTTTTGTGTGACTGCGGAGCAGATTCCGCCATGCAGAGCCTTTGTCATAGCCGAGCCGGGCAGCGTCCTCCCGGCGAAGCGACAGGATTTTGGTGAACACCACGCCCTTGTGTTCCGCCACTTCCTTTGCCACGGCGGAGAGGTTGATCGGCACATCGCTGTCGGTAAACAAACCGTGTGCGCCGGTTTTCTCCACATGAGGGCGCATGGCGATGTAGTCCACATAGTTTTCCCGCTTGCCGATGAGGTCTACTTTTTCTTCGATAGCGCGTGAGATAAATTCGGAAGCTGCGCCTTTGGTTTTACTTTTTTCGTAATCCTGATACTCGAAACTGTCCTTCATGTCCGGGTAGTCCGAGAGGATTTGCCCGATCAGCTTCTCCTGCGCTTTGGTTGCGGGGAGAGACTTCCACGAGTCGTCCAGCTTCTCCACGCCGTCCCGTGTAGCAATATATTTGACGAGATTTTCCGAATGTTTTCCCTCTGCGTTCGCCTTGAGGTACCGCCACTTGAAGATGATTTTCGCCATCGGTTAGGTACCTTTCTGGAATTTCACGGCGTCCTCCATGCGCACAGAGCCGTGCAGGCGCCGCACTTCCTCCACGCACATCCCGCGCAATCTTGAGAGGGTGTCCGAATCAATTTCGTTATTCGCCGCCGTGACATGGAGGTTCATCGACAGCTCCACCGCCAATTTGAAGAGCAAACTTGCCATCCGATTCTCCAAACTGTCCAGCGTTCCTTTCACCGTGGAGACAATGACATTCGGAAAATATCCTCGGTAATCATTCGCCGTCAGGTAACCTGCGTAGAACAGGATCGCTTTTTCAATAAACTCCGAACGGCTCTTGCAGTCGTCGTCACGGTATAATTTCTCCACTTTTTTGAGCGTATCCGGCTGTACCCACAGCGCAAATTTTCTTTTACTATCATCCACTTTTTCTTCCTCCTTCCGGCATGAATTTCGCCGTTTTTGTGCCGCAGCGCCTATGAAAAGCCTTGTTTTATGGGTACATTCCGCACCTCTGACCCCTTTGGGCGAAAATCGGGCGGTTTCTGACCCCTAAACGGAAAGACGCCAAAATCCTTATGCGGTCGGCGTTGCCGTCTGCTGTGGACTGCGCCGGGGTGCATTTACAACCCCGACGCTTATTCCTGCAACCAAATCGGACGAGGTATTTTCGCCCGATTTTTGTTTTTTCTCCGTTTTCCCGTACCACCCTCACACGGGCGCGAATTCGCCCGATTCTGCCTGTGGGGTATCCTTACCCGTCCTTGCTGTGAAAACCGCCACACGGGGCGACAAGGCGGCTCACAGGCGGTCACGGTCGCCGAAGGTCGCTGCCGCCGTTTTCTTCTCGAATATTTTCCCGTCCAGCTTTTCAAAGCAGCATTCCGTGTAGGATAGACGGTTCTCCTGTACCACCCGGTCAAGGACGGCAAGCATATCTTCTTCGCGGAAGCTGCCTGGATCGTTTGGGCTGTCATAGCAAATCCACTCCGAAGAGTCGGGACAGTCCTTGACGAACACATCGTAACCGAGACACGGCTTTCCATTCTGCGCATACACGCACAGTTCGATTTTTACACAGCCCGCCGTCATAGACTGGATAACCTGCGCAGAAAATTTTCCCATATCTTGTTCGAACAGTTTTTTTACTTCACGCACGGAGAGCAGACGCTCGAACAGATACTTCTCTCCGAGTTCTTTTTTCAACTGTCGGATTCGGTTCATCCTGTCGCCCCCTTACCAATGCATCCCGTCCGAAAAGAAGAACGGATCGCTTTCGTCCGGTTCTTCGCCGAGCGCTTCTTTCTCGGTTTCCTCCGGCTCTTCATCTTCCTCGGAATCGAACAGCGTCTGCTGTTCGGAGAAGCGCACGGCAGAGGAATAAAATTTCTGTGCGCTGTTCTTCAGCGCCTGATCCAGCGCATCCGTGTCCAATTCACAATCCAGATAGCCCTCCAGCACCGTGGCGTAGTAGTATTGCGACGGCATTCCGAATTTCATTTTCAGATTCATGATATACACCATCGCCGAGACTTCTTCGCCGTCGAGCTGCACGGGGACATTCTGTTTGAAATAGTGAGAAGGATATCCTTCGTAGCGATCCAGCGACCGCTCGTCCTGCGGTTGAATCTCCCACACGGCCACCGGCACGGAGGCGCCCTCCTTCGGGGCAATGGTAGCAAAGGCGCTGCCGGGTGTTCCCTTAAACTGCAGCTCATAATCTTCGACCGTTCCTGTGCCGTACAGCTTTGCCGTAGGACAGCGATGCTTCATCTGGCGAAAATTCAGATTGCTTCCATAGGCAACATAAAGTCGTTTGTTCATTGTCTTCTTCCTTTCACATAGACATGAAAAAAGCAGGCGCTTCGTCCTGCTCCTGTTCTTCGTCCGGATTATCCGCACAATTTTCTGTCGGCGGTTCTGCGGTTTGCACCGCCTGTACCTCGGCAAGCCGCTTTGCCGCCAGCCGTTCCTTTTGCGCCTCCGCCTGCGCCGGATCCTTCCACGCGATGTTGCCGTCCAGATTCTTCAGCAGATGCAGGCGGGCGGTTTTGAACTCGTCGCCGATCAGTCCCAGCCGCAGAAGCCATGTGCGGAAGGTATATTTCTCGTTGGGGCTATGCGTCCGACGCTGGGAGGCGCCTTTTTGCACAAGCGCCTGATGGCTGATGGCAAGGCAGAGCTGGATATACGATTTCACCTCTCCCGCATGAAGGGTAGAATTGAACAGCCGGAACTCAATCGTCCCTTTGGAGAACACGCTGTGCAAATTCAGCGCATGGTATCTCGATGAGTCGTAGTGGTCGTATTTGTTGCCTCGGCCGTTATACCAGATATGCTCCAATTCGTCCATCGTTTTCGGACGGCGGTGATTCATTCGGTCGAGAAAGCCGGTATCGGCTTTTTGACAGTAATGCTCCCGTTCCACCTCTACCCCCAGCGCCTTATACAGCAGATCCTCTTTTGCCGCCATGATGTTGACGATGTTGCGGAGCGTTTTCGCGTCGTGAGCGGAAGCATCCACATGAACATGAATACCGCAGGAATCGTTGACCTTTGCCCCCGCTTCCCGCAGGGTGCGGATGAGCGCCTGCAGGGTTTCGATATCCTCGTATTTGCAGATGGGGGAAACAAATTCCACCTTGTAGGCGCTTCCGGCGCTCTGTCCGCGTCTGGCTTCCGGGCGAATGGAGGCGTCCGATACGAATTTCCATTGCCTGTCCTGCCCGTCCCGCACAGAGTATGCGTCATAAAAACCGCCCACATGGGTGGCGGTGGTATGAAAATATCCGGCGACGGCCTGTGCCGCAGCCGCTCTTGTCAGGCCGGTCATCTCGATCTCGACGCCGAACCGCTGGCTTCTCATACATCACCGCCTCTGTCTGGCATGACCTCGGCGGCAGACGGTTTCGGTTTCTTTTTCTTTTCCGCCGGTTTTTCGACCCCTGCGCGAAGCGCAATAAAATCCCGAACATTTGCCGGGACGGTTTTCAGGTACAGACTGTCCACGGCGGCTGTCAGTTCGTTTTCCAAAGACTGCTCTTTCTGGCCGAGATACAATTTCAGCGCAGACAACTTTTCTTCATCGTAGGAAAGGGTGATCGTCGCTTTCTTCATCTTCTTTTTCACCTCACAGTTTCATTTCCGGCTGCGCCGGCTCGATGGCGGCAAGCGTCGGTTGGTTCAGCATGGTCAGCCCGGCGTTGTAGTCGGCCACCATTTTGTCCGCTTCGGTCATGGTGTGCCGGGCGTCGTACCAGCGGGATTCCATTTCGTCGATGGTTTTATCGATGCTGTCCGGGTGTACATGGCGTGAATAGGCTTTGGCGGCTTCGAGAAATTCCGCTCGTCCGTGTTTTTTGTAAATGCCGTGAATGGTTTTCATTTTTCCGCGCATAGATACACCTCACATACTCATCTTCGGATGCTCGTCCTCGTCATGGTAAACGTCATCGTCCATGACGTCCGCGCCGAGCATACCGAGAACATTGCCGAGCTGCTCCGCGCCGGAACAGCAGTCGGGGGCATTCGCAAGATAGGTCGTGGTCTGCACCGCATCCTCCGCGAGGATCATTTCGTTGGTTTCTCTCTCTGCCTGTTCCCGTTCGGGATCGTCATCTTCCGTTTCGTAATACTCTTCCGTATCCCCGCGATCCCGAAGCGACCACAGCAAATGACTCATCTCATCGTCCACGATGAGCGAGTCGATTCCATTGCGGCTGATCCACTCGTTGCTGACCACCTCCAGCGGATTTTTGAATCGGAGCAGATATTCCGCATCTTCTTCCGAGACGGAGTCGGGCAGATGCTCCGCCATACGGGTGACTGCTTCCAGTTCCTCACATCGGTTAATCAGTTCCGCAGGCGTCAGCTTCAGCCACTGCTCTTTGTATTCCGTATAATTATTTCGGACCTTAATTTTGAGTCGAGTCCGCGCGGATACATTTGCTTGTTCCATCGATTATCCCTCCCTGTATTTTTCCATTGTCCGTGTGAAATCTTCAAGTGCGATGTCGCTGCCGAAGGCTTCGTTCACGGCAGTCACCAGTTCTTCGTCGGTTTGTTCCTCCGCGAAACAGCCGACCAGCGTATCGCAGAAATCTTCCTCCCCGCCGTGATCCACCAATCCCAGCAGATACAGCGTCTTGGCTTCCTCCGCCCGATCTTCAAATCCGGCGTCCGACATCTTTGTTTCAAGATCAGCCAGTATTCCTTCGGATAGCTCCAGCTTCTCCCGTTCGCCCTCGTCCATGTTTTCCACGATGATCTCGTCCAGCCTGCCGTAGTCGATGTCCACATCGCCGCTGAAAATGGATACCACCGCCACGATGGGCATGATGATAATAATCAAAATGCCCAACACGATCCCGCCAATGGTTTTCAGGACTTTGGGGTTCGTCAGAATGGCAACGGCAATCTTCTTGAGAGCGGCGGCAACGGTAGCGCCCATCAGTCAATCACATCCCTTCCCGAAAAAATATAGGCGCAGGCGCAAAACCTGCGCTTCGCAATGACCCGGTGTAAAGGTATTTCCGGTTCTTGTCGCAGCCGTAGAATTCCTCCCTGCATTTCTGCGGTTCCCCAAAGATAATCTTTGCTTCAGCAATATCCGGCCTTATACGCTTATGCATGATTGCCTCCTACATTTCCATGGAAAAGCCTTGCCATTCATCCTCACAAAGCGGTTCGTCCATATCATCCATATCCTCATTTTCGATTACGTTTTGTTCAGAATCAGTAAGCGCGGGATGTTTATCCACAGTTACCATTTTTATAGACGGAAGACAGGACACCCGGCAGCCGAAAGCAGAACATTCCCTGTCCAAATTGTAAATATTCAGCATAAAGACGCCGATTACATCCTGCCCATAGCATCTGATACGCTGATCCGTCCGGGCGTAGTTTTCAAATTCTTTTCCAACGGTTGAGCCTGTTTTCTGTGCTTGCTGCATGGCCTGCTCGGCCATACTCTGCAGTTGGTCTGCAGGAATATTGTGACTGATAAAAACAGAGTCATCCTGACCGCCGCAGTAAACAATAGACAGAGTTCCTCTCTCGTCGTAAGCGCTTGGAATATATCCGCACTCAATGATACCGTTTTTGGCGTATTCATCCACAACTTCAACCGGTCTGCCTGCGTGGAAAAGCACCGCGCTGCCGATAATTTCATTTGCGGGAGTGGGATACGTGAGCGTTTTCAGCAAAGTGGTTTCATGAAAATTGTTTTTAACAAAATATAAGGCTCTGGCGGTATCGTCTAATTCTGTCTCAAGTTCGCTCCCGCCGGATTCGGCTAAAGCGGCGTTCAGTTCAAGCCACTGTAAAATAAGGGCGTTATCGCTACAATGAAATTCATTTCGCAGCGTGGAGATAAATTCATTTACTTTCATAATGCTTTTCACTCGCTTTCCTTGCAGGATGTTTTTTCGGGTTTATTCCAAGCGCCTGTCAAATGCTTTTGAAGCCGGGCGATTTCTTTCGTCGGCCCACAGACTCTTTTTTCTTCTGTCGGAGTCATCACCGTCCGCCCGCCTTTCCGAACAGCGCCGCCTTATATTCCGGGGCGATGACCTGCAAGAGATACCGTTCATTGCCGCAGCGGTAGAGACAGGCGCCGCGCTCCGGGTATTTGATGAGTTCAAACTCGCTCGGCTCCACTTGCAGGGCGTCCATATATTCCTTCGGATTGATCTGCCCGGCGTTGAACAGGAACTGATGGGTCGGGATGGAAAACAGGGGCTTTGTAAATTCCCGAATGGACGGAATCAAAAAATCCTCGATGTTCTGGCTTGCCAGAATGATCGAGGAATCCTTCTTCCGCACACGCTTCATACAGTTTCGGATATATTCGATTGCCGTCATGTTGGTTAAAAATAAATATAACTCGTCGATGCTTGCCACCGTGTTTCCCTTACCGAGAAGCTGGCCCGACATGAAAGATAAGATGTTGAACAGCATAGCGTTTTTCAGTCGGACATTCGTGTCCAGAAGCCCTTTCACGCCGAACACGAGGAAAGCGTCGTCGGTGATGTTGGTATGCCCGTTAAAATATTTACTCTCCGCGCCCACGCACATGGAGTGGATGCCGAGACACACCTCCTGTAAGGTTTCCTCGGTGTAGAGATATTTTCGGTTCTTGTCGTAGCTGTAGAATTCTTCCTCGCACAGCTTGTAGAAGTCCTCCATGATGGGAAATTCCGAGGGACTTTTGGTGCTGTAGTCGGTGCTGTCGGTGATGCCGAACCGTGCGTACAGCTTGGAGAGCAGGATTTCGATGGTATCCACCTGCGCGTCGGTGAAATCCTTGTAGGCGCGGAAAAAGTCCTTGAGGAAGGCGATGTGCTGGCTCAGTCGTGTGACATTCTTGAATGCTGCGGGTGCGTCAGGATCGACATCATCTGTACTGTCATTCCAGGTCTTTGGTTCCAGCGGATTGATGGTGTATCTGCCGGAGAGGAAGTCGATATAACAGCCGCCGAGGGCGGAGCAGATTTCTTCGTATTCGGCTTCAGGATCGAGGCAAATGACCGATTTCCCCGATTCCCGGATATTGGTCAGGAGCAGCTTCAGCAGATAACTCTTGCCCTGACCGCTGTTTCCGAGGATGAGAATATTCGAGGTGGTCTTATCCTCGGCACGGCGGTCGAAGTCTACAAGAACGTTGCTCCCGAACTTATCTCTCCCGATATACAAGCCCTGCGGGTCGGTCTTGCCGCTGAAATTAAAGGGATAGAGATTCGCCACGCTGGAGGCGGGCAGGACGCGCTCGTACTGCCCCCCGAACTGATTGCCCCCCACGGGCAGAACCGAGAGAAATCCTTCCTTCTGCCGTAAGGTCAGCCTGTCCACGGCAATCTTGGAGCGGGTCAGCTCCATAGCGACATCGCTCTGGAGTTCCCGCAGGGCGTCCATGCTCCGGGCTTTCAGCTCGATAAACACCGCGCAATGAAGCAGACTTTCCCGGTTCTTACGAAGGTTTGCCAGCATCTCGATCACGTCCTGCAGGTTGCCCTCGGCTTCGACGGTATCGTTCATATCGTTGCCGGTACTTTTCAGCCTGTTGCGCCGGGTAGCGTTCTGGATGATCTTTCGCTGCTCCTGTGCTTCCACCAGCCGATGGTAGATGCGTATGGTCACCCCGCTGCGGTCGGCAAGCTGGGAGAGGATCGCCTGTTCCTCGGTGGCGGGCGGGTATTCCCGGATCACCCACACGCAGCGATAGCTGTCGCCGAGGAGATAATGGTCGGAAAAGAATTTGACCGTGCCGGGCAGGATCATGTCGAAGAAATCCTTTGTACGGATTTCTTCCGCCTGCGCCGGAGTCAGTATTTTCGGTTTTTGTTTGAACATGTTTGCCCTTCTTTCTATCATTGGATTCGTGCCGCCACCACCAGCAGCCGCCCGTCCTTGCCTGAGCCGTGGCAGGTGGACAGAGTGAGGAGTCTCTGCCCGTATGCGGGAACAATATCGGCAGTCAGCATGGCTTTGGAATGGATATATTTGATCCATTCCGCATAGTCCGCTTCGCCCTCCGCGTCGATAAAGCTATACCAATCGTCGGTTTTCTGCACATAGGCCACCGCGAACACTTTGTAGCGCGCACAGCCGGATTCGGTTTCGCATTCTATGATGGGATGTTCGTCGAGAAAATCCCGGTCGGTATACCGTTTCAGCGTCCCGAACATGGTTCCGTTTTTCATGTTGTGGCCGTAGACAATGAGGTTGTCGCTCTCAGCGCTGCAGCGGTAATCGAGAAACGGAACGCCCGATACGCTGTATTTACCGTCAAAACTGCGGCGCAGATACTTTTGTGGGTTGCTCGGCGTATGCATGATGGGATAGTCGATCTCCGTGCCGGGAATACACAGCCAGCCGAGAAAATCCCTGTTCTGCGCATACAATGGCGCAAGATTACGTCCCTGCGGAGGCGGTTCCGGCTCCGGCTCCGATTGGTTCAGTTCTGCTGTCGGTTTGGGCGGCTCCGACCGTGCAGCAATTTCCGCCAGCTCGGTAAAATCCGCCTGTTCTTCTTTCTGCCGGTATTTCTCCCGCAGAATCATTACGCCTGAAAGGACGGTGACTGCCGACAGCAGAAGGGCGAGAAGCCATAGGCTAATCCTCCTGCGCTTCGTTATCTTTCACCTCGTAGAATTGCTCCCCGTCGGTGTCCGGCATCTGTTCGCCGTTCATGTTCGCCTCGAAATAGAGCGCCAGCAGACGCTTGATGTCCGGCTTGCGCATCCGGCACACCTCGAAGCCCTGCTCCGAGATGACCTTTTCAATGCGGTTGGCTGCGTCGAATGTTTGCTTGTCCTTTTGTCCTTTCAGTCGGGCAATGAACAGAAACTGCCGCGCCGTTGCCATCTCGGTCTGTAGCTCATCCAGCATATCCGCGTCCTGTTTTAACAGGCGGCGAACGCTTTCGTTTCGTTCCTCATCCAGCCGCTTTTTCAGATACGCCTTGTTGTCGTCGAAGCATTCGGCGGAATCGAGACAGGCGATTTCGATATCGGGAATCGAAGACAGCACCATCATCAGGTGCCGAATTTTGATTTCGATGTTTGTATAGGACAGGACGGAGATGTTGGTGGGCGCAACCGTGTAAAAGAGCAGTTCGCCCTTGCCTGTCAATAGGCCGTACTTGGTAAAGGTTTTTATCCCGATCAGATCCTGCACCGACCGTCCCTTTTTTCGTTTTTCTTTTGTTTGGGACATAGAATTCACCTCCATTCAAAGTATTGCTGTGTGCTGATAAAATACCGCACGGCGTTTCGCAGAAAATCAAGAACGGTAGCGTCGTCCATGCGGATGGTGAGAAAGCCGTAGCATAAGGTCAGCGCGGCGGGGATAAACCAGCCGAGCTGCACCAGCGCCACGATGGAGAGCAGCGCGGAAACGCCGAGAATGGCAAAGTCTCGCAGTCCCCACAGCCACAGATTCGCCGTGGCTTTCAGGTTTTGCGGGTAGAGATATTGCGTCATGTGAGTCCTCCCATTTCCGGCGAGTCGCCGCAGAAATCGTTGCAGAATTCCTGCGGCGTCTGTTCGTATTCCTTTTGAATCTGCTCCGTGATCATGTCCTTGATGAGCCGCACTTCATTTGCAGTCGGCTCGTAATCGAAGTATTCGGAACCGTCGTCCCGGCTGATCTCGCATTCGAGGCGGAGCGTATCGGCAAAGGGATTGTATTTGGCGTACAGATTCAGCCACGTATCTTCTTCATCGTTGATATGAAGCCCGAATTTTTTGTCCACGTCGAACCATGTTTCCAGATAGGCAGTGATCTCCTGTCCGATATCGCAGTCTACCTCCATATCCCGGTCTACGGCGATATCACCGCGTTCTAATTCGTAATATTGATTCATTCTCCTTCACTCCATTCCATAACAAAAGGACGCCGATTCGCATCAGCGTCCCATGCTTGATTGATTGTCTGAAATTACATCTCCATTGTCGGTGCGACTTGTTCCTGTTCGAGGTTTTGCACCAAGTCCAGCGCCGGTTCGAGAATTAAGTCATACCTTGCCTCGATATACCTCTCGTAAAACCTTTTTTGTAGGCCGGACAGATAGGGCATCCCATCGATCAATGCGTTGATTTCATCCATTTTGATTCGGGGTATTATGCGCTTTAACGCTTCCTTACAGCCCTCATATTCGGCGTGCATGAGGAAATCACGGTAATTGATTTTCCTGTCGTTTTGCTTAATGGCGGAGGTGGGATACTGATATACTCTCGCATGCAGCGCATCCTCGTTTGTCAGCACTTCGTTCATGATTTTTTCGTCCGCCTGCGGTAACAGACAGCTTCCGCAATCGTAGATGGGCGCAAGACTTGTTTCTCCCGTGTTTTCATCAAACAAAAATCCCCAGTTGCCGTTGTGCCGGTCGAAATTGCCGAGCAATGCGTCCACAATAAACATATCCCAAAAATGCTTTTCCAGTATCTCGGGCAGAACGTATTGTTGTTTTGCAATCGTATCGAGAATATCCTCAAGTTCGGTTCCCGTTCCGTTTGAATCCGATTCCAAAATCGTATTCTTAATGGAACAGAAATCAAAAAAACGCTTTCCGTCCGCCGTGAAGTCCTTGCAGGCGCAGACGATTTTCTCTTTACCGCCGACCTTGAAGGTTCCGAGTACGGTTTCATGCGCTTTGACACCGATCAGGTTGAAGATGCTGCTTGCGACATGCTCGCTGAAGCAGCTGTTGGTATAGGAAAGCTCTGTAGGCTTATTCCTGCCGGAGGGCGGGAACTTCAGCATATACAGCGCCCCGCCGTACTCAACGGCGATTTTCTTTCCGTTTGCTCCGTTATAGGCTCTGCCGGGAACCACCCGGCAATTTGTAAAGTCGATTCGTTGTGTCATGTTTTCACTCCTTAAAGATATTTTGCCCTTAGATAGTCGGCGTGTTCCTTTGTGATCGCACCCTCGTTGATTTCCGCAATATGGATACTGCCATACAGCTCTCCCCACAAACAGTCGAGCAGCGGGGATTTGTTTTTCAGCCCCTCTTTGTATGCATCCAGATCATTTTGCAGATAGGCGGGCAGACCGTATTCATAGGAGAGTTCCCGTTCTGTCTGACGCATTCCTTCCGCAGTCAGCAGCTCCATGGAAACGCCGAGCGCCTTTGACAGCTTATATACGGTATCGACGGAACACTTTTCGATTTTTGTTTTTCCGCTGCAGATATCGTTGAGCGTGGCATGGGGGATTTCCGCTTTAACCGCCAGCCTGTACTTGGTCATATTCCGCTTTTCAAGCAGATCTTCTATAATCACTCCGATCACATCCTCTCTTTTCTATTATATCGGTATGCCGAAATAAAGTCAAGAGAGAAGCCCGTATTTCACAGAAAAGTTGCTTTTACTTCGCCGCCCTTGCCACGCTGCGGGTCAGGTTGACCGCCGTGGTGGTGGCGTGGACAACGCTCATCATGTTGATGCGCACCGAAGAGTCAAGCCCAAATTGCCCCGCAATTTTGGGAACCTCATTGGAGGCCAGCATAATGCCGAGTCCCAAGAGCATATTGCCGGGGAAGGTCAGAAGGCCGAGAAAGAGTAGTGTCGTCTGCATAAACGCCGTCAGGCAGATGGCCGCCACCTGCTTCATCCATTGGTTGAATCCATCCTGATAGCCCCTCGGTACGCTGAACATATACAGAGCGCCCACCGCCATCTGAATCAGCAGAATCCCGCCCCGCTTGATGTTGGCAAAGAATATCTTGATCACGCAGTAGGCGAAGGCGATCATGGCGAGGATATTGAACAGGTTCATGGAGACGTTGTTTGCCACCGAGAAACTGCCTGCCAGCACCGATGTGCTTTCTCCCGCCAGATCGATGCTCCTGCCTCCGGCAAACAGCGCCGACAGGTCGTGGGAGAAGGTGTTTTGCAGACTGATGCAGAACTTATACAGCTCCACCGGCACTACGCCGATGAGGGAACAGGCGAAGAAGCCTTTGAGAATATTGATGGAGGTCGTTTTGATGTTTGCCCTGCCGTTTTGGTATTCGATTGCCACATCGAAGATAGCGACCACCGTTCCGGCGATGAACAGCGCCCATCCGAACAGGGTAAAGAGCCGGATCGTCGCCTGCACCCATTCGAGGTTGAAGATGTCGGCCCCCATGTTTCCCATCAGGGTGAAAAAGTCTGCTACCGCGCCGTAGATGGTTTCATAGAACCATTTGAGCATGGCGTCCCAGATCAGGTTGGAGATCTGGGTGCCGAGGAAGCTGAAAGCGTCGCTGATAGCGCCGCCGATGGCGTTTCCAATTTCCGATAGAATGTCTTTTAACCAGCCCAAACAGCCGTCACCTCACTTTCCGTTTTTGTGGCATTCCTCACAGGATGCTCCAGATATACAGCGGAGCGGTCAGGGTAAAAATGAGACAGGCGAACAGAATCGCGGGCGCGGCGAACTCTATTTGCCCGTGCTTGCGGTATTCAAAATACATTGTCCCGACTTTTACAAAAAACAGGATGGCGAGGATCATATCCACTACAGGGAAAACCACGTTGTTGACCACCGTCTGCACCTGGGATTTTGCCGTGTTCCAGGTATTCTCAATCGCTCCGGCCACGTCGCCCGCGGCAAAGGCGGGCAGGGCGAAAGTCATACACAGCAGCATAACCACCGCCATACAGACAAGGGTTCTTTTCAGTTTCTGATTCATATCGTTCCTCCGATCATCGTTTGTATCTCCTGTTCGGAGATGGATTTCATGGGAATGCGCCTGCGATCACAAAAGCGAATTTCCCCGCGCATTCCCTCGCTTACGGTGTTTCCGAAGATCCACATTTCGTCGCAGATTTCCAACAGGGCAAGCCCTGCCGCCATGCCAAGCTGCCGCTGCTTCGGATCGGCGTCGTCAAGGCACAGGGCGTAGAAATGCGGAACAACCGGAGCTGTCCCGCATTTCAGAGCATATTCGGCGTATCTCTTTACCCGTTCAAGGTTCTCCCTGACATTCCCACCGAGCGGCGCACAGATATACACCTTTTTCATTGCTCGTCGTCATCGTCCTTCTTGCGTTTCATGCCAATGATGACGGTTGCCACAAGACCGCCGAGGGCGATGGCGCCGAGTCCGATCCAAAAGCCAAGATTGCTGTTGTCGCCGGTCTGCGGAATTTCGGGGATAGGGGGAATAATCTTTACAGTCTGATCCTCATCTTCGATATCCGCGTGAACGGCGATTTCAACATTTTCACGGTAGAGGGTTTCAAACACCACTATTTCGGTTGCCGTGGTTACGCCGTCTGCGTGAAAGGTAAATGTGACCTTGATTTCTCCCTCCGCCGTTTCGGGCGTAAAGGTGACTTCGGAGCGAATTTCCTTGCCGTCTACAACAAAGGGCTGTCCGGTGGCTTTGTTCATCAGAACGCCGCTGACCGTGTATTCCTTGCCGGGGGTGAGGTTCTTGAAGGATACCACATCCTCGATGGTGATTTCGCCTTTAGCCTCGATTTCTTTCTTTCCCTCTGCCGTTGCCTGCGTTCCGATCTCCGGCACATGGACGGTGACCGTCTGGCCTTCGTCATCGATATCCTCATGTGCGGTCAGCCCGTTTTCATCATAAAACAGCTTTTCAAACACCACAAGGGCGGTATCCGCCTTGATATACTTGGAATCGAAGGTGAATGCAACGGTTACCGTTCCGCTTGCGGCTTCGGGAATGAATGTGACCTCCGAGCGGATTTCCTCGCCGTTAATGAGCAGAGGTTCGTCGGTGGTCTTGTCCATAAGGACGCCGCGAAGAGTGTATTCCTTGCCAGGGATGAGATTTTTGAAGGAAACGGTATCGGTCAGCGTAAACACTTCAGTGGCGTTGACATCCTTGTTTCCATCCACCGTTGCGGTTGTGCCGATCTCCGGCACAAGCACAGTGATCGTCTGTCCCTCATCCTCAATGTCGGCATGAACGGTCAGCTCCACGCCGTCTTTGTAAAGGCTTTCAAACACCACAAGATCGGTGTTTTCTGTGATCCCGCTGCCGTCAAACGTGAAAGTGACCGTTACAGTGCCGGAGAAATCTTCAGGGATGAAAGGGATTTCGGCAGTCACAGGCTGTCCGTTCACAAGGAAGGGTTCGCCGGTGGCTTTGTTCATGAGAACACCTTTGAGGGTGTATTCCTTGCCGGGAATCAGGTGCTTGTACGCCACCACGTCCTCGATGGCGATCTGTTCATTGGGGTGGGTCTGCTTTTCTTCCTCCACCTTTGCCGTTGTGCCGATTTCGGGGATGCGGTCGTTGACGACCGTGATCTCAATGACCTCGGCGTCGGTTGTTACACTGACGGGATAGGTTTCCTCGTTGGGCAAATAGCCCTCCGCAGGGCACAGTTCCGCTACGATCCAGTCGCCATAGGGGATACCCTCGAAGCGGAACACGCCGTCTACCGTTTTAGCGGTCAGGAGCGCCGTATCTTCCGCAAATTCGGTTTCATCCCAACGGAACAGGCCGAACAGAGCGCCGGTGATATGCTCCCCGGTTTCCCGGTCGGTCTTGTAGCCGAGGATATCCCCGCGAAGGATGTCGTTCTCGATAGGATTGCCGTTATTTGCGGTCAGCTCTACCAGCGCAACGGTCTGTCCGGCATAGTCAAACGAGACAGGATACATTGTGCCGTCCAAAACATAGTGCGCATCGGTGGCAATTTCCTGCACATACAACTTTGCGCCCACGGGAAGGTCGGTGGCAAACACCGCATAGCCGTTTTCGTCACAAGTGACGGTTTCGATCAGACCGCCCTTCGGAATCTTTGTGCCGTCAGCGGCTACGATATCCTCGGCGGCGAACAGACCGAACTGCACCGACAGGATTTCGCCGTTTGCGCCGATCCCGAAGGTTTTGTCCCGCTCCATCACTTTGGATAGGTCGATTTTTATCTTCTGCCGTTCGTTGTAGAAGGCGGTTTCCGTTTCGGTGATCTCGATTTCCTGTCCGGCATAGGTCAGCTCAACGGTATGAATCTCGCCGTTCAGTACCATTCCGTAAGGAGCAGTAATTTCCCGCACCTCGTATTTGCCGAGATACAGCGCCTTGCTCACCGCCGTTCCGTCTGTGTCGGTCGTGACGGTGTCCACTACCGTTCCTTTGGCGCAGCGGAGCGTACCGTCCGGGGTGTAGATGTCCTCGGCGGCGGTGATCTCATAGACTGCGCCGGGAAGTCCCGCTGCCTCGTAAACAGGCTGGTACACATCACCGGACTGCGCAACAGAGGAAAAAACCTCGCCGGTCTTGCTGACAGTAATTTTTCCTTTCTGCGGCAGATCCGGCCGGTTGACCGCTACCACGGTGACGGCGCTGTCAATGGTCGCATTCTCCGCCGTAATATCAAAATACACAGGCTCTCTGTTGAGCACATAGCCGTAGGGCGCCTGTACCTCTACAATCGAATATCCCTTGCCGTAGGGCAGTTTTTCCGGGGTAATCAGATACCCGTCCGCATTGGTATAGAAGGTATCGATTTCAGTGACTTCGGGATAGGTGAAGCGTTGGGTGATCAAATTCCCGTCCGGGTCGTAAATTCGGAATCCCGCACCCGCATAGGGAATGGTTTTGCCGGTTTCGGCGTCTGTCTTGACGATTTTTACATGGCTTTCAAAGTTGGCATTGTTGATGAGATAGCGATAAGTCTGCTTGTCCTTTTGAATATACACGTCGAAGTCGGGCAGGAATTCCCGTCCGTCCCAGCCTTTGGTCTGATGCACGGTGTAAACGCCGTAGGGCAGTTCCTTTGTTTCAGCAAAGCCGTTCTCGTCGCATACAAGCAAATAACGCTCGGTTTCTTTCGCCGCTTCGTAACGGCCAGCAGATTTCAAGAACACTTCAAATTCCGCTCCGGCCTCCGGCGTTTCGATTTTTGTCGAGCCATCGTCGGTATGCTTGATTACCGCTATCTTGCCCTTGATAATATCCTCCGGCGAACCGATGGCAGGGGCGGCGTTGTATTCCACCGTGTAGTTTTTCGCTTGGGCGCCGATAGGGTATTCGGTTTCGTCCAGCAAATACCCCTCGGAGGGCGTGATTTCCCGCAGCGTCCAGTTATCGCCGCAGATATAGTATTTCGTGGTAAACCGCCCGTTCGTATCGGTGGTGTAGCGGTCGATCAATTTGCCGTTTTCATAGATCCCGTACACGGCTCCGGCAAGGAAGGCGTCGCCCTGCGGTTTTCCGGTTTCGCTGTCCCGTTTGGTGACGGTCACATTCCACTTTTTGAGGGGATTGTGGAAATCCTTGTTCGTTACGTCATTCCAATAAATATCCGCAGTCTGCTTATCCGGCACGACATAACGGATCGGAGTGTTCACTTCCTCCAGCACATAGCCCGTGCCGATGAGAATGTCGTTGAAATACGCTTTGCCATCTTCGCCCACGGAACGGGTTTCATCTACCGGAATACCGCTGTAGGAGGTTCCGTGCAAACGGAACTGCAGCCCTTCCTCCAATCCGTCCTCGGCGGTTTTGGTGACGACCAAATCGCCGCGCTTGAGGAGGTTATCGAAGGATTTGTTTGTCACCTTATTCCACTCAATATCCGCCTTTTGATTGTCGGGAACGATATATCGGTCAGGAGTGTTCACTTCTTCAAGGGTATATCCCGAACCGATCAGCACGCCTTGGAACCGCGCCTTACCGTCTGCGCCGACAATGGCATACTCATCTACGGCAAGACCGCTGAGAGAAGTTCCGTACAGGCGAAATTTCATTCCTTCTTCCAAGCCGTCCTCGGCTGTTTTAGTCACGGTCAAATCGCCGCGTTTCAATTTGTTATTAAAGGTCACGGTCGCTGTTTGCCCGGAGACCACGGTCACCTTGCGGCTCTCCTGCGGTTCGTATTTTTCGTATTCCGTCTCAGTCACCGTATACACGCCGGGCTTTAAATTGTCGATTTGGATTTGACCGCCGTTTTTTGTGGTAACGGTCTTACCCACGCCGTTGCCCTCGATGCGGAACTGAATCCCGTCTACCTTGCCGTCCTCGCTTGTTTTGACAATCTTGCAGGAGCCTGGATTTTCCTCGTTGACGGCATGGACGGTCACCAAACCGTTATTTTCCTTGCCGACCGTAACATCCCATTCTGTCTGGCCGCAGGCATGATAATTGGCCGGAAAAGCGGTTTCCACGACATGATAGGTGCCAAAAGGAATTTTGTCTTTGCTCTTGGCATATCCGTTGCCATCGGTCGGCCCAATAATATATGACTTGCCCGATTTGGTATTCGTAGCCATAAACACTGCGCCGGACAGGTTTTTTCCGTTGGGGTCTTTCTTGTAGACCTCAATTGCTCCGTCATCCTCGAATACAGTGTCCGGCAGATGATAATAGGCATTTGGATATGAGGACTTGGCTCCGGCCTGTCCCATCCAGTCCACACGTGAGATTTCCGGCCCGCGCTCATTTCCGACATGGATGATAAAGTCCACGCCTTTATAGGTGCCGGAATAGACGGCAATGTGAACATGACTGCTTTCAGAGTTTCCGAAAATGATCAGATCGCCGGGGGAAAGCTTGCTTCGATCCACATTGGAGGGAGAGGTTCCGATCTTCTCCACCTTATTCTGACCGGCAAGGTTGGCAAGGGCCGTTTGCCATGTCACAACCGCCTGAGAGTTCATACCGGTCGCATTGACGGCGTCGGTAATGAATTGTGTGTCTGCGCCTTCGATGTTGGGCAGATAATTGCAGACAAAATAGGTGACAAAGGAAGCGCAGCACAAGCCGCTTCTTTCAAACGACGCAATATCCGGCTTTCTCCCCGTAACGGTTGAGCCGTCGGCCACGGTTTCCTTGCCCGACATCGCTGTTCCGTAGGAGATATTCGACAGAATGCCGGAAGGCGTTCTGGAACCGAAGCTGTTGGTCTGATACAGCGTCCCGTCATCCTTTTGCTTCTGCACGTTATATCCGGTGTATGCCAATGCTCTGAGAATCGCATGGTCCTTCATGTTTTCCGGCAGATCGGTTGCCGGAGCTGCAAGGGCGGACATCGGTACGATTGAGAGCAGCATAATTGCCGCAAGCAATATCGAAACCGCCTTGGAAAACAAAGTTTTTTTCATACGCTTTTTCGTCCTTTCTGAATTTTTGGGTAAAAAAATACGCCTGACTCATCATCAGGCGCATTAGGGGCTCTATTCTGTTTATCCTCCGTAGTTTTCGGCGCTTACGCAGATGCAGCAATACCACTTGCAGGTCGCTTCATCATAGGTGCAGCCCACTGCCATATACAGATATTCGCTCGAACTGAGATAGCTCCAGTGGCTTGCACTGTTTCTGAATCCGTCTGCTATGTTTCTTGCGATTTCATCTGCGGTGCCGCCCCAGTTTCCTTTGCAGATTGCCTCCCGGTTATATCCCCGGTAATAGCTGTCGCTTTCCTTGCCGCCGTACAGCGTCATATCGATAAATTTGCCGTATTGCAGCACATTGCAGGGATCCACGTCGCTATCGTGGGAGAAATTGGTTACCAGCTGTTTTGCCCGGTATCTCGCCACCTCCGTAAGCCCTGGGAGAATGATCGTGGAGGCAGAGCCTTGTGCCAATCGGAATTGGTTGATATACTGTGCAACCAATTGTTCCATTACAACGGTGGATGGAGGTGCGGGCGGCTCGGTTTTGGATTCCTCAACAGGGGAAACGGGTTTCGGAACAACGGGTTGTGCTTCCGGCGATTTTGGTTCTGTTTCTACCGATGTGTTGCCGGGAACAGATGAATCCGTTTCTTCCGGGGGTTCGACCGTCTTGGTCGGTTCCGTCGCTGTGCTTGCCGTTTCATCGGGCGGAGGTGCCTCGGTTTCCATCGGCGCCTCGGATTTGTCCGCAGTCTTGATGAAGCCGTCTGTTTGGGCGCTCACCGATTCTTTCTTTTCTTCTGTCGGTTTTCTCGTTGTCGGGGGAGCGGCGCTTTCGGTATCGGAGCTGACCGGTGTTTGCCTATCCGCCGTTTTCACAGCCGCCTTGCATCCCGCAAGGGTGAGAAGCGCCGCAATCAACAGCAGAGCGAGGATTTTTCTCGTTTTCATGATCTTTTCCTTTCCGGCGTCCGCCCGTTTACCGGCACTCTACGCCTTTCACCCACAAGGATACCGGGAAAGCCGAAAAAGTCCAGAGAGAATCGGGGAAAATCGGAAAATTTATCAGAAAAGTCACAACCTCTGCTCGAAGGCAGGGGCTTCGTCCTCGACCGGTATATCCGCCTCCTGCAATTCGTCCTCCCGCATATGCAGGCGCTGCTCGTAAGCGGACAGCACCGCGCCGTACAGTTCATGGCGAGCGTCCGCCGTGATGGGGTGGAAGATGTCCTCGTAGACGGTCTTGCCGTCCTTTTGGTAGCTGCTTTGCGGCATCTGCACGAACAGCCCGTTTTTGGAATCCAGCACCCGGATACCGTGAATTGCAAAAGCGTTCCCGATGTTGGCGCTGGCGAACGCCTTGACCTTCGCGTCCTCCCGGTCGATCAATCGGTCGATGCGGACGGACACGGTCGGATTGTCCCGCCTGACCTGCTTGCTTGCGGTTTTTGCGTTGGTTTTCGTTGGCATAGCTTTTTCCTCCTGAATTTATGATTTTATCTGTTGCTCCGCCCACTTCACCGATAAATGCACAAGGGCGGTCCGCTGCTGTTCCGGCGAGAGAGTGTTCAGAAAATCCAGAAGCGCCGCCCCGTCTTTTTTGATCGTAGGCCGCGCTCCCTTGCAGTTGTCGCAGACCTTCTCACGGGTCACCGTGACGCTCTTGCCGTCCGCGCTCTCGGTAAAGGACAGCACATCGTTGTAGGAAAAGCCGACCCGCTTTCGGATCTCATAGGGAATCGTCACTCTGCCTCGCTTGCCCAAAATTCGATACAATGTCATGTTACATTTCCTCGCTTTCTTCGCAGTATTCCGCGCAGGGGCAGCTTTCGCATTCGCCCTCGCAGTCAATCTCTCCGAAGGGACAATTTTCACAGTCCCCGCCGCAGACGAAATCCTCCGTATCGTTGCGGCTCACCGCTTGGATCAGAATTTTTCCGTCCGCCGCGCTCATCTGAATGACGCTTTCCTCGCTGATCCCCGCTTCCTCCAGCAGTTCCAGCGGGACGGAGAGAAGCAGATAGGCGTTTACCGTTTTCCTTTGCATGAAATGATGGCCTCCTTTAAGATTTTTTCGTAGTCGTATTCCTCGCTGTCGTCATACAGATCGAACAGCGTGAGCTGGTTTCCTCGTTCTCTCTGCCGCTCATACAGATCGTAGTTGCCAATCAGCAGTTCGGGAAATTCCTTGCCCGCCTCGTATTTCTGCACCATGCTGTGGACGCGCTTGAAATCGAAGAACGAACAGCCGTCGTACAGCTCCCGTATCTCCGGGCAGTCGTTGTAGGAGAGCAGGAACTTGCTCTTTGCGCCTGTCAAAACGTCGTGCAGGCGCAGGTGATCCTCCCAGGCAAATCCGCAGTCGTAGACATATTCGCTGGAGAAGTAGGGCGGGTCGCAGTAGATGAATCCGCCGGGGCGGTCGTAATGCTTGATGAACACCTCGAAGTCCTGATTCTCAATGACGACATTCTCGCACCGCCTGCTGTACTGCTCGATCAGCCCGAACAGGCTGCGGAGTGTAAAGGGCTGGCAGGCGAAGCTCTTGCCGCCGCTGGAATAGCTGTACCGAATCAGTTTTAAGAACATCGCCGCCCTTCGCAGGTCATAGTCCTGCCGCATAGTGTTCATCAGTTCCCGCAGTTCCCCGGCGTTCGGTTCGGGGAGGAGAATTTCGGTCAGCTCCAATTCTTCTTCGAGAAATGCGTCGTCAAATTCTTCTTTGCGGAAGAAGTGCTTCAGCGCCTTGAAATCGTCGCGGGAATTGAGGGACAAAAAGCCCAGTTCCCGAATGAATGCCAGCGGGCGGTCGCGCATACAGCGGAACAGGTTGATTAAATTGTGGTTGTAGTCGTTGAACGCTTCAAAGCCGTCCCGCCACGGTTTGCCCAGCAGCACCGATCCGCTGCCGCCGAAGGGTTCGATATACCGCTCATAATGGGACGGGAACAGGGCGTACAAAATGGAAAGGATGGGCGTCTTGTTGCCCACCCAGGATACCGGGGATTTGATAGAGGATCACCTCGCTTTCACGGGGCATCTCACCGTTTCGGAAACAAAAAAAGACCGGTATCCGTCGTTCCCGAAACGATTGATACCGGCCGTTTGATGATGGATTTTTTCACTCTCGTTTGTTTTGATGCCGCAGTCTGCGAATTTCCGCTTCGTACTTGCCTATGCGGTTAATTTGCAGACAGCAGAGCAGGACAAGCGATACAAAGCCGCCGAGCATCATGCCCAGCAGAAAAAAGAGCAGTTCGTTCATAGATTCATCTCCATTCCTTCGGTTTCATCTTCGTCCATATCATCGACCGAGGTAATGTTGACATATTCGCCGATGATCCCCAGCGCCTTGTAATAATCGCCGGATTCACAGATACGCTCGCACATCTCTTTGGCCTGCTCGCCGAGCCCGGCGTTTTTCAGGGTGCGGGAGGCAATTCCCATCAGGCTCCAGATGTTGCCGTCACTCCCGACAAGTGGACAGTCGGGCTTTTGCGCTGTTCCTTCCTGTTCCGCCGGGAGAAATCCGCCGAGGCGGTTTTCCACATAGTCCGACAGCCATGTGCCGCCGAAATTCCCGTGAGTCTGTAATCGCCACATGGCAAGCCTGCTCGTATCGAGCTTTACGCTGTCGTCGAAGGGAAAGAGAAGGTTGGTAAGGTCATCATGCTCAAAAACATAAATGTTTTCAAATTTTGTCCCGTCCAGCAGTAGCTTTTCCTCCGTCAGCAGGTCGTTAATCCCGTCCACCCACTCCTGCGGATTGCCGCCGCAGCCTTGCAGGATCAGCCCCTCCGCACCGTTCATACGGCGCAGTTCGTCTGCTGTGATAGATTTCACACTCATAAGTTCATCTCCATTCCTTCGTTTTGGTCCATATCGAAGTCCCCACGCAGGAATTCCCCAAAGGTAGCTTTTACGCCGGTGAAATTCGGGGTCGTGTCATCCGTGAGCGGAATATATCCTTTTTCCCCGAAATCCAACGGCTTGTCCGTCATGATCGTCCCGCCCAAATTGACTGCCACTTTCGGCTCGATGGCACAGAACTCTTTTCCATCATCTGATTCACGGAGATAATAGCAGTACAGCCCCTGCGGAATATCCGCCGCCGTCAGTCTCTCATTTGCGAACAGGGCGGGAGCGCCGAACAGTTCGATCAGCTCATATTCATCATCTTCCACATGGATATATGCTGTTTCCGTGCTGTTGAGGGCCATTTCTAAATCCTCCGGTTCGTAATTCCATAAATTCATTGCAAAGTCCATAGCCTGTTTTCCTTCCGGAAAATACTGCTCTATGAGCTCGCCGTCGGAATAGATGCGTCTGCCGCAGTTTGCCCCCAAATCCTCGTCCGCCCACTCATGCTCGAAGGTGATACCGGGATACATCTGCGCCAGCCGTTCCAGTATGGGATGAGGAGCAGACCACGCCGTCTGGAATTGCAAGATATTTTCATCCGCATTCCCCGATTGTGCGTATGCATCCCACTTGGTTCCCCAGTGCCCGATACACCACTCATACCAGGTCGGCGCTCCGTATTTTTGCATATTTTCATACGCCTGCTTGCCGAGCTCCCATTCCTCTGAGGTAATGCTTTCCCGATGATGAAGAAAATCCTGCTCGTTTTCTCCCGATTGGAGAAACTCCTTGTATGCTTTGAGTCCCTTATCCGTTGCGCTTCCGGCTTCGATGCGCAGGGCCTCGGGCATGGGTATGATTTTGTTGAAGTCGATGCTGCCGACTCCTATCTCATCTTCTTGAATGGCGCGAAGCATCGCGTCGATCACTTTTGCGTTGCCCTGTAATCGAATACGGTTCTCTACATGATTCGGCATCATATCACCTCTTTGTAATTTCGTATTTTTCATTCACCATTTTGATTCTGCCGAGAATCTCCACAAGGATCGGCACGATGATGCTGTTTCCCGCCAGCCTATACAGTTTGCTGTCGGACAGTCCGAGCGCATCCCGCAGTTTGAGAGACTGCCCGTCGTCATACCCTATGAGCTGGAGGCATTCCTGCGGTACAAGGCGCCGCACCGTCCGATCAGAGACTCATTTTTTTCCGTCCGGCATCGTTTTTCACATCCGCATGGAAAAATCCATCTCTTCGTCCTCCATATCCTCAGCTTCGTCCTCGGTTTCCTCATCCTCGTCGGAAACGCCCTCAAAATCGTCCGCAGGGGCGGTTTCTTCCTGTTCGGCGGGTACTTCCTCCGCCGGTTCCTCTGCGACGTTCTGCACCTCGCTGTGACGCTCACGTTGCGCCAGATCCTGCTCGATTTCCCGTTCGATCAGACCGATCACGAATTCCTTCTGCGACAGATTGTTTCGGTGCAGATAGTCCTTGATTTTTTGGAACAGATCCTCCGGCACCTGAAACGCCAGCGTTCGCATTTTTTCCATGTTCTTATCCTCCATTTTCATCTTGGGGTGGAGCTCGTCGTCGAGCGCGAGAGTGACGAACTCCGCCATCGTCATGCCGTGGTCTTTCAGATATTGGCTGACCTCGGCATGGAGATCGGCGTCGATCCTGACCGTGATCCCTTTCTTTTCACCGTTTGGCATCGTCCCGGCTCCTTTCCATATATTTTTTGATTGCCGCTTCCACGATTTCTTCTACCGAGAGTCCCATTTCGGCGGCGTAAAATAAAAGCGGCTCCATAAGCCGCTGCGGTATCTCGATTTCTATTTGTCTTTCCATGCCATTCCTCACATTCCCATAACGGGACCGCTTTCGTCCTCGGTCATATCCTCGGTCTGTTCCTGCGCAAGTTCTTCCTCGGTCAGCTTTCGGAAGGAATCCTCGCCGGGACACAGACCGAGAGAACGGCTGTTGTCGAAAGTACAGTGTACCGTAGCCACATCGTCCACGAATTTGACCGTAGCCCTCGTGTTGTCCGCCACCGGGCGGGGATCGTCCCCCATGTGCAGGAGTAGCACCCTTGTGCCGGGCGGATATGCCGCCTTGTAGTATTCTGCCTGTCGGTGCAATCGTTCCCATTCGTTCATGTTCGTTTCCTCGCTTTCACATATTTTTTAAGGTCGTAAGGAAGTACGCATTTTGTGGTATTCAGCGAATGCGATCTTGCCGTGCGTGCTTGTCCGTTTATTGGTCTTCAAAAGTAAAATGAATTGCGACCAGTCCGAATCGGCGGATCGCCATGGCGTTGCAGATGAGGGCGAACGTTTTCGGCGGAACAACCGTGCTGTCGGCGAGATCACCGACCGTCAGATGTTTTGTGCCAAGATATAAATCTTTGGCCGCACAGAGCAGCGTGTAGGTATCCTCGCTGCAATGAGGGATTTTAACGGCAGTCAAATCAATCTCGTTCCTCTGCACATTCCGCTTTGCCACCAGCCATAATCGGTGGTCAGCAGTCAGCAGATACAGAGCCGCCATGAGCGCATCATTCTTTCGGTTCAGCTTTTGAACCGCATCGGTAAAGGCGATTCGGTGTTTCTCGCTTCGGTAATCCATTGGGTGTTCCTCGCTTTCTGTAAGGTGTTTTTCCAACCGCCGGATAAGCGGCGGGTATCGAATGGCAGACATGGTTTCGATGAGCGCCTCCCGTCGGGAGGCGGCTCCGGCTGCGATTCGCTCTCCTACGCAGTCGCAACGGTCGAGGGAGTATTTTTTTCTTCCTCTGCCGGTGTAATGGGGACAGTAGGCGCAGTCGCAATCCTTTGCCGTATACTCGAATTCCCGCAGAACCATAACGCCGTGACCTCTCGGTGTGAAATTTGGTATTGCCTGCATCATTTTTTCTATCTCCCGTCCGGGAGCTGTTTGTGTAAATAGCATGGTGGTGTTCCTTCTGATTTGAATTTGGGAAAATAAAAAAAACCAACCGTTTTGGACGCTTCATGCGCCGTAAAACGATTGGCTTTTGGTTTCGGACAGGATTTATCCCACCCGAATTTTATTCATTTTTCTGTTGTGTCGGTTCGAATCCTGGCTGTCTTTGATTTTGGCCTTTTGGCATCTATAAAACGATCTTGTTTTTTCGACCCCCTAAAATGCGAAAAAAGCCCGATTCTACCGGACTTTTTCGCTGGGCATCTTTTTTGTTACCCTTTTTTGGTGCCGGTGGCGGGACTTGAACCCGCACGCCATCGCTGGCAATGGATTTTGAGTTTTACAGTCCGCACCGAAGCAACCGTCCTTTGGATGAACTTAGTGGAACTTGCTACCCTCAAAAAAGCCCGTAATATCAAGGCTTTTGCCCGCCTGACGCCGAAAATCCCGATCCCGCAAGGGTTTTCAAGAATCACCGTTTTGACACTCAAAAAAGAAATTGGATGTCCATCGGAGGGACATTTCTGCAAAATCTAATCTGTGAAATGTAACCAGGGGGTCGAGCCCCAATGCAGCGTTTGCCACTGCCATTGACAATTCATTTTTACTGATAGGAGAATCACAATGTCTACGAGAATCGAATATGAAACCAAGCTGCGCGATTACCCAGATCTTTTGACTGTCAAAGAGCTGCCGCCTATACTGGGTGGTATTTGCGACCGAACTGCCTTTGAATTGATTCACGAAAACAAAATCAAATATTTTCGCATTGGGAATAAATACTTGATTCCAAAAGCGTACTTGATTGACTTTATGATGAGCGAGGATTTCGCGCTTTGCCTCGTCGCGCTCGGCCTGGGTGGTGAACAGACTATCGACTGAGAGAAGATTTGCTGCGCTGCTTTTCGC
>CANQPT010000019.1 GCA_947625805.1 uncultured Clostridia bacterium
TCTCTATTTGTTTGCTCTTATCTTCCTTTACGCTCAGCACTTTCTTCACCCCTTTTACTGCTTCTATTATACCACTTTTTACCTAAAAAACAAAGCCCTTTTCAGGACTTTGTCTTCAGGCTGAAGCGAACTCTGTACAGAGTTCGCTTTTTGTGCAATTAAAACTGTCTGATCTTAAGCGAGTCATCATCCTCTCCTTTTTTGATCGAACGAATGGTCACCGGATAACTGATCCGGTCATTGACCTTAACGGTCACGGTTTCGCCCGCCTTGCGGCCAAGCAAGGCCTGTCCGAGCGGAGATTCCTTTGAGATGCAGTTTTTGGTCACGTCGTTGCGCAGGGTCGTGACCAGACGAATGGTGCGTACCTCGTCATCTCGGTCGTAGTACAACTCGATCTCATCAAACAGTCCGACCTCGTCATCTTTGGAGTCCGTTGATATAATGACCGCTGAGCGGATCATGGATTCGAGATACTGGATCCTGCTGTTATTCTGGCGCAGTTCCCGTTTTGCGGTACGGTATTCGTCGTTTTCACTTAGATCTCCCAGTTCTCTGGCGCTTCGGACCGCCTCGCGTAATTTTGGCGCATTTGCCTTGCGCCGGGCGATCTCCTCCTGCATTTTGTTAATATCGACCTGTGTCAATTCGTCTTTCATAGTTTGCCTCCGTTATTGTATGTCGTTTCTTCGCACAGCCGCAGGACTGCCTTGCCCATTCCGTCCTCATCACAGTTCTCGGTGACCTTGTCGCACAGCGCTTTGATCCGGTCGGGGGCGTTGCCCATCGCGATGGACAGATCGGCCGCCGCCAGCATATCGGTATCGTTGACGCTGTCGCCGATCGCGACGCTTTGATAGCCCGGGAAATAATGCTCCATGACATAGCGCATCCCGGTTGCTTTGTTGTTGCCCTTGGTATATACCTCGATCTGATACTCATTGACTACGCCGTCATAGTGCGGCACGAAGTGCGCAAGATCGTCTTCGGTAAATTTGCCGACAATGTTGAGTTTGGGTAAGCGCGCATCCGGCCAGTCGAAGATCTGCCCGGCGTGCGTGAGCGGCTGCCAGCGGGAAAAATCGAGGCGTGCGATTGCGCAATACTCAGCGAAATTCGGATCGGTCAGAACATCCTCTTCCGGGCAGTTGATGCGAAACAGACGGTTTTCTCCCTCGAGAAAACAGCGCTGTCCACGCTCGAAAATCTCGGTCAGATAGGAATGTACCACCGACAGGCGCGGGCAGACCGAATAGACGTCCTTGCCATCCACTGTGACCGTGCAGCCGCAACCGGATACGATGCCATCCAAGGGAAGTGCAAGAATCTGATCGGGAATGCAGGCCTTCCCGCGGCCGGTGTTGATAAAAATGCGGTGACCCTGCTCTCTGGCGGTCTTGAGCGCCTGCAGATTGAGCGCGGAGAGTTTGGTGTGTCTATGCAGAATGGTCCCGTCAATATCGAGAAAAAAGGCGCGCTTCATATTTTTCCTTACAAAAGAAAATTTTCCTGATTATTGTATCACGAACCTGAAAGTTTGTCAATCAACAAGCCCTATAATCCGTGCGAAACCCGTCTGATTTTCAGTGTTTTCAGATAGGCTTTCCGCTCGGCTGTTATCCTGTAACTTTCCAAACTTTTTTGAATCGCTTTATTATGTGTCCATTCGTCAAGCCTCTTTTCCTCCAGATACGGAAGTATGGAGGCATACTGTTTTGCCAGACCTGTTGCGAAATACCAAGCGATCATCATTTTGACATAGTATTCGTCGCGTCTGAGCGCCGCCACCATGTCTGCATATTTGGGATCAAAGCGTTCGTTTAAGAAATGCCGCATAAGCATACCGACCGCAAATCGGACGGTATAAACCTTATCCGATTTGATCCATCGATCCATATACGGAAGCAGTTTCTCCGGCTCTTTTTTGAATGCCCTTGGCACAAGTTGATCGCAGGTAGCCCAGTTATCAATAAACGGAAGAAACGTTTGGGTTTTCGTAATGCATTTGTCAAAATCTTTCTCCTGTGATATCACAAATGCGTGCAGTTGATTTTCCTCGAAGTACACGTGCGGAAGAGCCTTGAGAAATGAGGCTGTGTCCGCGTTCCCCGACAGTTTCCCCGCAAAGGCGCGAAGTTCCGGTGTTCTGACGCCTATGATCCTGCCCGGATCTGTCGTTGGGATCAGTTTCGCTTGGAAAGCCGCGTATTTCTTATCCTGTAAACGAAACAGTTCCGCTAAGATCTCATCTCGGTTCATTTGTGATTTTCCCCGCAAAAGAGGACGGGGCGTTTCTTCTCGAAGTGCCCCGTTCCGTTTGATTATTTTACCACGAAGTTGACTAATTTCCCCGGGACATAGATCTCTTTTACGATCTGTCTGCCCTCGATGAATGCGGCGGCGCGTTCGCTTGCTTTCGCGGCGGCGATTGCGGCGTCCTTGTCCGCGCCTGCCGGGATAGAAGCCGTGTCACGCACCTTGCCGCAGATTTGGATCGCAATCTCCACTGTGTCGTCCACCGTCTTTGCCTCATCATAGGTCGGCCAAGCGGACAGCGAGAGCAGGGAAGTGTGACCTGACCGTTCCCACATTTCCTCGGTCAAGTGCGGTGCGAAAGGACACAAGAGCGCTAAGAATGTTTCCAGTTCGTCTACCGTGAGTGTGCCGACATCGGCAATCTCGTTGATCAGCGACATCATGGCGGCAATCGCGGTGTTGAACTTCATTTCCTCTATGTCCTCGGTCACTTTCTTGACCGTCTTGTGGAAAGAGCGTTCGAGAGCCGGGGTCGCGCCGTGACCCTTTGCCATCTCGGAAAGGTCGGCCACGCGCTCTAAAAAGCGCTTGCAGCCCTTGATGCTGGATTCCGACCATGGTGCGGACGAACTGTAATCTCCCATAAAGAGGATATAGGTGCGCAGGGTGTCTGCACCGTATTCGTCCACCACGTCGTTTGGATCGACCACATTGCCGAGGGACTTGGACATTTTGACGCCGTTTGCGCCCAGGATCATTCCCTGCGCCGAGCGTCTGGCATACGGCTCTGCCGTGGGCACTTCGCCGATGTCGTACAAGAATCTGTGCCAGAAACGGGAGTAGATCAGGTGGCGGGTGACGTGCTCCATACCGCCGTTGTACCAGTCGACCGGCAGCCAGTATTTTAATTTTTCCGGATCGGCAAAATGTGCATCGTTGTGCGGGTCGATATACCGCAGGAAATACCAGGAGGAGCCTGCCCACTGGGGCATGGTGTCGGTTTCGCGTTTTGCGGCCCCGCCGCACTTGGGACAGGTGCAGTTCACGAAAGACTCAATCTTTGCAAGCGGCGACTCACCGCCCTCGCCCGGCTCGAAGTTCTCTACCTCGGGGAGTTTCAGCGGGAGTTGATCGTAGGGCAGGGGAACCATGCCGCACTTGGGACAGTGCACGATCGGGATCGGCTCGCCCCAATATCGCTGACGGTTGAACGCCCAGTCCTTCATCTTGTACTGTACGCCCTTTTCGCCGATGCCGTTTTCCGCAAGATAGGCAATCATTTTTTCGATCGCCTCCGCCTTGTGTGTGATGCCGTCAAGGAATCCGGATGCGGTCATCTCGCCGTCACCAGTATAGGCTTCAACGCTGATATCGCCGCCCTTGATGACCTCGATAATATCAATGCCGAACTTCTTGGCGAAATCGTAGTCGCGCTGATCGTGGGCAGGCACCGCCATGATCGCGCCCGTACCGTAGCCCATCATGACGTAGTCGGAGATAAAGATCGGGATCTCCTTGCCGTTCACGGGATTGATTGCGGAAAGTCCCTGCAATTTTATGCCGGTCTTGTCTTTGACCAACTGCGTACGCTCAAATTCGGTCTTTTTGGCGCATTCCTCGCGGTAGCCTTCTACCGCGTCCATGTTTGTGATCCGGTCTGCATATTTGTCGATGACCGGGTGCTCGGGTGCGATGACCATAAAGGTCACGCCGAACAGGGTGTCCGGGCGGGTGGTATAAATACGCAGGGTATCGTCGGTATCGGTCAACTTGAAGTCGACAAGTGCCCCGGTGGATTTGCCGATCCAGTTCTCCTGCTGCATACGGATATTGGCCGGGTACTCGACCGTGTCGAGCCCCTGCAAGAGTTTATCCGCGTATTCGGTGATGCGCAGATACCAGACGTCCTTTGATTTTTGAATGATGTCAGTGTGACAGATGTCGCACTTGCCGCCCTGTGAGTCCTCGTTGGAGAGCACAACCTTGCAGTGAGGGCAATAGTTGACCAGCGCCTTGTCGCGGAAGGCAAGCCCGTTTTCAAATAATTTGAGGAAGATCCACTGGGTCCACTTGTAGTAGTCCTCTTGGGTAGTATCTACGGTTTTGGTCCAGTCAAAGGAGAACCCGACCCGTTTTAACTGTGAGGTGAATTTCTCAATGTTCCGGTCGGTTACCTTTCTCGGGTGGATGCCGGTCTTGACCGCATAGTTTTCGGTGGGAAGACCGAATGCGTCAAAGCCGATGGGGAAGAGCACGTTATAGCCCTGCATTCTGCGCTTGCGGCAGATGACCTCCATGCCGGAATATGCCTTGATATGGCCGACGTGCATTCCCTCACCCGAGGGATAGGGAAACTCGATCAGTCCGTAGAATTTTGGCTTTGAGTAATCGTCGGCAGCCTCAAAGGCGTGCTCGGCTGCCCATCTCGACTGCCATTTTTCCTCGATTTTCTTAAAGTCATATTTCATCCGTATCGTCCTCCTGTGAGCGTCTTATTTTTCGGTAATTAAGTGCGAGATGTCGATTTCTTCGGCGTCAGCCCACACCTTTTCCAGATTGTAAAAATCGCGTGTTTCTTTATAGAATATGTGCACAATCACGCTGGAATAGTCCATAATGATCCAACTGGCGCCTGCAAAGCCCTCAACGTGGTGGGCTTGCACGCCCAACTCAGATAGTTTGTATTCCAGTTCATCTGCGTAACTCTTGACCTGGGTACTGGACATACCGGTACAAAGCACAAAATAGTCGGCAATGATTGTGCAGTTGCTGACGTGCAATAGGCGAATGTCGGCCGCGTTTTTTTGATTGAGAATGTTTACGATCTCGGCTGCGAGTTCTTTCGGGTTTTTGGTATCCATAATTTGTTTTCCTCAAGATAGTAGTTTTGTGCGTTCAATGTGCGCCGGTTGAGCGCCTGATCGCTGTTTTGATAAAGATGCACCGTGGCAGTCAATTCGGCAAGCACCGCCTGATCTAACGCCCGTTCGGTGGGTGCGGAATAAAAGAGATTGCGTACTCGCTTGCAGTTTTCATATTGCCGTGACGGCTCGATGAAATCGGCGACGAACATGATTTTTTCAAGTGTGGTCATGTCCGGTCGCCCGGTGCAGTGCCAGCGGATGGCGCCGGCAACCGCGTCATCCACCAGATTCGGGAAAAGTTCGCGTGCGATCTCTGCCGCCGTAAAGGCGTGCAGAATGCCGGGTGTACTGAGATCCCCGTCGGTCAGGTCAAGGTGATGGGAGCGAATGACCTCTGCCTGTTGCTCATAGGTGTATTCTTTGGTGATGTCATGGAGCAGTGCGGCAATCAGCGCCTGCCGCTCAAGGTCTTCACGGTGCAGGTGACGACACATTCTCTGCGTTTCTTGGGACGCAGACAGAATGTGCGCGCGGCGCTTTTGCCCCACATATTGTGACAGCACAGGCAGAATGGCGCTATACAGCGCCGTATAACTTGTTAGAGCGGATATAGCGGGTCACCTCCGGATCAAGATAAGCGTCGAGATCTGTGCCCCGCGCTATACGCGCCCGTAGTTCGGTGGAACTGACCTCGATGACCGTCCCTTGCAGCATATGACAGCGTGTGCCGTATTCCCGCTCCAGGCGCTCCGCCTGCCGGGCAAGCGCCTCGGCGTCCTGCTCGCCGCCCGTGCGCGCTTGGTATGCAATTTCGCAGGTTGTAAGCAACTCTTTCGCGTGATACCATTCATGAATGGTCAAAAACATATCCGTGCCGCACAGCAGGGTAATGCTTGGGTATTGCTCCCGGTAATGCCGTATCGTTTCCACGGTGTAACTGACGGTAGCCTTTTCAATTTCGTAAGGATCGATCTTGATCTGCGGATATGCTTGCAACAGTGGCGCAAATGCGATCTTTAACATCGCAAGACGATCAGCCGGGTCGTCGGCAAAAGAAAGGCTTTTGTGCGGCGGAAGATAGGTTGGGATAATATGCAGGCGGTCGATCAAACCGCTTTCCAAAAAGGCCTTTGCCGCGGCGGTATGTCCTTTGTGTACGGGGGCGAACGTCCCGCCGAAGATGCCTAAGCGTTCGGCGCTCATAATTCGATTTTAGTTTTTTTGCTGCTCTTGCGCCAAAGCACAAATTTATTGCCGATCACCTGCACACACTCGGACTTTGTGCCCTCGGCGCTCAGTTCTGCCGCCTCGCGTGCGGTGAGCGGGCAGGTGTCAAGCACTTTTACTTTGATCAGTTCCCGCGCCTCAAGCGCGTTGGATAACTGAAGCAGGCTCTCGTCTGTGATCCCGCCTTTTCCGATCTGAAAGATGGTGTCCATGCGCATGGCAAGCCCCTTCAGATAGGCCCTTTGCTTGGTTGTCATTTCACGCCTCCTAAGTGTATGCGCAATTGCTGCGCAAACAGAGCCGCCGCATTTCTTCTGTGCGAGATCGCGTTTTTCTCTTCCGCCGAGATTTCCGCCCAAGTAAGCGGCGACCCGTCACCGATAAACAGCGGATCGTATCCGAAGCCGCCTGTCCCGCGGGGACTTTTAGCGATCTTACCGTGTGCGTACCCGGTTACCGTAAAGGATCTGCCGTCGGGAAGCACGCAGGCGATGGCGCAGACATAGTGAGCCGTGCGCTCACTGTCCGGGACGCCGTCGAGTGCGTTTAAGAGTTTTTGATTGTTCGCCTGATCGTCCCCGTGTACGCCTGCATAACGGGCGGAGTAGATCCCCGGAGCGCCGTTCAAATAATCGACTGCAATGCCGGAGTCATCGGCGATCGAGATATAGCCGCCGTTTGCAGCCTCTGACGCTTTGATCATTGCATTTTCTTCAAAACTGGCGCCGTTTTCATCGATCTGACCGGTAAAACCGATGTCCGAAAGGGAATAGAGTTCGATCTTGTATTCCGGCAAAAGCGGGGCGAGCATCTCGGAAAACTCTCGGATTTTATGTTGGTTATTGGATGCGAGTACCAGTTTCATTCTTCAAACAGGGCGGCTGTAAACTGATCTGCGTCAAAGCGCTGCAGGTCTTCCGCCCGTTCTCCTACTCCGATAAATTGCACGGGAATGTCAAGTGTTTTTTTGATGGAAAAGACGATGCCGCCCTTGGCCGTGCCGTCCAGTTTTGTCAGAACAAGACCCGTGATTTCCGCCGCCTGCTTGAATTCTACCGCTTGGTTGACCGCGTTTTGTCCTGTCGTCGCGTCCAGCACGAGGAAGGTCTCCCGGGCGCATCCCGGCAGTTCCCGCTCGATCACACGGTTGATCTTGGCAAGTTCGTCCATCAGGTTTTTCTTGTTGTGCAAGCGCCCTGCCGTGTCGATAATCAGTACGTCGGAGTTTCTGCTCTTGGCGGCGCTGATCGCGTCATAGACTACGGCGGCGGGGTCAGAGCCTTCGTCCTGCCGGATCAGATCTACGCCCACCCGGTCGGACCAGACTTTGAGTTGGTCGATGGCGGCGGCGCGGAAAGTGTCGGCTGCCGCCAGCAGCACCTTTTTGCCTTCACTCTTGAGTACATTTGCGATCTTAGCGATCGAGGTGGTCTTGCCGACTCCGTTGACCCCGATGACCAGAATCACCGACGGCGTGGTGGAGAGGTTCAGCGGGCGGGGATCGCCGATGGCTTCGCGCAGGATCCGTTTGAGGGCTTCGTGCGCTGCCTCCGGCTCGGTGATGTGCTCGGCTTTGATGGTTTCCCGTAGTGCGGAAATGATCTCTTCCGTTGTATCGTATCCCACGTCCGCACAGATGAGGATCTCTTCCAATTCTTCAAGCATCTCCTCATCCGGTTTTGAGAAAGAGCGAAAGAGCGAGCCGATCTGTCCGAATACGCCGGTTTTTGTCTTGGCCAACCCCTGTTTCAGATGTTCAAAAAATCCCATTAGGTTACCTTCATTCCCAGTTTCTTTTCGGCCTCACCCACGTTGATGGACAGAATCTTGGAGATCCCCCGCTCCTGCATGGTCACACCGTACAGGGTATCGGCCACCTCCATGGTCCCTCTGCGATGGGTGATAATAATAAACTGTGTTTTGTTTGAATATTTCTTTGCGTACTCGGCAAATTTGGTGACGTTGACCTCGTCGAGCGCAGCCTCGATCTCGTCCAGCAGACAGAAAGGCGCGGGATTGACCTTGAGAATGGCAAAATAGAGGGCAATCGCCACGAATACCTGTTCGCCGCCGGACAGCAGCTGCAGATTTTTGATGATCTTGCCGGGAGGCGCGACGTTGATCTCGATCCCGCTTTCCAGAATGTTTTCCGGGTCGGATAACTCTAAGTTGGCACTTCCTCCGCCGAACAGTTCGCGGAACACGGTCTTAAACTGTGTGTTGATCTCATCAAAACTACGGGCGAACTGATGCTTCATTTCGCTCTCCAACTTATGTATGATCCCAGTGAGATCGTCGCGGGATGTATTCAGGTCGTTCACCTGCCCGGACAGGAAGTCATAGCGTTCTTTTACCTGCGCATATTCCTCGATCGCGCCTACATTAACGTTGCCGAGAGCACGCATTTTTGCCTTGAATTCCTGCGCTTTTGCAGCGACTTGTGCGCGGTTTTCAGCAGTCACTTCAGGGTAGCCTGACTCGCATGCGGCTGTATAGGATAGTTCATACTCGTCCCATATCTTACCAGACATGGATTCCTGCCGGGCGAGAATTTGCGCGCGCTTGTGCTCTAAGTTCGTATGCTCGCGGAATTTGAGTTCCCGCTCGTGGGTCTTGTCCATAAAGAGGGTACGCAGTTCACCTACCTTTCGGTCGAGTTGGTCGATGGTTTCCCGCAGCGCTTCTTCTTCGGCGCGCAGGGCGGTCAGCTGGTCCGAAGAGGTGGCCTGTACCTGTTCATTTTCCTTTATTTTTTGCTTTTTTTTCTGCAAACTGTCTTTCAGGGCGGTAAGTTGGATCTCGGTGCGATCCAGCGCTTCTTTTTCCGCTGCGATCTGTCCGTCGGTGTTCTGCAATTCACGCTCGGCAAGTGCCACGTCTTTTTCAGCCGCAGCGATGTCTACGAGCAGAGCGTTCTTTTGCTCAAGCGCTCCGGCGAGTGTGCGATCGAGTTCTTCGCACTTTTCTTTTGCAGCTTCCAGATCAACGTCCAGTTTTGTAAGCACGGCCCGGCCATCGGCAATCTGCCCGTTCAGCGTTTCGATCTGCTTCTCGCGTGCATTTTGGTTTTCTTTGTCCGCCGCGATCTGCGCGTCCAGGTGAGAAAGTTGTGCCTGCTCGTTCTCAAGTTGGGCTATGAGCACCTGCATCTGTGTGTCTTCCGCTGTCATAAGCGTATTCAAAAGCGAAGTGGATGCGTTCTGCTCGTCCAGTTTGTTTTTTAACTTGGTAAGCACTGCCTGCTCGTCTGCAATGCTCTTTTCGAGCGCCCCCAGTCTGCTTTTGTACCCGGCGGTTTCAGTGCGCAGTGCGTCCGCTTGCGCTGCGCGGGAGAGGATCCCGCTATCCTTTTTGACCGATCCGCCTGTGAAAGAGCCGCCTGCGTTGATCTGCTGGCCGTCCAGCGTGACGCAGCGAATCTTGTATCCGATCTTGCGCTCCATGAGAATCGCATGATCCAGATCATCAAAGACTACCGTGCGCCCCAGCAGGGCTCGGACGATCTCATCATAGCGGCTGTCACGGCCCACTAGCTCATCGGCGTATCCGACAAAGCCCCCACATGCTTCGATGGTGTCGGTATCTGCATTCAAAGGCTGTGCCGTGATCGTGCTGACCGGCAGGAATGTAGCCTTTCCCGCCCGCTGTTCTTTTAAGAGGGCAATCGCTTTTTTGGCTGTAGCGTCGGTATCCACGACAATATTTTGGACCTGAGAGCCCAGTGCGGTCTCAATCGCAAGCGCATAACGCACGTCGGTTTCGATCAGGTCGGACACCGTGCCGTACACGCCGGAAAGAGCGCCCGACCCCGCCGCTTCCATGACGGTTTTTACACTGTGGGAGTATCCCTCGAAATGTTCCGCCATGCGCTGCAAAGTTTGATAGCGCTGTTCGAGTACACCGATGCGCAGGGACAGCTGTTCCTTGTCGTGATGCATCTCGGCGATTTGCGCTTCTTTTGCTGCGTATTGATCCGAAAGGGCGGCGTCGGCCTTGATCTCGTCAATTCGCTTCTGATAGTCCGAGATGGCCGTGCGCGCATGGTCAATGCGGTTCTGTAAAAGGGTGATGCGCTCTTCGCACTGGGTGCGCTCGGCAAGCGTCTCTTCAGATGTGTCCCGGGGCGCCGCCTCATGAAAGGAGGTGAGAGTAGCCCGCAGGGCGATCAGAGCGCCGTCATTTTCCCGCACGGCCGTCTCCAGTTCCTCCCGTGCGGTCTGCGCGGTGAACACGTCGGCGCGGATCTGCTCCAGTTCTGCGCCCTGTGCACGGAACTGTGCGTCGATCTTTGCCAACTGCTTTTTCTGCGTTTGGATCATGGCGGTGTTTTCGGCCCGGCGATCGGCAAGAGCCGTAAGCCGCGACCGGATCAGGGCAAGGTCTTTCTCGCTTGCGTCGATCTGTGATGCAATATGTGCAACGTCGTTTTCCAGCACTTTACCGGAGGAGAAAAGCGCATGATGGCGTTCGTTCAGTTCGCGGATGGCATTCTCGGTGTGCTCCCGTTTGGCCTTTGCAGCTTGTGCCTCAAGATATAGAGCGTCATTACGGGTTTCCAGTGCCGCCAGTTGGTCATCGACGATCGCAAGTTCCTGGCCTGCGACCGTGTATGCTGCATCGGTATGATCGTATTCAGCGCGCACTGCGGCGATGTCATATAACCAGAGGGATATATCCGCCTGTTTCTTCTCATCGTACATATCCAGATAAGCGCGCGCTTTGGCGGCGTCTTTTTCCAACGGTCCGACCCGTCCCTCTAACTCTGCTAAAATATCGGTTACCCGCAGAAGGTTTTCGTTTGTCTGGGTCAGTTTGCGCTCCGCCTCTTTTTTCTTGTATCTGTATTTGGAGATGCCCGCCGCTTCCTCGAAAATCAGACGACGATCCTCGCTCTTTTGCGAAATGATCTCCGCGATCCGACCCTGTCCGATGATGGAATAACCCGTTCTTCCGATACCGGTGTTCATAAACAGTTCTGCAATATCCTTGAGCCGCACCTGCTGTCCGTTGATCAGATATTCGCTTTCGCCTGTGCGATAGTAGCGGCGGGTGACCGTAATCTCATCGTAGTCGATGTTCATACGGTTGCTTTTATCGGTGTTGTCGATGGTGAAAGAAACCTCGGCAAAGCCCATCTGCCTTCTGGTGTCCGTTCCGCCGAAGATGACGTCTTCCATTTTTGAGCCGCGGATATTCTTGGAGGATATCTCGCCTAACACCCAGCGGATCGCATCGGAGAGGTTGGATTTTCCGCTTCCGTTCGGCCCGACGATAACAGTAACACCATGGTCAAAGTTGACTACGGTTTTATCGGGGAAGGATTTGAAGCCTTGTAATTCCAGCGTTTTAATGCGCATTTGCTCTCTCCCAAAATTACTTTATCAATATATTATACCCTACAAGCGAATTTTTTTCAACAATTTTCAGGTTTTTTATTCCGTAATTTGCCCGCAAACGCTCTGAGTTGCAGCGTTTATGCCCGACAATGCGTGAGGTCGCTCCGACAGGGCAGAAAATAGTGAGTTCATCTTGCGGTGCTTTGCCGATGGCTTGCAGGATCCTTCGGTAATATAACTCGCTTTGAACGCGCTCGCCGATTGCCGGATGAAAGGTGCCTATAGCGAGTGCTTGGCCGTCCTGTAAGCCCTCTTCGGCACAAAGCCCGATGCGCAGTACCCGTACACCTTTTTCCGCAAATATCTCCAGCGCATCCGTACTTCGCGCGATCATTTCCTGTTCGCCCGGCGGCGTATATGTACCGGTTTTTACCCGGTCTGCAAGCGGTGTGTCCCGGAATACCACCAGCGGATAAATCCGCGCTCCCTGCGCGCCCAACGCCGCGATCTTGCAGGCGGTTTCCTGCTCCGTGCGGCGGCTTGCACCCGGCAGCCCGATCATCATCTGCCCGACCAGGCGAAAGCCGCGGGCCACGATGCGCTTGCAGGCCGTTTGGCTTTGCGCCGCAGTGTGACCGCGTCCTGAGCGTGTAAGCACCGCGTCGTCCATGCTTTGTATGCCGAGTTCAATATCGGTCACGTGATGCGCCGCCAGAACGTCGAGGATCTCGTCGTCGATATAGTCCGGCCGGGTGGAAATGCGAATGGATTTCACCGCGCCCGTCCGCACATAAGCATCTGCCCTCCCGAGAAGATCGAGCATAAGGGAGCGATCGATGGCGGTAAACGATCCGCCGAAAAAGGCAATCTCAATCTCTGCTTCTCCCCGAATGGTGGAAAGAGCAGTGCTGATCTCCTTGTCAACACTGCTCGCGTCAAAGGTCTGCTTTCCCGAAATTACACGCTGATTGCAAAATACGCAGTCGTGGGGACACCCGAGATGGGGGATGAAAACGGGAATGTTCACGTGTTTCATCAGGTTTCGCCGAACAGTCCCAGCGCTTGAGCTGCCGCGTTTTGCTCGGCTTCCCGCTTGGTTTTGCCCACGCCGGTGCCGATGACGTTGCGGTTGAGACGCGCCTCGACCTCAAATTCCCGGTCGTGCGCAGGGCCGCTCTCACGGATCAGCACATATTCAAAGTGCTCGTCCCGCTCCTGCTGTACGATCTCCTGCAGGCGGGATTTGCTGTCCTCGCTGTGCCCGCCGACTTCTACCTCTTCGGCTTCTTTTTGGAGGAATGGGAGAAGAAATTTCTTGACGGTCGCAAGGTCGGAGTCGAGATAAATCGCGGCGATCAGCGCCTCAAAGGCGTCCGCGAGAATCGAGGGACGACTGCGCCCGTTGTTTAATTCCTCTCCGTGCCCGAGCTGCAGATATTCGCCAAGATCCAACGCCCGGGCATACTTGTTGAGTGCCTTTTCGCAGACAATGCGGGAGCGAATGCGCGAAAGTTCCCCCTCTTGAAGAGAAGAGAAACGGTCAAAGAGCATTTCGCTGGATACGATCTGCAAAACGGAATCTCCCAGAAATTCCAGCCGTTCGTTGCATTCCGGACCTTTTCCTTTACTTTTTTTCTCGTTGGTATAGGAGGAGTGGGTCATAGCGGTGCGCAGCAGCAGGGGCTGCGCAAAGGTGTGCCCGATTTTTTCCTCAAATTCTTTCCAGTTTGTTTCGGTTCGTTCCATTCTGATTCATCTTTCTGTTTGATCGATCCACGCAAGTGCGCGGGTCATGTATGCTTGGTAGCGTTTGCGTTTTCCGCCCTTGACCTTATAGCCTAACGGCTCGATCAGGCCGAAATTTGCATTCATCGGCTGAAAATCGCTCACCCCGCCGTTTGCCACATATGCGGCCATCGCGCCGATCATAGTCGAAACGGGCAGGTGCAGGCTTTCTCTTCCTTTCGCCCGACGGGCGGCATTGATTCCTGCGACAAGGCCGGAAGCGGCCGACTCCACATAGCCCTCTACACCTGTGATCTGCCCGGCAAAAAACAGGTCAGGGTGCTCTCGCACGGAATAGTCCTCCCGCAAAAGGCGCGGAGAATCGAGAAATGTGTTGCGGTGCATGACCCCATAGCGCAAAAATTCCGCCTGTTCAAGGCCGGGGATCATGCGAAAGACCCGCTTTTGCTCGGCAAAGGTCAGATGGGTCTGAAAGCCGACCAGATTGTACATGGTCTTGTCTGCGTTTTCCTGTCGGAGTTGTACCACTGCATGGTATTCCTTTCCGGTACGCGGATCGGGAAGACCCACAGGCTTGAGCGGTCCGTATAACAGGGTGTCTATTCCCCGTTTTGCCATTACCTCGACCGGCATACAGCCCTCGAATACGGTGAGATCCTTCTGTTGCTCGCGGTCGAAGTCCTTGAGAGGTGCTTGCTCTGCGTTGATCAGCGCATGATAGAAAGGCGTGTATTGCTCCTCGGTCATCGGGCAGTTGAGATAGCAAGCCTCGCCTTTGCCGTAGCGGGAGGCATAGAATGCCTTGTCAAAATCAATGGTAGACGCATCGACGATCGGTGTGGCCGCATCAAAGAAATGCAGCCGTTTCCCCGCAATGTGTCCGGCGATATAGTCAGATAAAGCGTCCGCGGTCAGCGGCCCCGTGGCGATTACCGTGAGGGCGTCGGAATCAAACTCCGTTACCTCGGTGCGGTGTACGGTAATCAGCGGATCTTGCTCGATGTGAGCCGTAATATACTCCGAGAAAAGCGTCCGGTCGACCGCAAGGGCGCTGCCCGCCGGAACAGCCGTCCGGTCGGCGGCCTCCATGATCAGTGAGCCAAGTCGCCGCATTTCCTCTTTGAGCAAGCCCACTGCGTTGGTCGGATCATTGCTGCGCAGGGAATTGGAGCAAACCAACTCTGCGAAAGAATCGGTATGATGGGCCGGCGAGCGGGTAATCGGTTTCATCTCATACAACTCAACCGGAATGCCCGCCCGTGCGATCTGATAGGCCGCCTCGCATCCCGCAAGTCCCGCGCCGATGACCTTTACCGTGCGGTCAGGCGTTGTCGGCATCGGTGGTATCCTCTCGCTGATAGCCGCATTTCTTGTCGTGGCAAAGCACGAGATTTTTGCCTTTCTTTTTGTAGAGCATCTTTCCGCACTGCGGGCAGGTTTCGTTCAGCGGCTGATCCCATGATGAGAAAGTACATTTGGGATAGTTTTCGCAGCTGTAAAAGACCGAACGGCGTTTGCCCTGACGGATCAGAATTTTACCGCCGCACTCGGGGCAGTTCACACCCGCCTCGTTTGCGATCTGCTTGGAATTTTTGCATTTGGGATAGTTGGAGCAGGCGATAAATTTTCCGTAGCGACCGATGCGATAGACCATATCGGCGCCGCACTTTTCGCATTTTTCCCCGGTTGGCTCGACGGGTGTTTCTGTTTTGACCACCGGATTTCCGTTTTTGTCAATCGGCTTGGTGTTTTTGCATTCGGGATAGTTGGGGCAGGCGGCAAATTTGCCGAAGCGTCCCGTTTTGATGATCATGCGTGCGCCGCACTTTTCGCAGATAATGTCGGTTTCCTCTACCGGGATCTCAATATCTTCTTTGCTGATGGCCGAGAAGGCGCGATCGAGATCTTGCTCAAATTTTCCGTAAAATTCTTTGAGCACGCTGACGCCGTCCATTTTTGCGTTTTCGATCTCGTCCAGTTCGTCCTCCATTTTCGCCGTAAACTCATAGTTGACGATATCCGGGAACTGTTCCAGCATGATGCGCGTGGTGATCTCGCCAAGCGGCGTGGGCTTGAGGGATCTGCCCTCACGCCTGACATACCCTCGGGAGATGATGGTGGTGATAATCGAGGTGAAGGTGCTGGGACGTCCGATTCCTTTTTCCTCGAGAAATTTGACCAGCGTTCCGTCGGTGTATCGCGGGGGCGGCTCGGTAAAGTGCTGCTCGGGCAGAGTTTCTTTGTGTTTTAACAGATCCTGCTCATTGAGCGTCGGGAGCGCGCCGGTACTGCCCTCGTTTTCGCTTGCGAGGTCAGCCGAATCGTCGTAGATCGACTGATAACCCTTGAAGCGCACCGAATAGCCGCTTGCACGGAAAAGATATCCGCCCGAGTCAATGTCCGCACTGACCGTATCAATGACCGCCGACGCCATTTGGGAAGCCACAAAACGCTCCCAGATCAGTTTGTACAACTTATACTGGTCGGAGGTAAGATATTGCTTGATCTTAGCGGGATCGCAGTCGATCATGGTGGGGCGGATGGCCTCGTGCGCGTCCTGCGCGTTCTTTTTGCTCTTGAAAACTCTGCGTGTGGGCGGGTAATATGCGTCGCCGTACCGTGCGCGGATATAGGCCTCGGCGGTTTGGGCGGCCTCGTCGGACACACGGATCGAGTCGGTTCTCATATAGGTGATCAGACCGTGTACCCCGCCGTTTTCCTTACCCACATTGATACCCTCGTACAACTCCTGAGCCGTACGCATGATGCGTGCCGACTGGAAACCCAACTTCTTGTATGCGTCCTGCTGGAGGGTAGAAGTCGTATAAGGGGGCAGGGGAGAACGCTTTTTGACAGAACTCTTTACGCTTTTCACCCGGAAAGGCGAGTGTTCTGTGGCGGCGATCACCGCGTCGGTCTGTTCCTTGTTTTCCAAATTCTTGTTTCCGTTTGGATCAGCGACAAAACGCACCTTTAACTGCTCGCCAGCCTCTGTCTGCAACCGGTAAGCCAGTGTCCAGTATTCGGTGGGCACGAATGCGGCGATCTCCTGCTCACGCTCAACAATGATGCGGGTGGCCACCGACTGGACCCGTCCGGCGGACAGGCCGCTTTTGACCGTTTTCCACAAAAATGGACTAAGCTTGTAGCCGACGATACGGTCGAGGATCCGGCGGGTCTGTTGGGAGCCTACCAGATTCATGTCGATCGGCCGCGGGTTTTTGATGCCCGCTTTGACCGCACTTTTGGTCACCTCGTTGAACGTGATGCGTTTGGCGTCCTCCGGAGCGATACCGAGAATGGTCGCCAGATGCCATGAGATGGCCTCTCCCTCCCGGTCAGGGTCGGTTGCGAAAAAGATTTTGTCCGCTTTCTTTGCATCCTTTTTGAGGGAAGCAATGATGTCGCCCTTGCCGCGAATGTTGATGTATTTTGGCTCGAAATTGTTTTCAATATCCACTCCCAGCGAACTCTTGGGCAGGTCACGCACATGGCCGACAGATGCGACCACCTTATATCCCGAGCCGAGAAAACTCTTGATGGTAGGCGCTTTGTATAACGACTCGATAATTACTAAATTTGCCATTGTTGATCCTTTCAGTTTCGTGTGTATCTGTTTCCCGGCAGTTCCCGTATCTTATTCTTGATCACGAGCATCATGAGCAGAGCCGCAGTCTTGGCGGCGTCAAAGCCGCACTTGTCGGCGATCTGGTCCTGGGTCAGTTTTTGATCGGCAAGAAGATTGCAGATGGCACGCTCACCGGCGCTGAGCAACTCGGCCTCCGGTTGCTTTTTCTGTTCCCGATCGATCGGTTTTCCTTTTTTGCGTTTGGCCTTTTCTTTTGCCAAGCGTTCAAAATCTCTTTTCGTGACCGGACGCAGTGACTTGGGTGCGGCAAACTGATGTTCGACGATGATATCGTTTGCGTCGGTGACCATCTTGGCGCCGTTTTGGATCAGACGATTCGTGCCCTTACTTTTCTCTCTGTCAATATCACCGGGAACGGCGTAAATATTCCTGCCCTGATGCAGGGCTTTATCGGCGGTGATCAACGCTCCGCTTTTCAAGTCGGCTTCCACGACCAGCACACCGTCGCATAAACCGCTGATAATGCGATTTCGCTCGGGAAATGTGCGGCGGGTAGAATGGGAAAGCGGAGGATATTCGCTGATGAGAAGACCCCGCTGTTTGATCTGATAGTAAAGCGCCTCGTTTTCGGGCGGATAAATGACGTCCACGCCGTTTCCGAGCACTGCGATGGTAAAAGCGTTTGCATTGAGCGCGGCGGTAGCCGCCGTGCCGTCGATCCCTTTGGCCATACCGCTGACGATGATAATGCCCGATCGCGCCAACCCGTCACAAATCTGTAAGGTGCTCTCAAATCCGTAGTCGGTGCATTCTCTGGTTCCGACTACGCCGATCAGCACATTTTCATCGAAAACCGGGATCTGTCCTTTGAAATAGAGCAGGGCAGGCGGATCTATAATTTCCCGCAGCTTGGACGGGTATCGCCGGTCAAAAATCGGCACCGGCAGAATGTCGTGCTCGAGGCAATATTCATAAATCTGCTCTGCCGCAGAGAGATCTTTTTGATTGAGGGCGTCGATCACATATTGCGAAACACCGTGGTCCTGCGCGTCGTATGTGCGCTCGTACAATTCGTCGATCTCGTCGTTCAGTTCCAGAATCTTTGCGGCGTTTGACGAGCCGGGTACGGCGGCAAGTGCAAACCAGATCCATTTAATGATATTCTTGTCCATATCCCTGTGATACATTCCTTTTGATTTCCCACATGAGCACCGATGCCGCGACCGAGACGTTGAGCGACTCGGCGTTCGGTTGCATGGGAATGATGATTTTCCGGTCGCAGGCGGCGATGACCGCCTCATCCAGCCCGTGTCCTTCGTTGCCCACAACAAAGCAGGTCTTGGAGTCGACCGTAAGCGCTCCAAGCGAAACTGCATCCGGTGTGAGTGCGGCGGCACAAAGATTATAGCCGTTTTTCTTCAAATTGTCAATCTCTGCGATGGGATCCGGCACGATTTTGACCGGCTGACGGAAGAGTGCGCCCATCGCCGCACGCACTACTTTCGGTGCGTACAGATCGGCGCAGTCGGAGGATAAAATGACCTCTGTGATCCCGAAAGCGTACGCACTGCGCAGGATGGTCCCCACATTGCCCGGATCGCGCACCGAGCAGAGCATGAATTTGCTTCCGTCGGATTTTTCCGTGTGGGCGGGCTTGCGTGCTGCGCAAAAGATTCCGTCCGGGCTGCTTTCATCGGTGAGTTTGTCGTAGATGCTCTTACTTACCAATGCAAGCCCCGGATGCCCTGCCAGCGCGGGAATACGCTCTATGGCCGCGGGCAGAGCAAAAATATCGGTGAACTCTATGCCCGCTGCAATCGCCTCTTTTGCCAGTTTGATCCCCTCAAAGCAAAAAAGTCCGCTCTCATCTCTGTATTTCTTTTGCTTGAGTTTGCACGCGCGCAGGATGCGTTCGTTTGCGCGTGACTCAATTCGTTCGGTATTCTGTGTCATATGGCCAAACAAAAACCCGGGAAAACCGGGTCTTTGGACTTTTGTTATTTGCTAAGAGCGGCTTTTGCCTGCTCCGCGAGAGAAGCAAAGGCTTCTTTGTCGGAAATTGCGATCTCAGACAGCATTTTTCTGTTCAGAGTAATCCCGGCTTTCTTGAGCCCGTTCATGAATGTGGAATAGTTCATGCCGCATACCTTTGCCTGTGCGGAGATTCTGGTAATCCACAGCGAACGGAAATCACGCTTTTTCTGCTTACGTCCGATGTATGCATAGTTGCCGCTTTTCATGACGGCCTGCTTTGCCATCTTGAAATGCTTGCTCTTAGCGCCCCAATAACCCTTTGCGGCCTTTAATACTTTATTTCTTCTCTTGCGCGTCATCATCGCGCCCTTGACTCTTGCCATTTCAAATACTCCTTTTTGCTATCTGTGCTTAGTGCTGGATCATTTTCTTGATCGTCGGTGCCATCGAGGTGCTGAGGTATCCTGTCTTTCTCAGGTTTCTCTTGCGTTTGGTGGTCTTGAGGCCAAGCTTATGTCTGCGGTTTGTATGATTGAGCTTTACCTTGCCGCCTTTGGTGACGGAAAAGCGCTTCGCACTCGCCTTATGTGTCTTGATTTTTGCCATTTCTGAAAACTCCTTTCACTTTGCTGCAGTCTGTTTTGCAGGTAAAATAAACATAATCATGGATCTGCCCTCTAAATTGGGGGCTTTCTCCGGCGTACCGAACTCGGCACAGGTTTCCGCAAACCGCGCCAGCAGATCGCGTCCGATGTCCTGATGCGCCATCTGGCGGCCTCTGAATCTGACAACAACCTTGACCTTGTCGCCGTTTTTGAGAAACCGCTTCGCATTGTTGGCCTTGGTGTTGAAGTCGTTTGTGTCGATCAGGCAGGAAAGCTGAACTTCCTTGATGTCAATGCGCTGCTGCTTCTTCTTTGCTTCCTTTTCCTTTTTGTCGCGCTCAAATTTGAACTTTCCGTAGTCCATGATGCGGCATACGGGCGGGTCGTTCTGCGGGGCAAACAGGGCAAGGTCAAGTCCCTTGTCGTACGCCTGCTCCAGTGCGTCGATCAATTTGAGAATGCCGAGTTGTTCGCCGTTTTTACCGACGACCCGGACTTGCTTGGCAGGGGAAAATCCCTGAAGGGAAAGGATCGCATCGTTGGTAACGTGGCCTTTCGATTTGTTGTTCTTGATGGCAGACACCTCCAAAAATAAAGAAAACGCGGAGAGTATTTCTCCGCACAAAACGACCCTTACAGTCTGTCATATCAACCGTACCGAGCCAAGCCCGCACGGTGAGAGCGAAGAAAACTCTGCTTCATTGTGTATCCATTGTATCACACCTGTAATCTTTTGTCAACGCTTTTTTTCAATTTTTTCAGACACAGTATAGATTGAGGTCCCATGCGGGGATATACGGAAAACGACGCAGATACATACGGTAATCCGACCGCAGTTCATGAATGAGCAGGGGCAGGGCATAAAGATCCTCGCTGCGGTGATACAGCGATACCAGCATCTCCGGGCGGTCGCGGGAAATGATCTCACGCGCTCCCAGCAAAGCCTCGCGTTCACTGCCCTCAACGTCGAATTTGATATAGTCGATCTTTTGGTCCACCAGTCGGTCGAGAGCGGCAAACCGGACGGCTTCGCCACTCCCTTTGCCTGCACCGCGTCCGCCGTCATTGCGCACAGACTGTGTACTCTCGCACTCCCCCGCGCCGATCCGAAGGGCACATACACGCGGCTCGCTCTGTGCGTATACGGATAATTTGGCAAAATTGCGCCGGTCAGGCTCAAGCGCATAGATGCGCCGGATCTGCGGCGCTATGGATAGAAGTTCTTTTGCCGTGTCCCCGGTGTACGCCCCCAGATCGCATGTAAAGCGGTAGTCCTGCGGGTGCAGAATGGACTGCCACGGCTCGTCCGGGTCGCATTCGCTCGCCTTTAAGGGCTCCAGCGCTCCGGTCAGTTTACAGCAAATGATTTGATCGAATACTTCGCGTGAACGCTCGTCTGCGAACAGTGCCCGCGCCAGATCAAATTCTTCTTTGTGCTCCCTGTAAAAATCCGCACAGAAAAGCGCGCTTTCTACGACCGGAACGTCCGGCACATACAGAGTGTGCTCTGCGGCGATGCGGTAGATGTTGTCCATGACCTGCGGCAGTGCGCTGGCAAAGGCCAGTAAAACAATAAAATCGTCATATTTTTCGCACACCTGCGCATAACGTAATACCTGTTTTCCGTGAAAAGTCTGCCCGCGCACAAAACCGTCCGATGCAAAGAAATCGTCCACCGTAATCCCGTAACGGGAAAGAACGGCGAGGATCTTGTCCGCGCCGTCCCCCATGCCGTACAGTATGATCGGAAGGTCTGTTTTCTGCAACTCCGCCCACAGGTCGTTCATTTGATAAATTCGCAGTAGATAGCACGCATGGCGGCCTCGAGATCCTTTTCCTCTACGCCGAGGATGATGCTTTTTTCGCTGGAACCCTGGTCGATCATACGGATGTTAATGCCGGTATTTGCCACTGCGCTGAAGATCCGTGCGGCGGTACCTTTGCTCTTGACCATGCCTCGTCCGACCACTGCCAGCAGGGCCAATTCGTCGTCGATGGCGATCTTATCCGGATTGACCGCACGGCAAACCTCTGCTTTGATCTGGTCTTTGATTTCCGCGATTTCGGCGGTTGCGATCACCACGCTCATGGTGTCCACGCCGCTGGGCAGATGCTCGAACGAGATGTTGTGCTTTTCAAATACTTCAAGCACCCGCTTGCCGAAACCGATCTCGGCGTTCATCATGTCTTTTTCGATCGAGAGCACGCTGAAGCCGCGTTTTCCGGCGATTCCGGTAATCACATGCTCCATGTCCACCTTGTCAGTGCGGGGTACGATATAGGTGCCCTCGTCGTCCGGTGCGTTGGTGTTGCGGATGTTGATCGGGATCCCGGCAAACCGTACCGGGAAGATCGCGTCTTCATGCAGAACGCCTGCACCCATATAAGAAAGTTCACGCAGCTCGGAGTATGTGATGGTTTCGATCCCAAGCGGATTTTCGATGATACGCGGGTCTGCCATTAAAAAGCCGGAGACGTCGGTCCAGTTTTCGTACAGGTCTGCCTTTGCCGCACGGGCCGCGATCGAGCCGGTAATGTCCGATCCGCCGCGGGAAAAGGTCTTGATGGTGTCATTGGGCATGGAGCCGTAAAAGCCCGGAATGACCGCGTGGTCATGGTCGGAGAGCACACTGGAAAGCAGGGTGTTGGTGGCCTCCATATCCAGCGAGCCGTCCTCGCGGAAGAGGATGACGTCCGCCGCGTCGATAAAATCAAAGCCGAGATATGCCGCAAGCAGTTTGGCGTTCAGATATTCGCCGCGACTGGCCGCGTAGTCCTTGCCCGCTTTATGAATAAACGCGCTTTTGATGATCTCGAATTCCTTGTCGAGCGAGACGGGCAGTTCGAGATCGCGGATGATAGAGTCGAAGCGCTCTTTGATCTGTGCAAAATAGTCCTCGATGTTCTCTCCCGTTGCCGCCTGTTTATAGCAATGATAGAGCATATCCGTCACCTTGGCGTCCGCATCATGACGCTTGCCGGGTGCGGATGCTACGACATACTTTCTGTCACTTTCCGCGAGAACGATCTCCCGTACTTTTTTGAATTGCTCGGCGTCTGCAAGCGACGAGCCGCCGAACTTTACTACTTTTAACAATTTTCCAAACTCCTGACAATTTGCGTTTCTCTTTATTATATGAAAAAATCAGAAAAATGTCAAGACCGCGTTTTCTCTTGACACTTTTTCGTAATACTGCTATAATATTACAAAATTCTTTTTAAGGTGTGATGATAGATGAATGAGAAATTAAAGGTCGGCGTGATCGGCGCGACAGGTATGGTGGGGCAGAGATTTTTAACCCTGCTTGTCGATCACCCGTATTTTGAGGTTACCTGCCTCGCTGCGTCCGCACGCAGCGCAGGCAAAACCTATACCCAGGCGGTCGGAAATCGCTGGAAACTGCACACGCCGATGCCCGCGCAGTTTGCCGATATGCAGGTCTGCGACGCGGCAGATATCGCTGCGGTCAGCGCACAGGTCGATTTCTGCTTTTGCGCGGTAGATATGCCCAAAGATGAGATTCGCGCTCTGGAAACTGCATATGCGAAAGCCGAGACCCCGATTGTGTCCAACAATTCCGCTCACCGTTGGACGCCGGACGTGCCCATGGTGATTCCCGAAATCAACGATGCGCATCTTGCAATCATCGACACGCAGAAAAGGCGTTTGGGCACCAAGCGCGGCTTTATCGCTGTTAAACCCAACTGCTCGATCCAGAGTTATGTTCCCGCTCTCTCAGCCCTGCTCGAGTATGAGCCGACCGAGGTTATCGCAACCACTTATCAGGCGATCTCGGGAGCGGGAAAGACCTTTGATTCTATGCCGGAAATTCTTGACAATGTGATTCCGTATATCAAAGGCGAAGAGGAAAAGAGCGAGCAGGAGCCGCTCAAGATATGGGGGCGGATCGAAAACGGCGAAATCGTCAAGGCGAAAGAACCTGTCATCACGACTCAGTGTTTGCGCGTGCCGGTTTCGGACGGTCACACGGCGGCGGTCTTCGTGAGGTTCCGCAATAAACCTACCAAAGAGCAGATTCTTGCGGCGTGGAAGGCATATTCCGGAAAGCCGCAGGAGTTAAAATTGCCGAGCGCACCGAAGCAGTTTATCACCTATTTTGAGGAGGATAACCGTCCGCAGGCGGTCCTCGACCGTGACCGGGAGTGCGGAATGGGCGTGTGCGTCGGCAGACTGCGGGAGGATACCGTTTACGACTACAAGTTCATCGGTCTTTCCCACAACACTTTGCGTGGGGCTGCAGGCGGTGCGGTACTGATCGCCGAGTTGCTCACGGCGGAAGGATATTTAGCAAAGAAATAAGAACATTATTTTTTGAGGGAGGGTCCTTTTGCAAAAGGGCCCTCCCTCAAACTCCCTCTCGGAAAAACTTTTTGAGATCGTTTTTGAGGTGTTTGGGGAACTTTTTACAAAGTTCCCCATTTTAAATCAAATCTAATTCCGTTTTCCGTATGCACCGGCGCAGCCGAGTTCACGCTCGATCTCCAGCAAACGGTTGTATTTTGCGACCCGTTCACTGCGGCAGGGCGCGCCGGTCTTGATCTGGGTGCAGTTGAGCGCGACTGCAATGTCTGCAATCGAGGTGTCCTCGGTCTCGCCCGAACGGTGGCTCATGACTGTGTTGTATCCGTTCCTGCGCGCCAAACGCACGGTGTTGATGGTTTCGGTCAGCGTGCCGATCTGGTTGGGCTTGATCAAGATCGCATTGGCAGCATGCTCACTGATCCCGCGGTCCAGCCGCCGCTCGTTTGTGACAAACAGGTCGTCACCCACAATCTGCGTGCCGCGCATCTCTTTGGTGATCAGCGCAAAGCCCTCAAAATCAGTCTCAGAGAGCGGATCCTCGATCGAGATGATCGGATATTTTGCTTTGAGAGAAACAAAGTAGTCGATCATTTCGTCCCGTGAAAGGGAAGTTTCCCGCTTGGGCAGGGTGTATACACCGTCCCGATACCAGTCTGACACTGCTGCATCTAACGCGATAAAGACGTCTTTCCCCGGCTGATATTCGGCATACTCGATTGCACGCACGATATAGTCCAGCGCTCTGGTATCCGAGTCAAAGTTGGGGGCAAAACCGCCCTCGTCTCCCACCGTGGTGGAGAAGTCATCCTCTTTCAGGATCCGGCCCAGACTGTGATAGATCTCTGTGCACATCTGCATTGCGTGGGCAAAAGACTTTGCGCCGTAGGGCATGATCATAAATTCCTGAATGTCCACGTTGTTTGCGGCGTGCGCACCGCCGTTGAGAATGTTCATCATGGGAATGGGCAGGGTGATCCCGCTGATCCCGCCGATGTAACGGTAGAGCGACAGTTCGTAGGCGTTTGCCGCAGCACGGGCGGCTGCGAGCGAAACCGAAAGAATGGCGTTTGCACCGAAATTCGCCTTGTTTTCACTTCCGTCCGATTTGATCATGATCTGATCGATCTCACACTGCTCGTCCGCATATTTGCCGACCAGCGCCTCTTTGATCTCCGTGTTGACGTGGCCTACCGCCTGTAACACACTTTTTCCGAAATAATCCTTTGTCCCGTCGCGCAGCTCGTACGCCTCGTATCGTCCGGTCGACGCCCCCGAGGGCACCGACGCGCTGCCGCTGATCCCGCATTCGAGTTCGACCGTGGTCTTTACGGTCGGATTGCCGCGGGAGTCAAAGATCTGCATTGCCTCAATATTTTTGATTTTCATACGAATCCCTCCGCACCGATTATAGCCGCAAACCGAGAAAGAATATACAGGCGAAAGAAAAAAGAACGCCGGAGCGTTCTTTCAGTCTTCAATATCGACGGTAACTTTCTTGCCGTACCGGTTGCCGACGCTTTTCATCACGACACGGATAGCGCGTGCGATCCTGCCGTGTTTTCCGATCACCTTTCCCATATCGTCCGGGGCTACGTTCAGAGAAAGAGTCACCGTGTCGCCGTTCTCTGTGCCGGATACCGTGACCGAGTCAGGATCGTCTACCAGATACCTCGCGATATCGGAAAGTGTTTTTTCAAGTTCTGTCATGCGCTGTCACCGGATCAGTCGATTACGCCGTTTTTCTTGAGCAGGGCTTTGACCGTGTCGGTGGGCTGTGCGCCGTTGGCGATCCATTTCTTGGCCGCGTCAGCGTCGATTTTTACCTCGACCGGGTTGGTCAGCGGGTTGTAGTAGCCGATCTCCTCAATGAATCTGCCGTCACGGGGATATCTGCCGTCCGCTACGACCACTCTGTAAAAAGGAGCCTTTTTCGCACCCATTCTCTTGAGTCTGATTTTTACTGCCATTGTTGTTTCCTCCTGGCTTTATAATGTATTGTTTTAGAAAGGCAATTTGAATTTGCCTTTTTTACCGAATCGTTTGCCGAGCCGCCCGCCCGTCAGTTCTTTCATCATTTTCTGCATCTGCTCAAACTGCTTAAGCAGGCGATTGACCTCTTCGACCTTTGTTCCGCTTCCTGCGGCAATCCGCCGTCTGCGGGATCCGTTGATGATTGCAGGCTTTGTGCGCTCTGCCGGGGTCATAGAGAGAATGATCGCCTCCATGCGGTCGAGTGCCCGCTCGTCCATCTTAACGTCTTTAAGCGCGTTTGTATTCACTCCCGGCATCATGGAAAGGATTTGCTCCATGCTGCCCATGCCGCGCACTTGCTTCATCTGATCGAGATAGTCGTCCAAAGTAAAGGCGTTCTCGCGCATTTTCTGCTCGAGTTCTTTTGCCTTTTTCTCGTCGTATGCGGTTTCCGCCTTTTCGATCAGCGTCAGCACGTCGCCCATGCCGAGAATACGGGAGGCCATGCGGTCGGGGTAGAAAGGCTCGAGCGCATCGAATTTCTCGCCCGTACCGATGAATTTGATCGGCTTACCTGTAATATGCCGTACTGAAAGAGCTGCGCCGCCGCGGGTATCGCCGTCCAGTTTGGTAAGGATTACACCGGTAATGTCGATGGCCTGATTGAAGCTGTCCGCCACGTTGACCGCGTCCTGGCCGGTCATTGAGTCGACCACCAGCAGGATCTCATGCGGTGCGATTGCGGCCTTGATGTCCTGCAGTTCCGCCATCATCTCGCCGTCGATGTGCAGCCGTCCTGCGGTATCGAGGATCAGTACGTCCAGTGCGTTCTTCTTTGCGTGGCCGAGCGCACCTTTTGCAATGTCGACCGGTTTGATTTTGTCCCCAAGGGTAAAAACCGGGACGCCGACCTGCTCGCCCACCACCTGCAGCTGTTTGATGGCCGCCGGACGGTAGACGTCACACGCGCAGAGCAGGGGATGTTTTCCCTGTTTTTTCAGATGTGCTGCCAACTTTGCGGCGTGGGTGGTTTTACCCGCGCCCTGCAGACCGACCATCATAATAATTGTGGGCGGTGCGGGGGCGATATTGAGTTTGGAAACGGACGCACCCATCAGAGCGGTCAGTTCCTCGTTTACGATTTTAATGACCTGTTGACCGGGCATCAGACTTTCCAGCACTTCGGTTCCGATCGCGCGCTCGGTCACATTTGCGATAAAGTCCTTGACAACCTTGAAGTTGACGTCCGCCTCGAGAAGCGCTAACTTGACCGCACGAAGACCCTCTTTTACATCTGCCTCAGAGAGTTTGCCTTTGTTTCTGAACTTGCTGAACGCGGCATTCAGTTTTTCCTGTAAATTGCCGAACATATTTTATCCTCTATGCTCATCCGAGCAATGCCCTGATTTTTTCGATCTGCCGTTCGATGTTGGCGTCGGTTTTCGCTGTACGCAGTGCAGCCACGATCTCCTCGATCTGTGCGCTCTGCCGCGCGTACTTTTCCGCGAGACGCAATTTTTGCTCGCAGGAGGCGAGGATCATCTCGCTTTTCTTGATCGCGTCCCGTGCGCCCTGTCTGGAAATGCCGGTCAGTTCTGCCACTTCGGACAGGGAAAGATCGTCACTGTAATAGAACTGCATAATCTCCGCCTGCCGTTCGGTCAGCATCGGGAGATAAAAATCAAGAAGAATTGCGATACTTGTCTTTTTTTCGAGTTCCATGGCCGACACCTGTAAAGTGAACTGCTTTACAGATGATACCACACAACCGCGTGTCTGTCAAGATTTTTTCAAAGACAGCGGGGAACGAATACACTATTTTACATTTTGTTCATATTTTTGCCTATATAACGAAAATATCTTGTCAAGCGCACTTTTTTGTGATAAAATAATATGAAATACCAAATCAAGGAAGATATTATGATCGCATTAAAGCAAACTTTGGCCGGGGTTCTTGCCGCGCGTTTGGCGGACATGACGGCAGAAGCGGCACTGACGACGGAGCAGATCGCACAGATGCTCGAATACCCACCGGACGCCGCTATGGGCGACCTGGCGCTACCCTGCTTCAAGTTAAGCAAGACCCTGCGCATGGCGCCTCCCGCGATCGCGGGTAAACTCGCCGAGGACTTCACCTGTGAGGGCATTGCCGCGGCAGAGGCGGCGGGAGGCTATCTGAATTTTCGCCTGAGCGACGGCTTTTCGGCCGGCGTGGTCGAGCGCGTGCTCGCCAAAGGCGATCAATACGGCAGGCCGGACGTCGGGAAAGGGAAAACTGTGGTGCTTGACTATGCCTCTCCGAATGTCGCAAAGCCCTTTCACATCGGACATCTCGGCTCTACTGTGATCGGTCATTCGCTCAAAAAAATACATGAGTTCGCAGGTTATCACTGCATCGGCATCAACTATCTCGGCGACTGGGGTACCCAGTTCGGCAAGCTGATTACCGCATACAAGCTTTGGGGGGAATCTGCCCAAATCCAAGCGGGCGGCATTGACGCGCTGGTGGAACTGTACGTCCGCTTTCACAGTGAGGCCGAGCAGGACGAAAGTCTGAACGATCTTGCGCGCGCTGAGTTCAAGAAGTTAGAGGACGGCGACGAGGAAAACATCCGCCTGTGGAAACGCTTTGTTTCCATCAGTCTTGAAGAATACGAAAAGACCTACCGTCAGTTGGGAATTTCTTTTGATAGTTATAAGGGCGAAAGTTTTTACAGCGACAAAATGTCCGCTCAGGTGGACAAGTTGCGGGAAATGGGGCTTCTGAAAATCGACGACGGTGCGTCGATTGTCGATCTTTCGGAATACGGTATGCCACCCTGTCTGATTTTGAAAAGCGACGGAACTACCCTCTATCCGACCCGTGATATCGCCGCCGCCTACTACCGTCAGCAGACCTATCACTTCGACAAGGCAATCTACGTCACCAGTGCCGGACAGAGCCTGCATTTCGCACAGTGGTTCAAGGTCGTGGAGCTGATGGGTTACGACTGGTACGATCGGCTGGTGCACGTGCCCTACGGCACGGTCAGCATCAACGGCGAAAAACTCGCGACCCGTACGGGTAACGTGATCTTATTGCGCGATCTGTTCGCGCAGGCGATCGAAAAAGTCACGGATGTTATGAAAGAAAAGAATCCTGACCTCGAGAATATGGACGAGGTCGCCGAAGAGGTCGGAGTCGGTGCGGTAGTTTTCTATTATCTGTCGGGGTCGCGCATCAAAGACATCAATTTTATCATGGAGGACGCGCTGTCCTTTGACGGGAATACCGGACCGTATGTGCAGTACACCTACGCGCGCGCTTGTTCGGTTTTAGAAAAAGCAGGCAGTGTCTCGCCCCGGGTCATGTCAGGGCAGTTCTCGTGCGCCGAGGAGCGCGAACTTGCAAAGGAGCTTTCACTCTTTGAAGAGAAGGTTGTGCAGGCGTTGCAGGAATACGAACCGTCGGTCATCGCGCGCTATATCCTCGACGTGTGCGCGGCGTTCAACCGTTTCTATCACGAGTGCCAGATCGTGAGCGCCTCCGACCCGCAGACAAGGGAACTGCGCGTTTCGCTGACTGCGGCGGTAAAGCAGACGCTTGCAAGCGCATTTGATTTGATATGTTTAAGAAAACCCGAGAAGATATAAGGAGAGAGATATGTCAGGACATTCTAAATGGAAAAATATCATGCACAAAAAGGAGAAATCCGACGCTCAGAGAGCCAAGGTTTTCACCAAGATCGGCAAAGAGATCGCCATCGCAATTAAAGAGGGCGGACCTGATCCTGCCGTCAACTCCAAACTGCGCGATCTGATCGCCAAGGCAAAGAGCAACAACGTGCCCAACGACAACATCGACCGCATCATCAAAAAGGCGGCAGGTGAAACCGACGTCGATTACGAGGAATTGTACTACGAGGGCTACGGCCCGTCGGGAGTTGCCGTGATCGTCTATACCACGACCGATAACCGCAATCGCACCGCTTCGGATATGCGCCATTATTTTGACAAGTTCGGCGGCAATCTCGGACAAACCGGCTGCGTTTCCTATCTGTTTGAGGACAAGGGACATATCATTCTGCTGGACGAGGACCAAAAGATCGACGAGGATCAGTTGATGGAGGACGCGCTCGAGGCAGGCGCGGAGGACTTCCGCGGCGAGGAAAACATATACGAGATTTTCACGGCGGTAAACGATCTTTCCGCAGTGCGCGAAGCGCTGGAGGCAAAGGGCTATGTGCTCGAGAGCGCGGAAAAGGACAAGATTCCGTCTACCTATGTCACCCTGACCGATCCCGAGGACATCCGCCATATGAATCTTCTCTTGGAGCATTTGGAAGATAACGACGACGTGCAGGAAGTTTACCACAACTGGGAAAACAGCGACGAATAAGTTTCGATAAAAAGGACGCCTTCGGGTAGCTTCCAATAAAATAATATCGAAACAATACTGAAAAAGGGTAGTTGCCAAACAGGGGTGCAACATATGAACAAAGCAACTTGGTATGTCCAAGTTCTCGAAGCGTATTATGAAGTAATGGAATATGACGTGCCGAAATCTCTGCTAGATCAGGGCTTTGATTTGGATAATAACATACTTTCAGACGGTGTCATATATAAGTATGCGCATAGCGAAAAATAAGCTTTGCAGAATGTAAACTTGTCATTTTCAAAAGGTGAAAAAATAGCGGTGGTTGGTGCCAACGGAAGCGGCTAATCGACATGTGTTTTGATTATCCTTTTGAGCATGGAGAAGAATTATCTGTGGGTCAGTGGCAGAAATTCGCTCTTGCACGCTTGTTGGCTGACGATAAATGCGATGTGCGGATATTGGATGAACCCACAGCACATCTCGATCCGACTGCTGAAATCGAAACTTGTAAGCTTATATTTGAACTTTCAAAAGATATATTGGTAATATTTATTTCGCACAGACTGGGCTTTGCGAAATTGGCGGAAAAATTATTGTATTCAATGGGGGAAAAATAGCAGAAACAGGAAGTCATACACAGCTTATGAAAAATAACGGTATGTATAAACAAATGTTCGAGATTCAAAGAGAAATGTACAGATGAACGAGAAAAATATTTACGAAGTTATATTTTTATATCCAAAGGAAGATATACTATTTTGAAAATCTGACATACGAACAAATTGCTCAAATAGAGAGATGCTCTGTCCACCCGATTTTTATATCGATAGAACGAGCAAAAGAAAAAACAAAAAAGTTCCTAACTTAGGTGTAAAAAATCGCATATAAGTGAGGAAACAGGTGAAGGGATAAAAACTTCAGCTTGAAGACAAAGCGGCTTTGTGATCAAACACGCAAAGTCGCTTTGTTGTATCTTCCTTTACGCTCAGCACTTTCTTCACCCCTTTTACTGCTTCTATAGCCCTGAGCGAAATAGGGAAAAGCCTT
>CANQPT010000020.1 GCA_947625805.1 uncultured Clostridia bacterium
AAAGAAACCATAGAACGTCTTTTCGGCACAGCCAAAGAGTTTCACGGTTTCAGATATACGAACATGATCGGAAAAGCCCGGATGGAAATGAAGGTCGGGCTCACTTTCGCGTGTCTGAATCTTAAAAAATTAGCCACAATCCTGTGGAAACAAGGCAAGGACAGTTCGTCCATTCACTCTTTTCGGAACGTTTTGAACCGCTTCTTCAATTCTTCACGGATTTTTGCGGTTCTTCTTATAAATTACAACAAAGCGACTTTGTGTGTTTGATCACAAAGCCGCTTTGTCTTCAGTCTGAGGCGGGGACGCGCCCCGCCTGTTTTTTTTGGCAATACAATCGCCCTTATTCTTTGTCGCAACAGGGGTCCGGCTTGACCGGGATCGGCTCGGGAGGAGCCTCGTGGGTCACGCTTCCGATGCCGGAAGTCTCGGAAAACACGACGTTTTTCCTGACCGCTTCCACCGCGTCTGTGGGAATGATCAGTTTGGCGGCTTTGCCGTCTGCAAGGCGCACCAGTGCGTCGTACTTCTTGAGTTCCAGCACAGAGCCGTCCGCACCGGCCTCTTTGAGGGCGCGGATACCGTCGGCCTCCGCCTTCTTGGCAAGATAGATGGCCTTGGCTTCGCCCTCCGCCCGGGCGATGCGCGCGTCGCGCTCACCTTCCGCGGCAAGGATCATGGCCTGTTTATCGCCCTCTGCGCGGGTGATGGCGGCCGCCTTGTGTCCCTCTGCCTGCAGCAGGGTCTCACGGCGGTCACGCTCGGCCTTCATCTGCTTTTCCATGGCCATCTGGATCTCTTTGGGCGGAATGATGTTTTTGAGTTCCACACGGTTGACCTTGATGCCCCACTGGTCGGTTGCCTCGTCGAGAATCTCGGTCATCTTTCCGTTGATGGTGTCACGGCTGGTCAAAGTGCTGTCCAGTTCCAGTTCACCGACAATGTTACGCAGGGTGGTAGCCGTCAGGTTTTCCAGTGCGCTGAGTGGGTTGACCGCACCGTAGCAGAACAACTTGGCGTCAAAAACCTTAAAATAGACCACCGCGTCAATCTGCATGGTGACGTTATCCTTGGTGATAACCGGCTGCGGGGGCGAGTCCAGCACCTGCTCCTTGAGGGTGATCTTTTTGGCCACTCTCTCCAAAAACGGGAGAAGAATGTGAAAGCCTGCGCTCCATGTGGTTTTGTATTTCCCCAAGAACTCAATCACATACTCCTGTGCCTGCGGCACGATCTTCATGTTCGTGAGAATAAACAACACGAGCAATACGATTACGATAAGAACAACATACTGCATGATCGTTCCTCCTTAATGTTGATTCGGTATCTTTATTGTATCATATGCTTTCCCGTTTTGCAACAAAACCGGTTGCAAAACTGCACAAAAACAGCCGATTGTTGTGCAAAAATACAACAATCGGCGACAAGAAACGGCAAAAATCACATTCTTACGATATTGCCTGCTTTCACGCCCGTTTTCTGCTGTGTTGATCGGCAAGAGCCTGCTCAAAGGCGGCAAGGGATCGGTTGGCGATCAGCTCCTCGGGGAAATTACATTCGACAAGCAGTGATTTGGCCGCGTCGATACTGCCCACCGTGTTGGTCGAATGGCTGTCGCTGTTGACCACGATCCGGGTGCCGAACGCACGGCATTGATCGAGCATTTTGGCGATCTGCGGCGCATAGCCCCGCTGTACGCTCAGGTTGTTGACCTCGAGAAACGTGCCGTTGCCGGCCGCCGCCAGAGCGACTGCGGTCACGTCGTATTCTTTGTTGATCCTCTCGGGATGACCGAGCGTGGTCACATAGGGACTCGCGATAGCGCCGAGATACATTTCCGTGATCTCGTCCGACGTTCCCTCTCGCCCCTCGGGAAGAAAATGGGGGCTGGCGATCACCACCTCGCGGGTGGCCATCAGACGGTCGAGAGCCGAAGAAGAATCGTCGTAGGGGATATTATAAAAGCACAAATGTCCCTGATAGTCATGCAGATCCATCTCCACACCCCGAAAGATGCGCACGCCGAAAAGCGACTGCGGAATCTTTTGCATAAGAAGCACGTCCACCGACCGCTCATAGTGACACATATTGAGCGAGCAGTGATCGGTGATGGCAATGGCCTCATAGCCCAGGGCGGCGGCGCGGGCGGCGGCCTCTTCCACCGTTCCTTTGGCGTGTACGCTCAAGACAGTGTGCATATGGGTATCACATCGGATCTGCATTTTTTCTGTTCTTTACCACCTTGTGGGCGGTAAACTCCTCTCTTTCCTTTTCCTCCAGATAGTCGCTGATATAGCGGACGTCCTCCTGCAGGGAAGGGATCACGATATTTTTGAGCGCGTTTGCACGCTTGCCGGTCTTTTTGATGGCCGCCGACAGGCGATAAGCGCCGCTTTCAAGTTCGGCCGCCTGCGCCGTAAGTGCCGCCGCCCGGCGAAAGCACAGGCATGCCCGGTCGAGAGACGCGTCGGTACCGTACATACCGTAGGGCGGCGGGCCGTCCTGCGCGCGCAGAGAGATCCCGGGCAGTTCGATGCCCATGACCGAACGGTAGCGCACGGCAAAATCAGCCTGCGGGGGCACGCTTTTGACCACCCGCATGACCGTTTCCTTTCCGCAGGAAAAGTTGGCGCGCTGTAAAGCCTCGTAAGCCTCATGATAACTCTGCTCCAACTTTGCGCGGATTTCGGTCATCCGATCGGTCATGGCCGCCAGTTCCCGCATCATCACACTGCGCTTGCGGTCCAGAAGATCATAGCCGAGCGCCGCAAGTTCCAGGGATTTTTTGCACTTGAGCAAATTGCTTTTGGTGGGAATTGCCTGCGACATGGCCTACCCCCGGTAATAGCGGTCGAGGGTGGCGTCGTCCACGCGGTCCAGCGAAGCGCGCGGCAGGGTGGACAACAGCTCCCATCCCAAGTCGAGGGTCTGGGCGATGGTACGGGTATTGCCCTCCGGCTGACAAAGAAATTCCTTTTCAAAGCGCTGTCCGAACGCCAACACCGCTTTATCCTGAGCCGACAGGTCCTCTTCGCCGATGACCCCCGCCAGGGAGCGCACCTCCTGCACCTGGGCATAGGAGGCGTAAAGCTGTGCGGACAATACCTGATGATCGTCGCGGGTGTACGCTTTTCCGATGCCGTCTTTCATCAGACGCGAGAGCGAGGAAAGCACCGATACCGGCGGATAGACCCCCGCCGCATACAAACTTCGGTCGAGGACAATCTGACCCTCTGTGATATATCCGGTCAGGTCCGGGACGGGATGCGCGATATCGTCATTGGGCATGGTGAGAATGGGCAGCTGGGTGACCGAGCCGGGGCGTCCCTTGATCTTGCCCGCCCGTTCGTACAGAGAGGCAAGGTCGGAATACAGATAGCCGGGATAGCCCTTTCTTCCCGGAATTTCACCGAGCGCGGAGGAAACCTCCCGCAGTGCCTCCGCGTAGGCGGTCATATCGGTCATGATGACCAGCACGTCCATGCCCTTGTCAAAGGCAAGGTACTCGGCGGCGGTCAGCGCACAGCGGGGGGTGGTAATCCGCTCTGTGATGGGGTCGGATGCGAGATTCAGGAACATGACCGTACGGGAAAGGGCGCCGGAGGCCTCAAAGGCCCGGCGGAAATAGTCGGCCACGTCGTTTTTGACGCCCATGGCGGCAAACACGATACAGGAATTGCCGTCGGCGGTATTTGCCTGCCGGGCAATCTGCACGGCAAGTTCATTGTGGGGCAGACCCGAGCCGGAAAAGATCGGAAGTTTTTGTCCTTTGATCAGGGTGGCAAGGGCGTCGATGGAAGAAATTCCGGTGGCGATATAGTCGCGCGGATAGTCCCGACAGACCGGATTGATGGCCCGCCCGTTGATCGGGCGCTTGCATTCGCCATAGATCTCCCGATAGCCGTCGATCGGTCGGCCGAGGCCGTCAAACACCCGCCCCAGCATACTTTTTGCAAGAGGCAGTTCCAGCGGGCGGCCGGTCAGCACAGTGCGTGTGTCCGAGAGCGACAGACCTGCCGTGCCCTCAAAGACCTGCACCACCACACGTTCGCCGTCGATGCGCACCACCTTGCCCATCCGTTCGCCGTCGGCACAGCGGATACGAACCAATTCATCATAACCCGCACCGTTTACTCCGTCCAGCACGATCAGCGGGCCGTTTACGTCTTGTAATCCAATAAATTCAATATTCATTGCTTCTCCGAATACGAGTGCAGAATTTCCTCAAGCGCACGGTTTATCTCCTGCTCGGCCTTGCGGGCGGCGGCGGCCGCGCCGTCGTTCGGAATCCCGAAGCGCAGTCTGCAGAGGCGATCGAACACGCCGCTCTCCGCAATCACCGACACCGGGATCTGTGCGGCGGTCAGGTCTCTTGCCTTATCGTAGGTGAATAAGATCAAACGGATCATCTGATACTGTTTTTCCGGCGGGACGTAAGCGTCCGCCGGGTCAAACGCATTCTGCTGCAAAAAGCCCACCCGCACGCACCGGGCGATCTCCAGCGTGAGTTTTTGCTCGTTTGCCAAAAGATCCGCGCCGATCAGTTTGACAATCTCCATCAAGTGCGCTTCCTCGGCCAGCAGTGCCGACACCCGGTCCCGCAAAGCGGTAAAATCCGGGGCGATCCGGGTGTCAAACCATGCCGAAAGTTGGTTGCGGTATTCGCTGTATGAGTCGATCCAGTTGACCGCCGGATAGTGGCGGGCGTACGCAAGGGATTTGTCAAGCGCCCAGAAACAGCGGATAAACCGCTTGGTGTTCTGAGTCACCGGCTCGGAAAAGTCACTGCCCTGCGGGGAAACCGCGCCAATGACCGTGACCGACGCCTGATCGCCCGAAAGCGTGCGCACCAGACCCGCCCGCTCGTAAAAGGCGGCAAGGCGGGAAGGAAGATAGGCCGGAAAGCCCTCTTCCGCCGGCATTTCCTCGAGGCGGCCGGAGATCTCCCGCAGCGCCTCGGCCCAACGGGAGGTCGAGTCGGCCATAAGCGCCACGTCATAGCCCATGTCCCGATAATATTCGGCGATGGTAATGCCGGTATAGATGGACGCCTCGCGGGCGGCCACCGGCATATTGGAGGTGTTGGCAATCAGTACCGTGCGCTCTAACATACTGCGTCCCGTGCGGGGGTCTGTGAGATCGGAAAATTCTTCCAGCACCTGGGTCATTTCGTTGCCCCGTTCGCCGCATCCCACGTAAACGATAATGTCGGCCGCGCTCCACTTGGCAAGTTGGTGCTGCAGCATGGTCTTACCCGTTCCGAATCCGCCGGGAATGGCCGCGGCCCCTCCCTTGGCGATGGGGAACATGGTGTCGATAATCCGCTGTCCGGTAATGAGCGGCCGGTCGGCGCTCATGCGCTCCGCAACCGGGCGCGGGGTACGGATGGGATGATAGGTGATCGCGTTCAGGGTGTGCTCGCCCCACTCGTCCCTCACCTTTAAGAGCGGTTCGCTTACCGTGTAGTCGCCGTCGGCGGCGCAAAAGACCACCTCGCCCGACAGTCCCGCCGGTACGATCAGACGGTGCTCGATCGAGGGGGTTTCGGCACAGCGGGCAAAGATCTGTCCGCCGGTCACGGTATCCCCCCGCTTGACGCACAGGTGCATTTGATATTTCTTGTGTAAATCAACGCTGGCAAGGTCTGTGCCTGCGGCGATAAACTCGCCGTCCCGTTCCGCGATCCGGTCGAGCGGGCGGCCGATGCCGTCGTAAATCCCCGCAAGCAGTCCGGGGGCAAGCATGGCGCGCATGGGCGCGCCCGTGCCCTCCACAGGCTCGCCGGGACCGAGACCCGCCGTATCCTCATAGACCTGTATGATCGCGCCCTCACGGCTGACCGAAACCACCTCGCCGATCAGACGGGACCTGCCTACGTATACGGTTTCCATCATGGAGAGTTCGGTTGTTCCCCGCACGGTCACGACAGGGCCGTTGACGCCGTATATCCGCATGGTTTCTTTGGTTTTCATCATGTTTCTTCCGCCTTCAGGTATTTGCCCATGAGCAGCATCAGGGCGTCTTTTGCGCCCTCAAGGGCCTGATCCAGCGTTCCGTTGACCACGACCGCGCCCGAGTCGGCCCGCAAAAGCGCTCCGCCGCAGTGAATGCCCGGGTCGGTCTGCACGCCGGTACACCCGGATCCCGCCGCCTGCACGACCCGATCGGCAAGCGGCAGATCCGCTTGCCGCAGCACCAAGGTAAAGGGGCCGTTCATATGTTTGGCAAGGGAGGCCGCGCAGTCACACAAATACTGCGCGTAATCCTCTCCCTCCGCAAAGTCGGCGACCATTTGGGCCGTGCGGGCAAGCACCTTGTCTGTGATCTCGTCCCGCAGGGCTAAATATTCCTTGCTTCTTGCAAGCGCCGCCCGGGAGGCCTCGGCGGCGATTGTACGGGAGCGGTTTTGGTATTCCGCCGTGTACTTTGCCCGCACGCTCGCCTCGATCTCGGTCCGACGCCCGGCTGTGATGGCTTCCTTTTGCTCGTATGCCTCTGTGGCAAGGCGCGCGGCCTGCTCGTTTGCATCTCCGATCACCTTCTCCGAGAAGGCGCGAAGTTTTTCTTTATCGCTTAATGGCATTCTTTCACCTGTTTCTCATCATAGCCCGCCCCCGACGCCGTTCTGAAAAAATTCGTCCGCAAAGTCCTGCCGGTCAAGCGCGCCGTGACGGTCGGGAATGCGCGTGACAATCGGTCGGGTGTGCGCGGCCATAAAGGCGTCCACCTCTTTCTTTGCAAGACCGTACGCCCGCTCGGTGAGCAGGATCATCGCACAGTCCCCGGCCTTTGCAAGCGAAAGCATGGCCTTGGCGATCAGAGCGGGGTTTTGAGTCACCATGCCGTCAATGCCGGCAAGGCGCATTCCCTCGTATGTTTCAGTGTTGTCCGAGATTAAATATGCCCGCATTACAGTTTGGACAGGATCTGAATGGAGATCAGCATACCGTACAGAGCAATACCCTCGGCAAGCGCGACGAAAATCAGTGCTTTACCGAAGATCTCCGGCTTTTCGCTCAGCGCTCCGATCGCGGCGGACGCGGACGCCGATACGGCGATTCCCGCGCCGATACAGGCAACGCCTGTCGCAAGCGCCGCCGCCATAAGGCCGATTCCGTATCCGCTCGATGCGTCCCGGGTGGCGGTCACGGCCTCCTGGTCCGCCTCCCCGTCGGGGGCGGCGGCAGACGCGCCAAAGGTCAGCAGGCCAAAGGACAAGACCACTACGGCCACCATATTGAGCGCGATCGCGCGTTTTTTGTTTTTGACAAGTCCCAGTCCCGCAAACAGCAGGGGCAACAGGGTAAGTGCGAACAGTGTGATTGCAATAACCGATACCATGGCTTCAATTCTCCAATCAAATTTTGATAAAATTATTCTTTTAACAGACTTTGCGGCTCGCGTCCGGTCCCGTCGTAGAACCGGCTGAATATCTCGTAATATTCCAGCCGCAGTGCCTGAATACAGACGATCAAGCCTTCAAAGGCTGTGACAAACAGATTGCCGATAGCGATGATGACCGGATTGTACCCGCCGGCGGAGTTCTGCGCCAGCAGAAAGACCACGCTCATCATGCCCACATGGCTGAGGGCAAAAGCACCCAGACGAATATAGGAAATCGTGTTGGTCACGAAAGAGAGCACGCTCTCGAAGAGTTCAAAAAAACTCTCTAAGATATAATCGACCCAAGTGGTGGGCACCAACTTGCGCCTGCGGCGCAAAAGCGCGTCCAGCGGCTCACACATCAAAATCAGCAGTAAACTCACGCAGATGACGGCCGCAATGGGTACGGTCGGCAGTCTGACCGGCAGAAAACCCAGCATGGACAGCACCAGCAGTACGGTACTCAGGTAGAAGATCAGCGCCGCGACGCCGTTGGATGAGAACAGGCTCTTGCCCGGATCACGGTTTCGCACGCCGTTTGCAATGTTCATAAACAGGCAGAGAATGATGATCACCACGCCGATGCCCACGGCTCCGAACAGGGTGAGGTTCATATTCCCGCCCTCGTTTACCTTAAAGCCGAAAGGCAAAAGATCCTCATAGCCGAACACCGATCCGTAACAAAGACCGAAGAAGATCGACGAAAGTCCTACGCGGGTCAGGATCCTCCCGATGAACATTTTTTTGAAAAACCACATTCCCGCTCCGACTAAGATTAACAGCGCCCCCTGACCCACGTCGCCGAACATGATGCCGAAAAAGAGCATATAGGTCAGCGCCACAAGCGGCGTAGGGTCCAATTCCCGGTAACTCGGCAGACCGTACATACGCACGTATTCCTCAAATGGGCGGAAAAACCACAGGTTGCGCAGCACCGTGGGCGGCGGGGCGGCCGCGTCGGGCGCGGGGTCGGCGCAGCTCACGCTGATCCCGGGCAAAGCGCACAGGCGTTTTGCGATGGCCTCGGCCCTGCGCTTGGGCACGTAGCCGCAAAGCACAAACTCGCCCTCGTCGTTTTGCATGGCGGTTTCTTTTATGGCGTGACACCGCTCAAGATAGACCAAACCCGCCCGATAGGCACGCAGGGTCTGCGCCTGTTCGCGGGCCAGCCGGTTCCATTCCCCCTGCAGGCGTTCCCGCTCCGCCTTTGCGTCAGACAGTTCCGCCGTCAGGCGCTCGTAGGCCTGCTGCGGGGTACCCCGCACCCGGTCGGAGATGATAAACCGCTCGAAGTGCAGCGACCCGAACATGGCGTCCACCCGCTCGGCATAGGCGCTGGGGGTGATATACATACCCCACACGTCCCCTTTGTCCTCGGCCGCGGGGAAGAAGAAATACTCGTCCGCCTCGCTTTGGTACAACTCCAGCGCCGCCCGGCTCTCGGCAGGCATTCGCCCGAAGCGCAGTTTGAAATGGGTCAGACGGAAAAGTTGGTCCAGTTCGACGTCCAGCCCCATGATATGGGAAAGCTGCTCCAGAATGACCTGCTTCTCGCCCACCTGCCCGTCCAGAGCCTGCATCCGGTCGAACAGCCGCCCGACCCGCTCGTCCAGTGCGGCGATGGCGGCGCACAGGGCCTGCGGATCCTCCACTGCGTCCGCCTGATCGTCTGTCAGGCTAACGCCCATGCGCTCGGCAATGGTCGAAAGGCGTTCTGCCGCGTCTGTGTAGGCGTCTCCCGCGTCCACCGGTCCGTAGCCGGTCAGGCGCAATAAGGCGTCCGCCCTCTCGCAGAAGAACTCCCGTTCCCCCGCGGCGGCCCGCACGATCCCGTCAAGGCCCTCGCGCGCTCCCGTGATTTTCATTAACTTCAGTTTTACTACCGACATATGATTTTCTCCATAATCGCGTCTTGCCCTACGCCGTATCGGATCCCCTCGATCACATAGGTGAGGTTTTCAAGTTCAAAGCGCGCCAGCAACAGGGTGGCCGCCGGTACGCCCATGTGAAATTCGCCCGCCGACAAAAGATGTGAGCAATAATCGAACAACGCCCGCTTGCCGCTCTGCGGATCGGGCGGCGGGGCGGCGCCGTCCAGAATTTCCCTTACGTATGCTTTGCCCCGGGCGGAGCCGTGTGGCAGGAACGTATGGGAGCCGACCCGGAAACCGTAGCGTACCACGCGGGCCGCCCGCGCCGCGTTCTCCGCGTCCGCACGCTGTTCGATCAGCGCCCGCACGGCGGCGGCGCTGGGCGGGTCCAGCCGGTCGCAATACGCCCCGTACAGGCGATCGTAATAGGCATAAAAAAGCGCGTCCTCAAGCCCCTCCGGGTCGGGTGTTCCGGAAAGATATGCAATCGCCTCACGGTGGTAGGCCGTGCCCCTCAGCGCATCGGTCAGCGCCCCGTAATCGGTGGCACGGCAGAGTGCGGGAAAGTCCATGGTGTGCCGACGGCGCAGACAGTCGGGAATGGCGGCGTACCGCTCTCTTACCCCGCCGGTGACCGCGCGGAGAGCACGCATGAGATACTCGATCTCGTACTTTTCGATCAATAAGGCGAAAAAGTCTTTTACCGCGCCTGCGGAAAAGGAGATCAACCTGTCGTACAGGGTGAAATACTCCCGCCGTAAGATTGTCTCCGCGTCCGAACGATGCAGGACGCCGTCCGAGGCGGCCAGCGCCCGGTATCCGGGATATCCGGCCAGCCGGTCCAAGGCTTTTTCAAGCCGATCGCAGCAAGCCAGCGCCCGATAATCCTCCTCGGTGAGAAAATCCGAGCGAATGGCGCGGCATTTTGTGCAAAGCGCATGATACTCAAACATTCCGGATCACGCTCTCAAAGAGCTGTTCGGCCCACTCTTCCCCGTGGCGCTCGTACGCTCCGCGCAAGCGCTCGACGGCCTCGTGCTGGGCTTTTTGGTCCAAGCGCTCCCGCCGCTCGCTCTCGGCCTGATTGCGGGCGACGGCCTCGGCGCATTTCGCGCCGTACTCCTTCTCGAGGGCCGCCTCGTAGGCCGAGAGATCGGCCTCGATCTGGGCGGGCATATCCTCACAGGCCTGTCGTGCCTGCTCCGTGATCCCGACCGCCTTGCGTTCGATTTCTATGATTTTCCGAATGGTCTTTTCCATATTCTTTGATCCCGTTTCAGTTTTTGAGAGAATGAATGGGGGCCGGAATGCGTCCGCCTCGGGAAATAAACTTCTCGGGAGAGCGGATATTTAACGGCATAACGGGGGCGGAGCCCAACAGCCCCCCGTAGCGGACTTGATCTCCCGCGCGTTTGCCGTAGGCGGGAATGACACGCACCGCCGTGGTCTTGGTATTGGCGACGCCGATGGAAATCTCGTCGGCGATCATGCCGCAAAGCACTGCCTCCGGGGTATCCCCGGGCACGGCGATCATATCAAGGCCCACCGAACAGACCGCCGTCATTGCCTCTAATTTCTCCACGGTCAACGATCCTGCGCGCACAGCGTCGATCATGCCCGCATCCTCGGACACCGGAATGAATGCGCCCGAAAGTCCCCCCACGTGGCCGGAGGCCATGACGCCGCCTTTTTTGACCGCGTCGTTGAGCAGGGCAAGGCAGGCGGTCGTGCCGTGCGCGCCGGTCTGCTCAAGCCCCATTTTCTCGAGAATGTGCGCCACAGAGTCGCCGACAGCCGGCGTGGGCGCAAGGGAAAGATCGACAATGCCGAAAGGCACGTCCAGCCGTCTTGCGGCTTCGTATGCCACCAACTGTCCCATGCGGGTGATCTTGAAAGCGGTTTTCTTGATGGTATCCGCAAGCGCCGAAAGATCGCAGTCCCCGGCGCGGTCGATGGCGGACGCCACCACACCCGGGCCGGACACGCCCACGTTGATCACGCACTCCGGCTCGCCGACGCCGTGGAATGCGCCCGCCATGAACGGGTTATCCTCCGGCACGTTGGCAAATACCACAAACTTGGCACAGCCGATGGAATCTTCATCTTTGGTAAGGAATGCAAGCCGCTTGATGGTAGCGCCCATGCGGCGGACGGCGTCCATATTGACGCCCGCCTTGGTAGAGGCCACGTTGACGCTCGAACACACCCGCTCGGTTTCCGAAAGAGCCTGCGGGATGGCGGTCACCATCGCGTCCGCACCGGCGGTAAAGCCTTTCTGCACCAGCGCGCTGAATCCTCCGATAAAGTTGACGCCCAGATCCTTTGCCGCCCGATCCATTGCACGGGCTACCGTCACGTATCCCTCGGGGGAAAGGGACGCGCCGATCATGGAGATCGGGGTGACCGACACCCGCTTGTTGACGATGGGAATGCCGTAGGTCCGCTCAATGTCCTCGCCGGTTTTCACAAGGTCTTTCGCCCGGCGCATGAGTTTATCGTACACCCGGTCCGCGACCCTGCCCGCGTCCGGGCCGGCGCAGTCAAAGAGGGAGATACCCATGGTGATCGTGCGGATATCCAGATTTTCCTCGCGGAGCATATTGACCGTTTCAAGGATATCCTGAATGTTGAGTATTGACATCCTCTCACCTCATATTCTGTGCATGGATTGGAACACGTCCTCATGCATGGTGCGAATGTCCAGCGCGTTTTGCTCGCCAAGGGCGGATAAGGCCCTCGCAAATTCCGTAAAGGGAACGCTTAAGGAATCGCACTCGGCCAGCATGATCATGGCGAAATACTCCCGCAGTACGCTCTGGGTAATATCGATAATGTTTGCGCCGTATTCATAGCAGGCGCCGGACACCTTTGCGATAATGCCCTTGCTGTCTTTTCCGATGACCGTGATTACTGCTCTCATTCTATCAGCCCACCTGTAACTCGAATTCCATAATAAGTAATTATATACCACTTTTGACTTTTTTTCAAGTGTTCGGGCACAGAATTTTTACGCACGCAAAAAGGTCTTGCATTTGCGTGCGTAAAATGCTAAAATAAAGTGAAATTTTTACACGTCTCGGAGGAATCATGAAACACAGTTCGGCGGATAAGCGGCTCTGGGCGTCGGTGGGAAACAACAACACCCACATCTATCCCGACGATTATGAGGCAATGCTGAAACGGTTTTTGGGCGGCAGACTGGACGAGGTACGCGACTGGTCGGGCTGGGCGTGGCGGAACGATCACGCAAACAGCCGCATCGACTTTTTGGTGCAGGAGGATATTCCTGCGGCGGCGCTTGTGTGCACAGATCTTTGGTCGCAGAGCCAAGCGGTCATCGGCCGGGAACACGTCGCCGCCACCTACCTGCAAACCATCGGAACATGCAGTCACAATTACCGTTATATTGACGCAGATATATTCGACATCATCGACCACAAAAGCAAAAAAGACCTGCGGGCGGGCATGATCCACCAGGCGTGGGTGGACGTCTACGTTCCGCGGGACACCCCGGCGGGCGTCTATCGCGGAACGCTCTCCTTAGAAAGCGGCGGACGGACGCTGGCTGAGTTTTCCTACACCATAGAGGTACTGGGACTCACCCTGCCTGACCCCGAGGACTGGGAGACTTATTTAGAACTCTGGACGTATCCCTATGCCGCCAACCGGCACTATTCCGGCCGCTCAAACGCGGACTTCTTCGGCTTTACCACGCCGGAGGATCAGGACACCAATCCCCATTCTCTTTACTATATCACTCTGGACAAAAAATACCAGCCGGCCCTGGAAAGCCAGTTAGATCTTTACCATCGGGCGGGAGGCAACGCCATTACGGTATCCATCGTGGAGGACCCGTGGAACAGCCGCAAGCCCTGTCCCTATCCCTCTATGATCAAGTGGGTAAAACATACCGACGGCACTTTCTCATGGGACTACACCGATATGGACTACTGGGTGGAACTCAATATGAAGCACGGCATCAACCGGCAGATCAACCTCTATTCCTTTGCGGGAGTCGGCTGGGGCTTTGTCTATTACGACGAGGCCGTGGGAAAAGTGGTCAACGACAGCGGCGGAGGGCCGGGCGCAGAGGGCTGGCGGAAGATCAGTCAGACCTTCTTAAAGGATCTGATCGCCCATCTGGAAGAAAAAGGCTGGTTTGACATCGCCTGCCTCAACATGGACGAGCGCACCTACGATTGGACCAAAGCCGTGATCGAACTGGCCGAGAGTATGCCGAACTCCCGGGGCAAGACCCTCAAAGTGGGAGGCGCGGTCAACGGAAAGACCGTCCGCCCGCTCTACGACCGCATGGCGGACATCTCCCTCTGGGAGTATTTGGTGGACGGAGAGGTTTCGGATATAAAAGAACTGGCCGAGGATCGCAGAAAGAAAGGACTGCGCACCACCCTGTACTCCTGCGGCGCAGGCAAAATGGCCACCCCCAACCAACCGGCCGAGGCGGCATACGCGGTCTATGAGTCCTATAAGTACAAGACCGACGGTATCCTTCGCTGGGCGCTGGACAAGTTCGACGAGGACCCCCTGCACGCCGCCTGCCACTATACCTGCTATCCGGGGGACTGCTATCTGATCTACCCGGAGGAAAAGGACTCGGTCACCATGAAAGCCCGCTCCTCTCCCCGCTATGAAAAGTTGTGCGAGGGTATGCGGGACGTGGAAAAACTGCGCATGATCCGGGCGCTCTTCCCTGCGTATGCCCAAGAGATCGACGCCCTGATCGACTCGCTGGGCAAGGATATGCCGGCCGAGGTGGAGCGTATGCGCGCCGCCATCCTGTCCCTCAGCCGCAGGGCGGTGTACGCCGCCGACGCTTAAGGCCCCTTTGCGGGGATAAAAGCCAAAAACACGGGAAAGCAATCGTCCGGTTGCTTTCCCGTGTTTCTTCCAAAGGTTTTTATTCGTCCTCGCCTTTCAGTTTGACGCAGTCGGCGCAGTCGGCGTCCGGCTGGTCGCACTGGCAGATGCAGGTGAAGTGGCCGCCGCAATGGGGGCAGACCACGTTCTCGGGATCCGCGTCCGCCTCAAAGCAGAAACGTTCGCCGCAGTCGGGGCATACCGCCTCTACAAAGTCCACGTCCTCGTCGTCCTCGTCCTCGCCGTAGAGGTATTCCTCCACGTCTCCCAAGTCGCAGTCGAGTTCGTCGAGATAATCGCTCATGGTCTCCTGCTCGTCCCGGGCGTCGGCCAGATCCATGGCCAAATGGTCCAAAATATCGGTGACGGCGTTCAATATCTTGGTTTCTTTCGCGTTCGCATCCAACTCCATGCCCTCGATCAGGCCTTTGAGATGGGCGACTTTTTCACTGATTGTCACTTGAATATTCCTCCTTACGCACGGGACAGATATTCGCCCGTTCTGGTGTCGATCTTGAGTTTCTCACCCTTTTCGATAAAGAGCGGCACGCGAATCTCCGCGCCGGTCTCGAGGGTGGCGGGCTTGAGGGCATTGGTAGCGGTGTTGCCCGCAAAGCCGGGATCGGTGTCGATGACCTCAAGTTCGACGAACATGGGCGGCTCAACGGCAAACACGTTGCCCTTATAGGAAACCACCTTGCACATATCGTTTTCCTTGACAAACTTGAAGTTGTCGCCCAGAATGTTCCGGCTGATCGGAATCTGCTCGTAGGAATCCATATCCATGAAGTAATACAGTTCGCCGTCGTTGTAGAGATAACTCATCTCCTTGCGCTCGACCACAGCGTTCTCAAACTTGTCTGTGGGGCTGAAGGTCTTTTCGGTCACGGCTCCGGTGATTACGTTTTTGAGTTTGGTACGCACGAACGCGGCGCCCTTACCCGGTTTTACATGCTGGAACTCGATGACCTGAAGGACGTTGCCCTCCATCTCGAATGTGACGCCGTTTTTGAAATCTCCGGCTACTACCATTTTTCTATCCTCCGAATCATACAGTCTTATCTATATTATATGATACACCATTTTGCGCACTTTTTCAAGTGCTTTTGGAAAATATCATAGTTCAATGAGATTTTTGGGCGCCAGAGTCAAATCGCGCACGCCGGTTTCCGTGACCGTGATCATGTCCTCGATGCGCACGCCGTATTTGCCTTTCAGGTAGACCCCCGGCTCGACGGTCACCACATGACCCGGCCGGAGGATTCCCTCCGAGCGGGGGGAGAGGTTGGGGCTTTCGTGGATATACAAGCCCACGCCGTGGCCGAGGCCGTGCCCGAACGCGCCGGGATAGTACCCATCGAGCAGCGTGCGGGCGACCGCGTCCACCTCCCGGCAGGTCCTGCCGGGGGCCGCCGCGTCGATGGCGGCAAGCTGCGCTTCCAGCACCCGCCCGTACATGGCTTTCATCTCCGCGTCGGCTTTTCCGATGACTACCGTGCGGGTCATGTCCGAGCAATACCCGTGATAGAGCGCGCCGAAATCCATGGTCAGAAAGCCCTTTTCCAGCTTCCGCATCCGTGGCTCGCCGTGAGGCATACTGGAGGAAGAGCCGGAAACGGCGATGGTGTCAAAGGACACGCCCTCTGCTCCGTGGGCACGCATGAAAAATTCCAGTTCCAGCGCCACGTCCACCTCAGTGCGATCGGGGGTGATATAGCCGAGAATGTGATCGAAGGCCGCCTCGGCGATCCGCTGTGCCTGCTCGATGCAGGCAAGTTCTTCTTCATCTTTATATTCCCGAAGTCCCGTGAGCAGTTCGCCGCACCCGACAAACCGGACGTCGGGCATCCATTTTTGATAGGTTTCCAAAGCCGCGCAGGTCACGGATTTATCCTCAAAGGCAAGGGTTTTGACGCCGGAGCAGACCTCCTGCACGGTCTCTTTGCCTTTTAAGAGCACCACCTCAAAGCGGTCTGCGGCGATCTTTTCGGCAATCTCGATATAGCGGGAGTCGGCCAACAAAACAGCCTCCGTCCGGGTGATCAGCAGGTAGCCGTCGGTATAGTTGACCCCCGACAAATACCGCAAATTCAAGGGATCGGTCAGTAGGATCCCATCGGCTTGTTCCGGCAGCGCGGCGCGCAGCCTGTCAATTCTCTTCTCCATAGGTACACCTCTTCATAAATAATGCGTCCTCGGCCTGCGTGCCCGCCGACTCGCAGATCATGCGCGGGCACAGGCCGTCTTTTGCAATCACCTCGCCAAGCGGCTCGAACTGCGGGCCGTATTCGGTATCGGCAAAGGTCAGGTGACACTTTTCCCCGCCCGGCGTGGTATATTGAATTTTGGAAAAATGGCAGTGCAGGTACCTGGCCTTTTGCTCGCCCAGCGCCTCGCCGATCTTGTCAAACACCCGCCGGTAGTCGTCGGCCGTCAGGAAAACGCCGCCCAGTTCCCGTGCGTTCAAGTGCCCGAAATCCACCACAGGATACAGGCGCTCGTGGGACGAACACAACCCGATCACCTCGTCGAGCGTGCCGAGCTGTCCGACCTTGCCCATGGTTTCAAGCCCCATGTGCACGCCGTTATCCGGAATCTCGTCCAGCGCACGTAAGAGGGTGTCCCGCGCCAGAGCCAGCGCTTGCTCTCTTTGGCGCTTGCCCACACTGCCTGTGTGAATGACAACCGTGTCGGCGCCCATGGCAAGGGCGGCCTCCATGCTTTGCCGGATGTAGTCGATGCTGCGCAGGCGGGTTTCCTCCTTTTCCCCCGAGAGAGAGATGAAATAGGGGGCGTGAAAGGAGGTACGTATGCCGTATTTACGCGCCTCTTCTCCGATCTTCAAAAAAGTTTCGATCGAGCCGTTCACCCCGCGCCCGGCCGAATATTCATATGCGTCCAGACCGTATTGTCTGAGCCACGCGGCGATCTCGTAGGTATGCTTTCCGCCCGCGTCGTAGAAAAGCTGCGGGTTGCCCGCCGGGCCGAATAATGCTTTCATTTGCGTTCCTTTTGTTGTTTTTTACGGTAAGCGCGCATGACCGGTTTTTCCAGCGCGCGTTTGAAGCGAAAGAAGGCGGTGCGTTTGTCCTTGATGGGATCGACCAAAAACGTGGTCAGCCCGGCCCGCTTGCCCGCCCATACGTCGGTAAAGATCTGGTCGCCGATCAGCGCGGTGTGCGCGGGTGCGGCGTCCATTTCGGCCATGAGTTGTCGGATGCCGCCGATGAGCGGCTTGCCGCTCTTGGCTTTGGCCGGAAAGCCCAGCGAACGGTTGAAGCGCTCCACCCGCTCCCACTCGTTGTTGGAAACGAAAGCGACGCGGATACCCGCGGCCGCAATCGCGTCAAACCAAGCGCGGGCCGCCGGGGTCGGCTCGGGATCGTCGTAGGTCACGACGGTGTTGTCGATGTCCATGACCAGCGCGTGAATGCCCAAAGCGGTCAACCGTTCCGGGGTGATCTCGGCGAGGGTATGATCATAATAATCAGGAAGAAATTTACGGTACATACGAGGTCCTTTTCGCGGGCAAGCCTAAGTATCGGGGTTTTCATTATTTTATCACGAAAGCGGCATAAATGCAAGGGGTGGAGAATATGGATAGAAACACCAATAGGAGGAAACGGGAAATGTTTATTTATTCGCTTCGTGCATCCAGTATCAAATTCGTAGGAGCCGTAGCGCTGTCGGTGGCGGCGCTGATCGCGCTGGTGGCGCTTGTCCCCCGCACGGAGGCGCGGGACGCCGCGCCCGTGGAGGCCCAGGGGGTGGAGTACGTCTACTCGGGCATCAAGACCGACGAGGACCGGGTGAAATTCTTAGCGCAGTTCGGGATCACGGTAGAGCCCACCGCCCTCTCAAGCGAGGAGATCAAGATCCCCGACACCTTTGACAAGGTCTATGTGGGTTATAACGAGATCCAACGGGCGCAGGGTCTGGATCTCACAAAATACAAAAACAAAAAGGTCATGCGCTACACCTACCGGGTGACCGGCTACGAGGGATATGACGGGGAGGTTCTGGCCAACCTGATCGTCTGCCGGGATAAGGTCATCGGCGGGGACGTCTGTTCCTCGGACGTAAACGGCTTTGTCCACGGCTTTGCCAACCACGGATAGGCAATATCGTCAGGGTAGCAATGCGCCCCTGACAATATTGCCGGATCAAAAAGGAGCGCGGCGCGCTCCTTTTTGGTTTATTTCAAATAAATTATTCTTCGGCGCAGACGTGCCAGTTGCCGTAAGGATCGGCAACGGCGCCCGTCTGGATCCCGGTAACCGTGTCGTACAGGCGGTGGCTGAGCGGGCCGATCTTTCCTCCGTTGATGGTCATGACCTCGTTCTCGTAGCGCAGTTTGCCCACAGGGGAGATGACCGCGGCAGTACCCGTGCCGAAACACTCCTCGAGCGCGCCTGTGCGCTGTGCCTCGAGCAGTTCGTCCACAGAGATCCTGCGCTCCTCCGTCTCATAACCCCAGTCGCGGCAGAGGGTGAGTACCGAATCCCGGGTAATGCCCGGCAAAATCGAACCGGACAGGGCGGGCGTGACAATGCGGCCGTTGATCTTGAAGAAAATGTTCATCGAGCCGACCTCTTCTATGTACTTGCGCTCGACGCCGTCCAACCACAGCACCTGTGAAAAGCCCTGATCGTGCGCCTTGACCTGTGCGATCAGGGAAGCGGCGTAATTGCCGCCGGTCTTGGCAAAGCCGATACCGCCGCGTACCGCCCGCACAAACTCGTCCTCGATCCAGATGCCCACCGGGGCAAGCCCGCTCTCGTAGTAAGCGCCGGACGGGGAGAGAATGATGAGAAACAGATAGGTTTTCGAGGGCGCGACGCCGAGGAACGCATCGGTTGCGATGATGAACGGGCGCACGTAGAGGGAAGTGCCCGGGTCGGAAGGGATCCAGTCCTTGTCGACCGAAACCACCGCCTTGACCGCCTGCACGAAGTCCTCCTCCGGAATTTCCGGAATGCACAGACGCCGGTTGGTCACATTGGTGCGCTTTGCGTTCATGTCCGGGCGGAAAAGGTAGGGGCGTCCGTCTGTGCCCTTGTAGGCTTTTAATCCCTCAAACATTTCCTGCCCGTAGTGAAAGACCATGGCCGAAGGAGCAAGAGAGAGATTCTGATAGGGCACGACACGCGGGTCGTGCCAGCCCTTTCCCTCCGTGTAGTTCATCACGAACATATGGTCTGTGAAAATTTTACCGAAGCCGAGAGGTTGTCCTGCCTCCGGCTTTTTTGCCGGATTTTTCGTGTACTCGATGCGAATGTCAAGCATACCGTTTTTCTCCTTATGTATTGCCTAAATTAACAAAACAAAATTCCCGCCGGGCCGTAGTATACGCATTGAAAACCCTGCGTGTGCAGGTGGGTGCCCTGTTCCGGACCTTGTGCTCCCAACGTCCCTGCCATGCGGCAGGGGAGGTCTGCAAACCCGAACGGAAACCCGGGCTCCCCTTTTCAAAGTGTGGGTCAATATGCAGTATATTCGCGCACCCGGCAGGAGGCGCTTGCCGCAGGACAAGCGCGGTCAGATTCGCCCTCCCCTCAGAAAGAAGGCAAGGGCGTGGGGGTCTTTGGTTTGTTTTACTCCTGATCCTCGCCGCCGTCGTAATCGACCTCGGAGAACAACTCGTCCTCAAAGTAGTCGGCTACCCGGTCGAATTCCTCGTCGTCGTCAATGGTCACCAAGATCTGCTCGTCGCCGTCCTGCTCCATTTTCAGAATGACGTATTCTCCCTCCGGATTTTCCTCCACAGGCTCTAAGGCAAGGTAGGTCACCTCGTCGATCACCGTACTGCCGAGCAGGGCGAATTCGTTTTCGTTGCCCTCTTCGTCGGTCAGGGTGAAAATCTCATCTCCGTATAATTCTTCGCTCATCACTTGGTCCTCCGTGATTGTTTCTTGATATTATTGTATACCCAATCGGTCCGATTGTCAATACGATCAGCCGAAAAGGTCGGCCGGCGACGGCAAAATCACGCGCCCACATAGCGTATCCCGTCCGAATCCGTTTTATTCTGCCGCACGCTTGCTTTTTTTTCAAGAATGTGGTAGGATATCAAAAAACAAGTGGAGTATAGCATATGAAAACTGTGATCGGCATAGACGTGGGCGGTACGACCACGAAAATCGTCGGCTTTCGGGATCGGGAACTCATCAAACCGCTGTTTGTCAAGGCGGCCGACCCCACCACGTCCATTTACGGCGCGTTCGGCAAGTTTACCCATGAGAACGGAGTGGCCCTTGAAGAGATCGACCGGGTCATGATCACGGGCGCGGGCAACGCCTACGTGGAAAATCCCATCTACGGCCTGCCCTGCCGCCACGTGGGAGAGTTTGAAAGCGTGGCCAAGGGCGGGCGGTATCTGTCCGGCCTTGCCGAGGCCATCGTGGTCAGCATGGGCACCGGCACGGCGCTGGTGCACACCCGCGCGGACGGATCGTTCCAATACCTGGGCGGCACGGGCGTGGGCGGCGGCACGCTGATGGGGCTTTCCAAGAAACTGCTTGGCATGGAGGACGTGGACAACATCATCGAGTGCGCGGGGAGCGGGGATCTCAACCGCATCGATCTCCGCTTAAAGGATATGTCCCGCAAGGAGATCATTCCCGGTATGCCCGATTCCTTTACCGCCGCCAATTTCGGTAAGATCAGCGATCTGGCAAACAAATCCGATCTGGCGCTGGGCATTCTCAATATGGTCTTTGAGACCATCGGTATGCTCGCGGTTTTTGCCGCACGCGGCCGCGAATTGCGGGACGTAGTGCTGACCGGCAATATGACCACCATTCCCCAAGCCCACACCATCTTCGACCAGTTTGCCAAAATGTTTGATATGAACTTCGTGATCCCGGACATGGCCCAATTCGCCACGGTCATCGGCGCGGCGTTATAGAAGTCCGGACCGGTCCGGGATTTTGCAAAGCAAAAGGAGCGCGTCGCGCTCCTTTTTTGAATTATTCGGTTTCGTAGTCGTCAATACCGCAGACCGCCGCATCCAGAGCACGTACCGGATACGGATCGGGCGGTTGGCTTTGCATGGTTTGCTCTCCAGCTTGCCGATATGCCAGAATCTTTGCGATTTGCGGGCTTTCTTCCGGTTGATAGATCAAGTCCATGTTGTACGTGTAGTGTACGTTGTTCACGGTTTGATTTGCCTGGTCCATATATCGTTCAAGATCTTGGCGTGAAATATCAAAGGCTTGTACCAGTTCGATCAGCGACCATTTTTGAACTTGCGTGCGATCCGGATAGAGTTCTGTCAGTTCAGTTTCGTGGTCTAACAGAATGAAGACTTTCAGATCCCATAATGCTCTTCGCTTGTCACGAATTGTCTGAAGCCGCTCTGTGTCGCGGAAATAGGCGTCTACCGCACTGTAATCGTCTCCAAATAAGATATCCAGATCGTAAGGATGACTGTAGCCGCCGGAGTAGTACGCTTGTTCAAAATCATCTCTTGAGATTCCGAAATCATGAATCATTGTATAGATGCTCTGTTCCGGGAGATCACAGCCGTTTTCCGGCTCGGCTTTATTGGTTTGTTCTGCCCAATCCATAAACGCCTCTTGCCCCACAAGATCAATGAATGATTTTGCAAAATCGTGAAATCCAAAGTCGTGAACGGCGCACAAAATTCCGGGCCCGCCTATGCCAACCTCCTCGTGCGATGCATCAGACGGTATCTGACTTTCTTGCGATGGATCGTCGCTTGCGTTGCCCTCGGAAACAGGCTGGACGTTTTGGCTTTCTTGCCCGGTCTGCGGTTCGGTCTGTGCGCACCCGACAAGACCGCATACCAACAACAATGCGATGAAAATCGCCAATCTCTTTTTCATTTTTTCTCCTTCTTTCATGGATTATTATGTATTATGTTGTTTTGTAAACGTTAAAAACGGCCCATTGGAATCACCTCATACAAATTTTCTACCCTCATTATATTGTTTGTCCGTGTACTTGTCAATATATTTATATGCAAAATTATAACAAAAACGTTGAAATCGACTTGATTTTTGTGATCCTGAATAAAAGATTGCGATTTTATGCCAAATTCACGGTATAACAGAAAAAGAAAAATACCACATTTTGCCTAAAAAACAAAGCCCTTTTGAGGACTTTGTCGTAAACCGTTGGGTTTACACATCTTTTTGGGGGCAAGCCAACTGGTCCGAGCGGCGCACACAGGCGTCCATGCCGGCGGCGACCGCCTCCGCGACGCCGCGCTCGGCCATGGCGGCAATGGCGGCGGCGGTAGTGCCGCCCTTGGAGGTCACACGTGCCCGCATCTGTGCGGGGCTGACCGGGTCCTGTTCGAGCAATCGCGCCGCGCCGATCAGGGTCTGCACCGCAAGCCTCTCTGCCAGAACGGAATCCATACCGCGCGCGGCGGCCGTTTCCGCCATGATTTGCGCGAGGTAGTAGAAATACGCCGGACCGGAGCCGGAAAGGGCTGTGATCAGGGAGATCTGTTGCTCGGGCACCCGGCAGACCGTACCCAGCGCGCCGAACAGCGTTTCCGCCGCCGCACAGTCGGCGTCGTCCGCTCCCGCCGCCGGGCAGTACCCGGTCACCGAAAGCCCTACCGAAAGGGCGAGATTGGGCATCAGGCGCACGGCCGCACAGCCCGGAAAGGCCTGCTCCAACGCGGCGCAGGAGATACCGGCAAGAATGGAAAAGACCGTCGTGCCCAAAGAGATCAGGGGAGCATACTGCCCGGCCGCGCTTTCAAGCGTTTGCGGTTTGAATGCCAGAATGATCAGGTCTGCGCTCCGGATGTCCGCATCGCTTGCCGGGCGCACCCCATGCTCACGGCAGAGCGCCCGTACCCTCTCGGGCCGGGTGGCTCCCCGCACATAGATCTGCCCGGGGGATATGACGCCTGCGGCCAGCCCGCCGCCGATCAGCGCGGACGCCATAAAGCCAGTGCCAAGGCATACAATCTTCGCTTTGTTCAAGGCGTTTCTCATTCTCTTACCTGTCCGTTTCCGCTCACAAGATATTTATATATGGTCAGTTCCCGAAGGCCAAGCGGGCCGCGTGCGTGTATTTTCTGGGTGGCGATGCCGATCTCGGCGCCAAAGCCGAACTGCCCGCCGTCGGTAAACCGGGTGGAGGCGTTGTGATTGACGCAGGCCGCGTCCACCGAACGGGCAAAGGCCGCCGCCCGCTCACCGTCCTCTGTGATAATCAGTTCTGTGTGCCCGGTACCGTAGCGGGCGATGTGGTCGATCGCGCCCTGCAGTCCGTCCACCATGGCAACGCACAGATCCGCCGACAGGTATTCCTCGGCATAGTCCCGCTCGCAGGCGGGCAGAGCCTGCCCGTCAAGGGCGCAGACGGCCGCATCTCCGTGCAGGGCGACCCCCGCCTCGTGCAGGGTCTTTAACAACTCCGCCGTGTGGGGATACCCACGGGAAATCAGCAGGGTCTCCGCCGCGTTGCAGACGGACGGACGCTGTAATTTGGAATTGAGCACCAGCCTGTGTACCATGTCGGGTCTGGCGCTGTCGTCTACGTAGACGTGGCAGTTTCCCACCCCGGTCTGTATGACCGGCACCCGGGATCCGCTCACCACGCGGTCGATCAGTCCCGCACCTCCCCGTGGGATCAGCAGGTCGATCACACCGGTCAGCCGCATCATCTCCTCCACCGAATCGTGAGAGCGGTCGGGGGTCAGTTCCACGCAGGAGGCCGGCAGTCCCTCGCGGACAAGGGCGCCGCGAATCGAACGCACGATCGCCGCGTTGCTCGCGTAGGCGCCCGCACTGCCCCGAAGCAGTACGGCGTTGCCGCTCTTGACGGTGAGGGCGGCGCTGTCGGCGGTCACACCCGGTCTTGCCTCGTAGATCATACCGATCACCCCGATTGGCACCCGCACCTTGCGGATATGCAGTCCGTTCGGGCGATCCCATTCTTCGATCACCTGCCCGATCGGGTCGGGCATGGCCGCCACCTCCCGCATTCCGTCGGCAAGGGCCTTTATCCGTGCCGCGTCGAGATACAGGCGGTCGAGCATGGCTTTGTCGGTTCCCGCGGACTCGGCCGCGCGCATATCCGTGTCGTTTGCCGCTAAAATGGCGTCTGCGTCCGTCTCGATTGCCTCGGCCGCTTTTGTCAGCGCCCGGTTTTTGCACCCGGCGGACGCCGCCGCCAGTACCCGTGCGGCCTCTTTGGCACGCAGGGCGCATTCGGTTGTTTGTGTCATATCGTGCTCCGTTTGGTTTTTCTCTATTGTAGCGCATATGCGCGCAAAAATCAACTGCGGATTTTGTGCGGGCGGCTGACTATATTGCCTATTGTATGAGTCAGGGTATCGTATGAGTCGAATATTGCATGGGTATAAAACCGGTCGCCCGACCGGTTTTTTGTCCGCATTTTCTGCCATACTACGCTTGCATTGCACAGGAAAATAATGTATAATATTTTGTAATGTTGTTGTATTTACACCGATAAATTGTAAGGAAGGAAACCTCCGGCATGTATAAAGGTATCTCTTATTTGTTATCATTTTTTTGGAATGAGCAAAAAAGTTTTTTAATTTTCAAAACGATTTCGCAAATCCTTACTGCGTTCGTTCCTGTGGCTGACATGATCATTCCCAAGTATATTATCGATGAATTAACGGGAAGCAAACGGGCGGAAATCGTGCTCATGTGGATAGGTATTTTATTAATCATTAACTTATTGGGCGGGTGTTGTATTTCATTTTTCAGAAGATCGGCTTTTATCGAAAGCGGTAAGGCTTTTACAAAGTTTCAAACCAATCTTGCAGAGCAACTTTCAAAATGCGATTTTGAAAGACTTGAAAATCCTGAATTTCTTGATTCCAAGGTAAAAGCAGATCGATTCTTGTCTGCAAACGGACAGGGTTTTACAGGAGTTTTAGATAACGTCTTTGATATATTCGGAAAACTGATAACGTTTATCGGTATTATTGCTATTATATCAACGTTAAACGTTTTGGTTATCGTGGGTTTTGTTGTCATAATACTGTTGAATACATATGTTGAATCAAAAGTAAGAAAAAGAGTTGTCGAATGGGACTTAGAAAAAACTCCTGTTGAACGAAGAACCGGATATTTTCTTGATCTTATTGAAAATTTTGCGTTTGGGAAAGAAATAAGAATCTATGGCATAGGTGGGTGGATCACTGATAAAATACACCGTCATTTAGAAGAGTCAGAGCGCTTTTATTTGAAACAGTCCCGGTTATCAATGCGGACAGATTATCTTGCACATGCTATGAACTTTGTACTGACGGGTATAACGTATGTGTATTTAGCCTCCCAAGTTATAAGAAATACGATTGGAATAGGCGACTTTACGATGTATGTATCCGCGTTGATGAGCTTTTCCGGGGCTATGAACGGACTTATGGGAAGCCTTCTTAATATCCGTCAATTCGGAGGGTATTACGACGCCTTGATGGACTACATGAATGTTCCTCAGAAAATGTATGACGGTAAGCGTCTTGCCCTTCCGGAAGCTCCCTATGAAATAAGATTTGAGGATGTATCGTTCAAATATGCAGGACAGGATAATTATGCCCTTAAAAACGTTTCATTGACGTTAGCAAGCGGAGAACATCTTTCGGTAGTGGGAGAAAACGGCGCAGGAAAGACTACCTTTGTAAAATTACTTTGCCGCCTTTATGATCCGACACAGGGAAGAATCACTCTGAACGGGACGGATATAAGAGATATAGATTATGACGAATATATGAAAATTATTTGTTCCGTATTTCAGGATTATAAACTGTTGGCATTTTCATTAAAAGAAAATATAGCATTTCAAAATGCAAAAACGGAATGCGATGATAACATTATTGAAATTCTGGATCGTGCCGGCTTTGGAAAACGTCTGAAAACTTTGTCAAACGGTGTGGACACGAATATTTACAAGATCTTTTCCGAAGATGGGTTTGAACCATCAGGGGGCGAAGGACAAAGAATCGCTCTTGCACGGGCAATGTATAAAAATGCGCCCGTGATGATATTAGATGAGCCTACGGCGGCCCTTGACCCGCGCGCTGAATATGAAATCTACAGAAAGTTTTCGGAGATGACGGCGGGCAAAACAACAATATTCATATCGCACAGGTTGTCCAGCTCAAAATTTTGTGATCATGTGGTTCTTTTCAAAAACGGACGTATTGCTGAATACGGTACACATGATGAACTGATAAATAAAAACGGGGACTATAAAGATTTATTTGAGATGCAGGCAAAGTTTTATAGGTAATGACAGAGAATCGTGCGATATAGATAAAAGTTTCAATTATCCCGCCGTTGATTTTTGTATTTTTTCTCCCTGTTGCCGCTTTGTGCAGTGTTGCCTTAAATATGACTTATCTTTGTTTTGGAGTCTGAAATGAAGAAGTTGCTTTCAATACTGTTTTGGGTATAAAACCGGTCGCCCGACCGGTTTTTTATCCGCATTTTCTGCCCACTATGCTTGCATTGCACAGGAAAATGATGTATAATATTCTATAAATATTTATCATTGCGTTTTTTGGGAAAAGGATTCATTATGTTGGTAAATCAGACGGTCGCGGCAGTCAGTACCCCATATGGAAAAGGCGGAGTCGCCCTCATCCGCGTGAGCGGACCGGAGGCGATCGACGTCTGTGCGCGGGTGTTTCTTCCCGCGTCGGGCGGCTCTCTTGCGGAGGCGGACGATCGAAAAGCGGTCTACGGAACGGTCGTAAGCGAGGGCGAGCGGATCGACGATGCGCTGGCCACCGTCTTTCGCGCTCCCCGCTCCTTTACGGGCGAGGACACGGTTGAGATTTCCTGCCACGGAGGTCTGTTTGTCACCGAACGTGTGCTGGCGGCCGTGCTTGCCGCCGGCGCGCTTGCCGCCGCCGCCGGCGAATTTACCCGCCGTGCGTTTTTGAACGGCAAACTCTCCCTTTCCGAGGCCGAGGCGGTCGCAGACGTCATCGACGCTCACTCGCGTGAGCAACTGCGCCTGGCCGGCGCCAACGCCCGGGGAGCGCTTTCCGCACGAATGAACGCCCTGTATGAGCAGTTACAGACCTTGCTTGCCGCCTGCTGTGCAGACGTCGATTTTCCGGACGAAAATCTGTCCGGGCAGGATACCCGCTCCCTGCAGGCGGGTTTCTCGCAAATCAAGCAAGCCCTCGAGGGGCTGTGTGCCACCTACCGCACAGGCAAGGCCGTGCGGGAGGGAATCGACACGGTCATCGTGGGCAAGCCCAACACCGGTAAATCCTCCCTGCTCAACCTCATGTGCGGCTCCGACCGGGCCATCGTGACCGAACTTGCGGGCACTACCCGCGATCTTTTGGAGGAAAAGGTAATCGCAGGCCGCGTGACCCTCAACCTGTGCGATACGGCGGGTCTGCGCCCCACGCAGGACCGGGTGGAGCGCATGGGCGTGGAACGGGCATACGAGCGCCTTGAACACGCCGAACTGGTACTGGCGGTGTTCGATTCTTCCTGCCCCCTCGACCGCTTTGACGCCCGGCTGATCGAGCGAATCCGATCGCTTCCGGCCGCAAAAATCGCGGTCGTCAACAAAACCGACCTGCCGCAAAAAATGGACCCCTATCAATTCGACTCGGTCTTTGACCGGGTGCTGTCGATCTCCTGTGCGCTGGGCGAAGGACGGGAGCAGCTGTTCGGGGCCATCGAGGAATTATATGCCGCGGGAGCGGTGGACTACGATACCGCCGCCGTGGTGTCCAACGCCCGGCAATACGCCGCCCTGCGCTCATCTGCCGACGCGCTGCAAGAGGCCGTCGCGGCGCTGTCTTGCGGGCAAAGCCCGGATATCGCGGCGCTGGACGCAGAGCGGGCGCTCGGTCTTTTGGGCGAGGCGGACGGCAAAAGCGTGAGCGAGGGCATCGTAAACGAGGTATTCGCACGCTTTTGCGTGGGCAAATAACATGGAACAAAAACGCTTTACCAAAAACGACGCGGGTTTTGTCTGCGGGCACTGCGGAGCGCAGGTACAGCCGCTCGGGTACACCTCCCGCAATCACTGTCCGGTCTGCTTATGGAGCCTGCACGCGGATATTCTGCCCGGCGACCGCGCAAGCGAATGCGGCGGCCTGATGGAGCCGGTCAGCGCCTATCCCGACCCCAAAAAGGGCTACGTCATCGTGCACCGCTGTACCAAATGCGGAGCAGTGCGCAGCAACCGCGCCGCCCATCGGGCGGCAGTCCAAGCGGACAATCTTTCCCTCATAATTGAACTGACGACAAGAGGTTATTAAGAAGATCAGAAGTTATTGACGACAAAGGTCATTCAGAAGGAGTTTGAAAATGTCTGAAACAATCAACGAGACCGGCGGTATTTCGGTCGAAACCAATCACATTTTTCCGGTCATCAAGCGCTGGCTATACTCGGAAAAGGAAATTTTCTTAAGAGAACTGGTGTCCAACGCATCCGACGCGGCCACCAAGTTAAAGCGCTTGAATTCGCTGGGCGAGGCCGACACGGAGGGGGATTATCGCATTACGGTCACCCTGGACAAAGAGGCGGGCACCCTGACCGTTTCGGATAACGGCATCGGCATGACCGCCGACCAAGTGCGCAGATATATCTGCCAGATCGCCCTGTCGGGCGCCCTTGAATTTATCGAAAAGTACGAAGGAAAGACAGAGCAAGAAAGCGGCAGCGGCATCATCGGTCATTTCGGACTGGGCTTTTACTCGGCCTTTATGGTGGCCGACACCGTCGAGGTGATCACCCGCTCCTACGACGGCTCCGCCGCCGTCAAGTGGACCTGCGACGATGCCGGAAATTACCAACTGACCGACGGCGAGCGGGAAGAGCGCGGCACCGACGTGATCCTGCATATCGCCGAGGGCGAGGAGGAATATCTCGAGGAGGCCGCCGTGCGCCGAGTGCTTGACAAATACTGCGCCTTTCTGCCGATCCCGCTTTTTTTGCATATTGAGGGCGGCGAGGGCGAGGACCGTCAGATCAACGATACAAATCCCCTTTGGCAAAAGCGGGCCGGGGACTGCACCGAGGAGGAGTACAAGGAGTTTTACACCAAGGTCTTTTCCGACTATACCCCGCCCCTCTTCCACATTCATCTGAACGCCGACTATCCGCTCAATTTCAAGGGCATTCTCTATTTTCCCAAACCGAACTACGGGTACGCGGTACCGGAGGGACAGGTCAAGCTGTATTATAATCAGGTTTTCGTGGCAGATAATATAAAGGAAGTCATTCCCGAGTATCTGCTCATGCTGCGCGGCGTGCTCGACTGCCCCGAACTCCCTCTCAACGTGTCCCGTTCCTATCTGCAAAATAACACCTATGTGGCAAAACTGAGCGCACATATCGTCAAAAAGGTGGCGGACAAACTCTGTTCGCTCTACAACACCGAACGGGAGCGCTTTGAAGAGATCTGGGAGGACGTCAAGATCTTTTTCGAGTACGCCTGCTTACGGGACGACAAATTCTGCGAGCGCACCCTGTCCTGCGCGCTGTATAAGACCACCGACGGCAAGTATCTCTCCCTTTCCGAGTATCCGGGCGAGGGCGAAAAGGAGATCTCCTATACCACCGATGCGGCCTCCCAGGCCCGGTACGTTTGCCTGCTCACCGCCCGGGGCCGTACAGTGCTGGATCTTCCCCATCCGCTGGACGCCCAGTTTATCTCACTTGTGGAAAGCAAGGAGAAGGTCCGGTTTGTGCGGGTCGACGCGGACGTTTCGGACACGCTGGGCGACGGGGAGAGCGCCGATGCGCCCGAGTCGCTGGTACAGCTCTTTCGCCGCGCGTCGGAAAACGACAAGTTAGAGGTGGTATACCGTCCGCTCAAGGACAGCGACACCCCGGCTCTGATCACCACCGCCGAACAGAGCCGCCGCATGAACGATATGATGCGGGCCTACGGCATGAAAGACCTGCCCGACACGCCGGCACAGCTCGTGCTCAACAGCGCCTGTCCGCTGACCGGAAAACTGGCTTCGGCGCAGGGCGAGGCGGCAGAACTTGCGGCAAAACAGATCTGGTCGCTGGCGCTTCTCTGTTCCCGGCCGCTCACCTCCGACGAGTTGTCCGCCTTCTTACAGCGCAGTTACGCAATGATCGACAAGGAGCTTCATTAGTCCATGAAACGGTATTTGTATTTATACAATCCCTTTTCCGGCTCGCAGGCGGGCGGACACGATCTCGACCTGATCCTGGGCACCTGCTATAAAAACGATATCCACCTGATCCCGCATCGCCTGTTCACCATGGAGGACGACGTCGCCTTAGAGCAGTTTCTTTCCGACCGGGAGCAGTTCGACGGCGTTCTCATTTCGGGAGGAGACGGCACTGTGGGTCAGATGATCGACCGGATGATCGCTTACGGCAACGATACCCCGGTGGGCATTATCCCGGGCGGCACCTGCAACGATTTTGCCCGCAATCTGAATATGCCCTCCTCGGCGCTGGAATGCGTTTCGGCGCTGTGCAAGCCCTGCGTGGAGGAGGTAGACCTTTTGCGGGTGAAAGCCGGGGAGCAGGTCCGGTATATCTGCAATTCCATCGCGGCCGGCGTTTTCGTGGGCGTGTCCCATTCCACCAGTCCCGAGTTCAAAAAAGTGTTCGGCTCTCTTGCCTATTACATCTCCGCACTGGGAGAACTTGCCGACATACACTCCTTCCATATCAAGGCGCAGACCGAGGATCAGACGGTGGAGACCGACGCGCTGGTCTTTGCCGTGCTCAACGGCATGGACGTGGGCGGTATGCGCGGCCTGATACAGGAGGCCGATTTACAGGACGGAAAAATGAATCTTATGATCGTGCGGAACTGCGGCCCCATCGAGCGTGCGGGCGTGGGCATCAATCTTCTGGCTCACAAGCCGGACAAGAACGTCATCCGCCTTTCCTGCAAGCGGGTACGCATCAGCGTGGACAAGGATCTGGCGGTTTCGGTGGACGGCGAGAACGGACCGGGGCTTCCCTATGAGATCGAGGTCGTTCCCCGCCGCCTGAAGGTCTTACTGACCGGACCGCTCAAACAATGACCACGAGAGAAAGCGTATTGCGGTTTTTGCTGTCCGCAGACCGGCCGCTGTCCGGAGAGGACAT
>CANQPT010000021.1 GCA_947625805.1 uncultured Clostridia bacterium
AAGCTGCTCAACGCTTATCATCTCTATTTGTTTGCTCTTATCTTCCTTTACGCTCAGCACTTTCTTCACCCCTTTTATTGCTTCTATTATACCACTTCTTACCTAAAAAACAAAGCCCTTTTCAGGACTTTGTCTTCAGGCTGAACCACGCGACTATCGCGTGGTTTTCGGGATACAACAAAAATCCCGCCTTCCATTCGGAAAGCGGGAACTGTGTTTAAGATAAAATTTCAGTTAATAGATTCCAATATAATGTCGATCATCTGTCTCGGCGTTACAACAAATGGCTTCTCCGGAAAATGTTTGACGTTGCCGGTCACAAGGTAGGCGTCCCTTTCCTTACGCTCTTCCATCACAACCTCGTAGAATGCAAGATCCTTTAGGTCGGGAAGCTCGCGACGTCTATGTGTTCGGCGTCAACGTGGATTCCGCGGCCGTCGATCTCGCCGAGAATGTCTTTGACGATTTGCTCGGGAAAGCCAAACTTCGGGCGCAGCAATACGTCGCAGTATTCTTCGAGGATCGTCCGGTTAAGAACGGGTACGATCACGCCGTCCAATACCAATTCCAAGACCTGACCGGGAACGGATTCCGGTTTCATGGCAGCGGACACAAGAACGTTCGTATCAATTACAGCGTAAAACTTCATACCGTATCCACGCCATTCTTCGCATCACCATCTTTGCGGGCTTCGGCAATTTCGGCATTGATCTCATCGAGCGTCATTTCGGAATTGCCCTTTTCGGTAGAGATTCGCCCCATTTGCCGCAACGCAAGAATCCCTTTGTTTTTCGGCAGGTCGTTTACCTTCATGCTGAAAGGAACGCCGTTCTCGGAAATGAGACGCGAAATGCACATACGCATATAGGTCTGCAAATCAATGCCAAGCTGCTCACAAATTTGAATTGCCTTTATTCTCGACGTTTCGTCGGTGCGAAACTGGACTAATGTGTTCGCCATAATGATAATCTCCTTTCTGAATCCACTATTATTATATCCAATTATGTCATCAAATGCAAGTGATTGATTACAATTTCATAAACCTTTTACAAACGAAATCCGCAAGCGTAACACATATAGGCTTTTTCGTCACGAGAGCAGGAAACACAACCCGGCTTTCGTGACGAAAAAATATAGCGGAATCGGTTACGTTTTCAGGACGAAAATTTTAAGAAAAAGTCCTTCATTACCGTAAACTGAAAACAGTGAAGCGCACGGCCGAATCCCCGTGATTTTTGTGGATGAAAATCGTGTTACGAACGAAATTTTCGATTTTTTCGTCCGGCGCTTTTTCGTGCGGACTGCTTTCTTTATGGGAATAAAATTTTCAAATGTGTGTCGTTTGAAAATGCCGATGACTCTCGTTTCGAAACGAAAATCCGGGCCGTCATTTCGAAACGACGCTCATAGATTAATTTTAGATTTTTCTTAGATTAATTTCAGGCAAACCCCTCGTTTTGAAATGTCGATAGTCGCACTCTCGCTTCGAGAGGACTTCAGATTTTCCCTTCGAGATGATGGGATTCTCTCTTCGAAACGAGGGAGTTCTCACCCTCTTGCTTACGATCAAAAAGACAGTCCTTTTTCTCTCATTTCACAGCGACAACATGACCGCTTCTTACACGCATTATTCAAAAGGAAAATCACTCTGAAAAGGAGCGTTCATTTTTTGCAAAAGACAGCCCGTTTCAAAGCGAAAATCGACGCAAAAACGCTCAAAACTTTATCTTCTCGAAGAAAGAGTCGTTTTGCAAAGAAAAATTCTCATTGAATCCGATTAGAACCGATTATCCTCGATTAAAACGATTTAGAGCCGATTAGACACCGTTTTCACGTCAATTTTCCGGCCTTTTTGACGTTTTCATACCAGAATATAGGTCATTTCAATGATTAATCTTTAAGGGGCAGACCATATTTCAAAATCGTTTTTTGATTTGTGCATTCCCCTTTTTAGCCCACGTTCTGTCCCATCATTTCGCGGTTTGGCGTGTCCACCTTTTCTCCCATCGGGGCGTGCTTATCGACCGCCCACCTTTTATCCCATACCCCCGAAAACCGCGTCTCCCACGTTTTATCCCATGGTACGGATAAAGCGTTTTTTATTAAATATTGCCGTCAATTATTTCTTGAAACTCTATTTTCCCTCACGTATATTACGAAGCGAAAAGTGATTTTTCAGTTAAGAAGGAGAGATTCCAATGGAAAACGTAACAGCCTGCCTCCGGCGGAAGGGAGGTAATTCTTAAAAAGGAGGTGTCGCCATGAACACACCCAAAATTGTTTTCAAGTCGGATATTCCAGAAGAAGCCCTCAACTCTCTTGCCGCCGTATTTATGGAAGAAATCGAAAAGCTTCTGGAAACCGAGGAAGGGAAAGCCGAGTTTGAAAAGTGGATGAAGGAGCACGCCGAAGAAAACGACAAAGCGTAGACGGTATACAAAAACGGCGCTTTTCTTACCACCTAATCTGAATGATATTTTTTCGTCACTAAAATCGGCCGTAAATCATTTTCAAAATAATCTGTAATTGTATTGACTTAAAGCTGTATTCGTGTTATGCTAAACGTACATTGTATAGGCAGGTAAGAATAAATATGAATATTATCGGAGCGCGGCTGAAAAAACTCCGCGTGGAAGCCCGTTACTCGCAAAAGCAGTTGGCTGACCTATGCGCAACCACGCAGGCGACCATCGGTCGGTATGAAACCGGCGTTGCCGAACCGCCGCTGCAAAAGCTGCTGTGGTATGCCGATTTTTTTGACGTGTCGCTCGACTACATCTTCGGAAGAACCGACGACCCGCATGGCGTCCGAAAGCACACGGCAATCAAAGAGGCTCTCTCACGAGAGGGCGGCTTGGAAACGTTGATGACAATGTGCTTCACCCCCGGAACCCTGTTCAACGACCGACTGAAAGAAACCGTCGTTCAGGTTCTGAAAGAGGTGAAGAACGAATGATTAACGTGATCTATGCGAGATATTCCTCGGATAATCAGAGAGAGGAAAGCATCGAAGGTCAGCTTCGGGAGTACTACGCTTTTGCCGAGCGAGAAGGGATCTCGATCTTCGACACGTATATAGACCGCGCCTTATCCGCCAAAACGGACAACCGCCCGCAATTTCAAAAGATGATCAAGGACAGCGGCAGGCAAAAATTCGACGTGGTCATTGTATGAAAGCTCGACCGATTTGCCCGAAACCGGTTCGATTCTGCGCATTACAAAAACGTCCTGAAAAAGAACAACGTCAGAGTCATCTCGGCAACGGAAAATATTTCCGAGGGTTCAGAAGGCATTTTGCTTAAATCGGTGCTGGAAGGGATGGCGGAATACTATTCGACCGAGCTTGCCGAAAAGGTACGCAGAGGGATGACCGAGAATGCGTTAAAATGCAAATTCAACGACGGCGCCGTTCCCATCGGATACGTCATCAACGACGAACAATTCTTTGAGGTGGACGCCGTGAAAGCGCCCTATGTGATACAGGCGTTTGAAGCATACGCCAACGGAAAGACGATCAAGGAAATCGTGGAGATGCTGAACGCCAAAGGCTTAACCACCTCTCACGGCGCTAAAATCACCATCAATATTGTGACGGATATGTTGAAGAACCGGCGGTATATCGGGGAATACCGGTTTCGGGACATTGTCCGAAAGGACGGTATCCCTCGGATCGTACCTCAGGCGTTATTCGACAAGGTGCAGACCGAGCGCGAGAAAAACAAGAGAGACACGGCACGGCACAAAGCCGAGGACGACTACCTGCTGACCACCAAGCTGTTCTGCGGCAAATGCGGGCGGTATATAACCGGCGAAAGCGGTACAGGCCGTAGCGGAGCGGTGCATCGGTACTACAAATGCAACGGAGCCAAGTACCGGCACGCCTGCGATAAAAAGACGATCAAAAAGGAATGGATCGAAGATCTCGTCGTTCGGCACACTTGTGAAATGATGATGAGCGATAACATGATCGAGGATATCGCCGGCATTGTATTCCGCAGCTTTCAAAAGGAAAATCCGGTCATACAGCTTTTGAAACGGCGGCTCGGTGAAACGGAAACGGCGCTGAACAATCTGCTCAAAGCAATCGAAGAAGGGATCATCACTTCAACGACAAAACAGCGGATGCTCGAATTGGAGCAGACAAGGGATGAGCTGAATCTGAAGCTCATCAAGGAAGAAATGAAAAGTCCACTGTCACAAAAGAGGGCTTGGTCTTATGGCTGAAACGGTTTCAGACCATGAATTTAGAAACGAAGGAGCACAGGCAAAGACTGATCGACTGCTTTGTCAACGCCGTATATCTCTACGACGACAAGCTGGTCATCACATTCAATTACAGAGAAGCAAATAAAACCGTCACCTTGCAAGAGGTAAACGGTTCGATTATAGAATGCTTTGGCGCACCAAGTCTGAATAGCTGGAACCTCTTTACCGTTAAGAGGTTCTGGCTATTTTGCTATATATCGGAGTTTGAAAACTTCAAAGAATAGTTTGTTGCAACCTGAAAACCGGCTTCGCGTATATTTTGCCGCGTGAAGCCGGTTTCTTCGTACCAAATCAAATGTTTTTATCAAGAAGTATGAATAGCATTTCGAGGCCGTGGGCATACTAATTGTTTTACGCATGAAAAAACCGGATCAAGTCATCCTATCGACCCGATCCGGCTCTTTCTTTGTTTACTGCGGTACAGATTGACTGCTGTTTGCGGAGCCGTATTCCAGCGGTTTCCGGAACGTTCTCCGCACTGTTCAGAAGCCGCTGATCCCCTGACCGACACCTCGCTCTTGAAAATAGCTGTGCGCATCTTCTGACCGGAACACCACGGCGACCGCCTCACGGGACGTCTGATTAAGAACGCCGAGATCGCCGTTTTCAAGGCTTTGAATCTGTGTGCCAAGCCCAAACTGCGGCATCTGTACGCCGTTGTTGAGTATGATCAGAGGGACGTCCTCGACGGAGGAGATGTTAGACGCATCTGCCGGGCCGCTACCGGGCGCTTCCACGGTATTTCCCTCTGTCGGCTTGTTCGGCTTGTCGTTTTCAGCCCAACTTGCCGTTTCCGAGTTTGCCGGAGTAGAATCCGCAGGCGTTTCGCCCGTTGCCGTACCGCAGGCGGCGAGGGAATGCAGGAAAGAAAGCATAGTCAACAAAGAGAAAATTTTTTCACGATATGTGCACTTTCTGAGATTTTTTCTTTATTATATACCGTTTTGGAACGGCTTGGAAATCTCAAGTGGTTCAGCAGTACCAACCGGGGGTATAAGTAAAAAAGGTTGACTTTTGTGTATGGGTTTGGTATAATTATTCAAAATATAAATCAAAATTAACAAGAAAAGTATGAACATTAAAAGGATAGACAATTATACTGACAATAGATTTTCAAAAGCCGTATTAAATCAGCACGGAGCGTATCTCATTGACAACGAACCATATCAAATTGAGATTACGGATCTATCATCAGCTGTGATATGTGGGGAAAACCCCGCTGTATTCAAAACACTGATTGAGGAGTTCCGCTTTCATGCACCACATATTTTTAAATTCTATGATACATACGCAAGATTGATAGCGGAATATCCTGCTCCTGCTCTTTTTGATGTACCGCTTGAGGCCATTCAACCCTCCCAGTTCTATGTAGATAAAGAAAAGCTGACGGCTGTTCAAACGTTTATTTGTACGCCTGAAGATATCGTCGTTCAGGTGATTCCTTATGGGGACAGGTTTATTTCTTTAGATGGTCATACTCGCTTGTATTTAGCCGTGCAGAACGGATTCACCACTGTAAAAGCGGTAAAAAGTGAAACTGATGATTGGGTATGGACTTTTGTTCATGAAGCCGAGCGAAGAAATATACTGCGCCCGAGGGATATGGTTTTGTTACCGCACGCGCAGTATGAAATTCAATGGTACCGGTATTGTGATGATGTATTTGCCGGAAATAAACAATAATAAAAAAGAAAAATCGTTCACAAAAACGATACAGAGGGAACGGGAAAAGCGGCTTTGTGCGTTTGATCACAAAGCCGCTTTGTCTTCAATCTGACCCGGGAGCAATCTTCTCCCGGGGTTTGTTCTTGTAAATTACAGTTTGGTAACTTCACCGTGATGATCAGCGGAATACTCCTCTGCGCATACCAAGCGAATGGTAGCCATAGAATCTTCCGGCGGATTGATGGTGTTGACCATATCCGGATTCTCAATCAAATTTGCGAAGTACTTGGCCTCTTTGTAGTAGCCGTTTTCCGGATCGCACTCGATCTTGTGCGGGACCTCGCCCTCGGCTGACACATAAAGGCCGTCGTCGCGGAACTGCATGGTTCCCTTCTCGAAATTGACACGGTAATTCATGTGGAACACATCGTCCTGCATGGTCCAGTCATCCTGTGCGTTGACCACCTTGTTATCCGGATAGATATAGTTGGTGGATACAGAGTCGTGACCCGATCCGGGGATAATGATCTTACCTACAGTAGACACTGCATCCGGCAGACCGAACAGATAGTTGACCATATCCACGTCGTGCACGTGCTGGTCGTGGGTAGCGCCGCCGCCGCACTCTCTCTTCATCAGCCAATTCTGATAACTCCATACCGGCAGACTGCCGCCGCGGAAGAAGTACGCGCCGGTCACCTCACCGTAGGTCTTGTTGTCGATATACTCCTTGAGGGTCTCATACTCGCCCCAGAAGCGGAGCACCTGGCCAATCATCAGACGCTTACCGACTGCTTTTGCCTTTGCAAGCATTTCCTCGCAGTCAGCGGGAGTCAAACTCATCGGTTTCTCGCAGAGCACGTTGATGCCCTTGTCAAGACACTTGAGAGTCGCTTCCTTGTGCATATAGGTAGGAAGCGCGATGATGACCATATCAAGGTCTTCCTTTTCGATCATCTCATCGTAGTCGGTATAGCACGCAAACTTGGAAAAGTCGATCGCGTCGCCGCCGATGTCAATATTGAACTGACGCTCACCGTTCTCAAAACGGGTCGGGTCGATATCACAAGCGGCAACCAGCTTGATGATCTCGCCTTCACTTGTAAATCTGACAAGGTTGGCAAGGTGTCCTCTACCCATACCGCCGATGCCGATCAATCCTGTTTTTACCATAATTGTTCTCCTTTGCTCTTACAGGGCGAGAATCTCGTCCAGAGTTTTGCTCATATTGTTGAGCGAGGTCTGCGGGCAGATCTTGTGATAAGCCACCTCGCAGGTAATATAATCATCGTAGCCGACCGCACGCAGAGCCGCCATCAGGCGATCCCAACGCATCTGACCTTCTCCGAGATCTACGAACGTTTCCAGGACTCCGCCGCCGCTGCAGGAAACGAAATCCTTGATGTGTACTTTCTTAATCCGCTTGCCGAGAATCTCTACCCAATACTCGGGATATGCGTTGATCAGCACGTTGCCCGCGTCAAAGTAAGAGCCGACGTAAGGGCAGTCGATCGCGTCGATAAAGTCACGCATCTCGAACGCGGTGATCAAGAACTTGTTCCATACATTCTCGATACCGACGTTGATCTTCATCTCTTCGATAAACGGCTTGAGTTCGATCATCGCATTCAGCGCGTTGTTGTACGCCTCAACGTAGGTTACATCCTCGTTGACCGTGCCGGGAACAACCAGAACGGTATCAGCGCCCAACTCTTTTGCCTGGGTGACCAACTCCTTGACGATCTCCTGTGCGCGTTTTCTCTGTGCGGGATCATTGCTGGTCAGATGATACTCCCAGTGCAGATCGGACACAAGGCTGAGCACCGGAAGATCAAACTCAGCGGAAAGCGCCTTGATCTCCTCGATCTCTGCCGGGGTGAACGGATCGGTCAGGTTGAACTCGATGCCTTCAAAGCCGGCAGACTTGGTCATTTCAAATTCCTGTCTGTGGGGAATGCCCTTGGGAAGAGCAAAACCTTGGTTTAAGCCTTTTTTCATGAATATTACCTCTTTCGGTATAAATTTCTAACTTAAATATAACACAGATTTGGTCAAATGTCAACGGCGAATCGTGCCGTCAGCCACTCTTCTTTCAATAAACGTCTGGATTCGCTCACTGGGCGAGAGCAGGCTGGAAATGGTCTGGTCACGATTAAGGGTATCCACAATCAGCGAAATGTACTTGCACATATTGACCTCGATGTACCACTCACGGACAGCCAGTTCAGGAACGCGGTAGATCAGGTTCGTGGTATAAACGCGGTTGATCGAGCCCTCTTCATACGCTTTGTCAAAGACATCCAGCCCTGCCGAGAAAAGACCGAACGTGGCGAATACAAAGATGCGCTTTGCGCCGCGCTCCTTGAGTTTTTTGCCGATTTCAATGACCGAATCACCCGAGGAGATCATATCGTCCACGATGATGACGTCCTTGCCCTTGACACTGCGGCCGAGATATTCGTGCGCCTCAATGGGATTTCTTCCGTCCACGACCACGGAGTAATTTCTTCGCTTGTAGAACATACCCAGATCGAGTTTGAGCACGGAGGAATAATACATACAACGGTGCATACCGCCCTCATCGGGCGAAACAATCATAATATCGTCTTTATTTATAGAGATGTCGGTTTCGTTTTTGACAAGCGCCTTGATCATCTGATAGGTTGCCTGCACATTGTCGAAACCGCCAAGCGGAATTGCGTTCTGCACACGGGCGTCGTGTGCGTCAAAGGTGATGATATTGGCAACGCCCATATTGTGCAGTTCCTGCAACATGAGCGCACAGTCGAGGGACTCTCTGGAAGAGCGCTTGTGCTGTCTGCCCTCGTACAGCATCGGCATAATGACCGAAATACGGCGGGCCTTGCCTGCGATTGCACCGATGACCCGCTTCAAATCAGCGAAATGATCGTCCGGACTCATGGGGACTTCCTTACCGTACATACAGTAGATCACACCGTGGTTAAACGGATCGCTGATGATATAGACGTCATGCCCCCGCAAGGACTCGTGCACCAAGCCCTTTCCTTCGCCCGTTCCAAAACGCGGGCACTCAGCCGATACCAAAAAACTCCGGTCGGTATTCCTGGATCGCTTCAGGTACTTGTCCACCGCACTGCAGAATTCCTCGCATCCTCGCATACTGATGACGCTGAGTTGCCCGAACAAGTTTTCACTGACTGTCTGTTCCATATTCCACCTCGTATGTATTTGATTTTCCGGTTTTTGGACCTTGTAAATATTATATCATAATCGCTTGGATTTGAAAATGGATTTTTCGCAAAAAAATGGATTTTTCCTTTCTTTTTTTCGTTTCTTGTGATATGATATGGTATAATGTTTAATAAGGAATTTGTAGAAATGGAGAAATTATGAAAAAAGATATTGGTTTTGTTCTTTCTATTTTTGAAATCGTCATTGGCGAAACAGCAGTTATTTCCTTTATAGTATTATTACTCAATAAAGCAGCAATGTTAAAATGGGTTCCAGCATTGATATTAGCAATAGTAATAATCATGATGGGTATTAAAGGAATAATTAAATATTGTAAATAAAAATTACAAGCAAATTAGACACAAAAAAATGCACGGGAGAATCACTCATGAGAAAAATAAGCGTGAAATTTTTGATCATCAATTTTGTGATTTTGCACTTTGCAAATCTGATCGCATTTGCCGCGGCATGCCTCATTGATATGCTCTCCGGCTTTTTCTTCACACAAGAACAGGCCTTTGCCCAAACCGCGCTGGTTTGTATTGCCTCTTACGCGGTTTTTCTGTTCTACCTATTCACTATCATCCGTAAAATGCCGGAAACTTCCCTTTCACGCAGAGCCTTTCTTGCTCATGAGATCGTAGTGTACTGTATTTTTTTGCTTATACCCACCGTCTGCGTGAGCATATATGGCGTCGATTCGATCGGCAGGTTTCGCTTTTATCTTCCCAACCTTGCAGGCGCACATTGTACGGCAAATCCAATCATGGGTTTTCTTTTGCAGACCGTGATCACCTCGCTTGTGATCGCCGCCGCCTACGCAAGCAACCGCAAACGGCGGGCGGCCTACCTTGCCGAAGAACAGCGCAAGCGGGACGAAGATGAAGCCTACGCACAAAAACTCGCTGAGCAAGAGAAAGAAGAATGATTTGAAAACCAAAGGCCGCCTTTCCGCATATGATGTACGGAAAGGCGGTTTATTTTATGATAATTCATATCGTATCCGCGGCAGAGACCGTGGACAGCATCGCGCGCCGGTACGGCGTGTCCGCACAGCGCATTATCAGCGATAACGCAATCCTCGCCCCGAATGATCTGGTCGTAGGGCAAGCGCTGGTCATACTGATCCCGCAAATCGTACATACAGTGAGCGCAGGTCAAACGCTTGCCTCGATCGCCGCACAGTACGGGGTCAGCGAGATCCAACTGATCCAGAACAACCCCTACCTGATCGACCGTGCGCCGACCGTATATGCAGGCGAGCAGATCATCATCTCTTTTACCGAGCCCAAACGCCGGGAAATCACGCTGAACGGCTATGCCTATCCATTTATCAACCGCACGGTGCTCATGCGTGCACTTCCCTATCTGACCTATCTGACCATTTTCGGTTACGGATTCCGGGAGGACGGCTCGCTGATTTTAATTGATGATACCCCGCTCATTCGTCTGGCTTATGATTTTGATACCGCGCCGATCATGCTGCTTTCGTCCATTACCGAGGACGGCAATTTTTCCTCGGAAAAAGCAAGCGAACTCTTTCAGAACGTCGCCCTTCAGAACGCGGTGCTCGACAATATCGTCGCCGTCATGCAGGAAAAGGGATACGTGGGGTTGGATATCGACTTTGAATATGTCGAACAAAAAGATGCGCAAGCCTTTCTCGATTTTTTGGGAAACGCGGGTGCACGTATGCGGGAAAACGGATTTTTTCTACACACGGATCTCGCTCCCAAAACCAGCGGAAATCAGGCGGGACTGCTCTACGAAGCACACAATTATCCGGCGATCGGGGCGTTATCCGACATGGTGCTGCTCATGACTTACGAGTGGGGATACACCTACGGTCCTCCCATGGCGGTGGCACCCATCGACCGTGTGCGTGACGTAGTGGAATACGGCGCAAGCGTAATACCGCCCGAGAAAATCCTGATGGGCATTCCCAATTACGGCTACGATTGGCCGCTTCCGTTTGAAAAAGGAAAGACCCGGGCGACCAGCATCGGCAATCAGGACGCGATCGACCTCGCCCGCATTTATGGGGCGGCAATCCGGTTTGATTCAACCTCGCAGTCTCCGTATTTTGAATATGTTTCGCAGGACGCGGTCAAGCACATTGTATGGTTTGAAGATGCACGAAGTGTACTCGCCAAATTCGATTTGATCGATGAATTTGATCTGCTGGGTGGAGGATATTGGAACGTCATGCGTCCCTTTGCGCAAAACTGGGCACTGGTCAGTGCGCTGTATGAGATTCGCAAGGTCGTATAAAAAGATCGACTTTGAGGCGCCGTCCGTAATTCGCGGATTTTAGTACCAAAATCCGGTGCTCGTCACTCATGCAAACGCAGACCTTTCCCGGGTATGCGGATTTGCATAAAACAAGGCGGTGTGATTTCCCACACCGCCCACGTTTATTCGATTTCCAAGTGCTTGGCTTCAGGAAGTGTTTCCTGTTTTTTCGGCAAAGTCAAGCGCAGAACACCGTTTTCGTATTTCGCCTTGATTCCCTCTGTGTCAACGGAGGACACGTCGAACTGACGGCTGTATTTCCCGTAGGAGCGTTCCACCCGGACATATTTTTGCTTTTTGTCCTTTTCCTCATGCTCCGAATGACGCTCAGCGTGAATGGTAAGCGTATTGTCAGAAAGGTCGAGATGGATATCCTTCTTATCAAAGCCCGGCAGATCCGCTTCGAGAACGTAATGGTCGCCCTCGTCGGTGATGTCGGTCTTGAATTCGGCGATGTCACCGCTATGGAAGAATGAACCGAATGGCTCGTCAAAGAATTTTCTCTCGAATTCTTCCATTTCACGGAAAGGGTTATAAGCGATTTCACTGTTGTGTCTGCGATAAGGTCTAAGTTCAAACATAATAAATACCTCCATATGCTCTATGTTTTATTATGTCCGCCCTTTTCACGTCTATGCCGATGGGGTAGACCGGGAATCGGTTTCAGCGGCCCATTGGACTCTCCATCCTTTCGCTTTTTGTCTGTGTGCCGCTGATTCTGAATGGCCCATGGGACTCACCCTCTTTCCTTTTCTTATCTTTTCTTACGGTTATATTGTATCTCTTAAAATGGTCATTTGTGTTACGCTTTTTTTAACGCTTTGTAAACATTAGCACTCTGCCACCGAGAGTGCTAATTGCGGCGGCAACGACAACTGTACTTTACGCATAAAAGTCGTGATTCTGAATGCGCATGACAAACTTGCAGTTGTCCATCACCCAACTGCTGGTCGCTTTTTGAGGATTGACAAAATAAAGAATATCCGGGTTTAGCCGATATCCGTCCAGACAGATTTTCGCTGCGATCACGCTTTCCTCGGTAGGCTCATCATAAACCCTGCCGTTGGCAACCGGCGTAAACTGCACGCCGAATTTTGTGTCAAAAACCACGTCGTAGATGCTGTTCGGATAGTTTGGGCTTTCCACGCGGTTGAGCACGACGCTGCCCACAGCCAGTTTGCCCTTTAGCGGCTGGCCTGCACTCTCGGCGCTGATAATGCGTGAAAGCCAGTAGAGATCCGTCTGATTATAATACGCGTCTCCGCTCAGGATGGCGCCTGATCCGGTGTGTGCTTGCGCACACATCGCGCCGCTCACCCAACTCACACTGCCGCCCAGTGCCTTCATCGCGCTGCGCAGAGGCACATACATCACGCCGTTTTCGGTCAGATTATCGGCATAGTAGAGGTATCTTCCGTTTGCGAGCAGATAGGCATTCCGGCCGGAAGCGGTCACCTGAAGCGAGCGATTTTTCGCCACTGCACAGCGTTCTGCCGAATCCCATGTAACCGTAAGACCGTTCCGGTCAAAGAAATCACGAAACGGAACATACGATACCCCGCCGACCATCAGCGGCTGTTTTGCATAGATCGGCGTTCCGTCCAAGGTGACGTTGATCGTTCTTCCGCTCAGGGCTGCCGACGGAACGCACAGTGCCATACATAAAAATAAAATAAAAAGAAGTGTTTGAATTCGTCTCATCATTACCTCCCGCGTTATTTTATCATATTTTGGAGTCGCATTCAACGCCAAAATATTGTTACGCAAGGTAATGATTTCCTATTTGCGCGGCTTTTAATCAAGAAATTCCCGTATTATGGCATTGCTGACAAAAATTCCTTTTGTAGTCAGCCACGCCCGCTCGGCGTCGTACTCCATATAGCCCGCGCAGCAAAAGCGTTTCAGTTTGTCGGCGTCCAACCACGCGCGGGGAACGCCGCGCCTCAGCCGCAGTCCAAGCATGATCCTTTCCCGTTGTTTTTCCTCTTCCGTGATCTGTTCTTCATCTACCGTCGGACAGCGCCCGTCAAGGTAGGCACGCAAATCCCGGGCATACCCGTATCTGCGATTTTGGAAATATGAATATGCCGCCGGGCCAAAGCCAAGATACTCCCCTCCGGTCCAATATTTCATGTTATGGCGGGAATGCTTATCCGGCTTTGCGAAATTGCTCATTTCATAGCGTTCGTAGCCTGCGTCCGACAATATCTCACTGATACGCGCATATTGTGCAAAGGCAACGTCGTCATTCGGAAGAGAGAGGCGTGCCGAAGCGAAGGGTGTATCCGGCTCGATTTTCAGGCAATAGGCGGAAATGTGCTCCGGGTCCAAGCGCAAGATCTCCCGTACGCTTTGCTCGACCCGATCGATTCTCTGCCCGGGAAGTGCGTACATCAGATCGACGCTGATCCGCTCAAAGCCCGCCTTACGCAAAATTTCAAACGCACGCTTTCCCTGTGCGCTGTCGTGCAAGCGTCCAAGCATTTGCAGCTCATCGTCGTGCATGGATTGCAGACCGATACTCACCCGATCGATCCCGAGCCCATAACATTCTTTTGCCCATTCGGCACTCACCGAAGATGGATTGACCTCGATGGTGATCTCACGGTGTTGCTCCAAACGATAATAGCGCCCAAGCGTATCAAATAGCTGCGCAAGTTGAGCCACGGACAGCAAAGAAGGAGTACCCCCGCCGAGATAAACCGTATCGACAGTGTACTCCTTGCATTGCTCACTCATATCGCGCAACTGCCGGCAGAGTGCTTTCACATAGCGCCCGATCAAGGACGGATCGGGCAACGAATAAAAGTCACAGTAACCGCATTTGCGCATGCAAAACGGAATATGAAGATATAACCCCAACTTATTCATCGAGTTTCATCACCGCCATGAATGCCTCCGGGCTGACCTGTACTGAGCCCAGCTGGCGCATCTTCTTTTTGCCCTCTTTTTGCTTTTCGAGCAGTTTCTTCTTTCGGGTAATGTCGCCGCCGTAGCATTTGGCAAGCACGTCCTTGCGCAGGGCCTTGACCGTTTCCCTTGCGATCACCTTGCCGCCGATTGCCGCCTGAATGGGCACTTCAAAGAGTTGGCGCGGGATATTCTCCTTGAGTTTTTCGGCAATGCGCCTGCCGCGCGGATATGCCTTGTCCCGATGCACAATAAACGAAAGCGCGTCCACCTGCTCCCCGTTCAAGAGAATATCCAACTTGACCAGATCGCTCTTGCCGTATTCGTCCAGTTCATAGTCAAAGGACGCATATCCCTTGCTTCTGCTCTTGAGCGCATCGAAAAAGTCATAGATGATCTCGTTAAGCGGCAAACGATAGGTCAATTCCGCGCGTTTTTCGTCCAAATACTTCATGTCCAGATAGACGCCGCGTCTATCCTGGCAAAGCTCCATGATCCCGCCCACAAATTCCGCAGGGCAAATGATCGACGCCTTGACGATCGGCTCAAAAGCATTTGCGATTTCATCCGGGGACGGATAGTTGGAGGGATTGTCGATGCTGACCGTCGTGCCGTCCGTCTTTTCGATCTTATAGATAACGCTGGGCGCTGTGGTGATTAGATCCAAGCCGAATTCACGCTCTAAGCGCTCCTCGATGACGTCCATGTGCAAAAGACCCAAAAAGCCGCAGCGAAAGCCAAATCCAAGGGCAGCCGACGTTTCAGCCTCAAAGGAAAGAGCGGCGTCATTCAGTTGTAATTTTTCCAGTGCGTCCCGCAAATCGCCGTACCTCGCTCCGTCGGCCGGATAAATACCGGAATAGACCATGGGCAGCGCCCGCTTAAATCCCGGCAGCGCCGTATCGGCGGGGTTGTCCGCGCCGGTCACGGTATCTCCCACACGGGTATCGGACACATTTTTGATGCTGGCGGTAAAATACCCGACCTCGCCTGCGCAAAGCACACCCGACGCGGTCAAGCCAAATGCGCTCATATAGCCCACGTCGACCACCTCAAACTGTGCGCCCGAGTGCATCATCCGGATGGTATCGCCGGTGCGCAAAGTACCCTCGACCAGCCGTACGTAGACGACCACGCCGAGATAAGAGTCATAATAGGAATCGAAAATCAACGCTTTCAGGGGCGCGGCCGCACTGCCTCCGGGAGCAGGGATCTCGTCAACGATCTTCTGAAAGATCTGATCGATATTTAACCCGGTCTTGGCGGAGACTGCGGCGCAGTCCTGCGCCGGAATGCCGATCACATCCTCGATCTCATTCCGCACGCCTGCGATGTCGGCAGACGGCAGGTCGATCTTGTTGATGACGGGCAGAATCTCAAGACCGCTGTCTGCGGCAAGATAGGCGTTTGCCAGGGTCTGTGCCTCGATGCCCTGGGTAGCGTCTACCACCAACAGCGCACCCTCACAGGCCTCCAGCGAACGGGAGACCTCGTAGTTAAAGTCCACGTGACCGGGAGTGTCGATCAGATTGAACACGTAGTTCTCTCCGTCCGGCGCCTGATAATTCAAACGCACCGCACGGGCCTTGATGGTAATGCCGCGCTCCCGCTCCAGTTCCATGTTGTCCAAGAGCTGCTCCTCCATCTCCCGCTTACTGACCGCCTGGGTGTACTCGAGCAGTCGGTCGGCAAGGGTGGATTTGCCGTGGTCGATATGTGCAATGATAGAAAAATTTCTGATATTCTTTTGGTTATACATTGAAATTACGTTGCTTGATCCGAATCTTCCGGTCCCGTTCCAATAGTAAGGGTGAGCGTCGTCGTCTGCGCGACCACCTCGGAAGTGGGCGGTACGTCCTGTCTTATTACCTTGCCCTTGTCCTCCTCGCCGGAGAGTTCATATTCATATGTGACCTTCTTGAGGCCGAGTTTCTCGACCTCCTCTTTCGCCTTCTCCTCGGTCATGCCCACATACTGAACGATCGTCACCTGGGTGAATGCCTCGCCTCCGCTGACAATAAGCGTAATCACGTCGCCCTCGTGCACGATCGATCCGGCCGCAGGCTCTGTGGAGATCACGAAATTGGTGGGCACCTCGTTACTGGCCTGTTTTTTTATATTCTCATCTCTTACGATCAAGCCCAGTTCGCGCAGCGCGCTGATCGCCTCGTTGCTCCGTACGTTATAGTAATCGTCTAAGACAATCGCTTTCATGCCCAGACTGACCTTGACGTCTATATCGATATAGGTCTTCCCTACCTCGATTTTTTTGCGCTGACCTGCCGGGATCGACTGTTCGATAATGGTATTCTCGCTTTGCGTGGAATTGACAAATTCCGGATTCAGATGATATCCCTGTGCGGTCAGGCGTGCGTTGAGAGCGTCCGACCAGGTCTGACCGACCAGCTGCTCCACCTCGACGGTGGAATAGGCCGTATTTTCCGTTAATAACTGCTGCACCATATAGATCATGGTGACCGACGCAACGATCAGAAACGCGCAGGTCACCCCCGCGATGATCGGGAACATGGAGCGATTGACCTTTTGCTGTGCTGCAGTCCGACTTTTCTTGAGTGACATATCCAATTTCGTGATCTCACCGGGCTCTTTTTTGGTCTTGAATACCAGGTCCGGGTTTTTCTTTACCTTGTCGAGCAGCCGCATCATCTGTGAGGCGCTCTGAATGCGTTTATCCGGGCGTTTTTCCATTGCGGCAAGAATGATCTGCTCTAAGCCCTTGGGAATGGAAGGCACGATCTCTGACGGGCGCTGGGGCTGATTATTGACATGCATGAGCGCCACCGAAACCGGGGAATCCGCAACAAAGGGCAGTTTGCCCGTACACATCTCATACATAAGGACTCCGAGAGAGTAGATATCGCTGCGGCGGTCTACCTTTTTGCCGCTTGCCTGCTCCGGACTGATGTAATACACAGTCCCGATGGCCTTGTCGGTCATGGTGACCGTTTCAGCATTGGGCAGTTTGGCGATACCGAAGTCGGTGACTTTGATCACGCCGTTTTTAAGCAGCAGGATATTCTGCGGTTTGATATCGCGATGCACGACCCCCTTGGAGTGTGCGTGCTCAAGGGCCAGTAAGATCTGCTCGGTATATTGCAGCATCTCCCGCATACCCAGCGTACCTTTTTTGTTGAGATAGTTTTTCAGCGTGATGCCTTCTACCCGCTCCATGACGATATACTTGCGGTTTTCCTTGACCGATACGTCGTATATTTTGACAATATTCGGGTGGGAGAGCATGGCAACCGCCTTGGACTCGTTGATAAACCGCTTGACCGACTGGGTGTCATGGGCGATTTCATCTTTGAGCATTTTAACGGCAACCGTGCGGCGCATGACACTGTCATATGCCTCAAAGACCACAGCCATGCCGCCGACTCCGATCACCTTTTCAATGCGGTATCTGTTATCAAAAACCTGACCGATATAATTCTCAAACATCTATCTTAACCCTCTGACGATCCGTTTGTTTCATGCAGATAGAGCACCACCGTGATATTATCCCCGCCTCCGTTGGCATTTGCAAGTTCCACAAGGCGTGCGCACACCCGGTCTAAGTCGTTCTGCTTGCTGATATTTGCTTCGTAATCAAAGGAAAGCACCGTATTCTTGATGGTCTCTTCGTCTACAAAATTGGTCAATCCATCGGAGCATAAAAGCAGGAAAGCATTGCCGCCGAACTCCACGCGGAAAAGATCGGGATCCAGGGTATCGTTGATTCCGATCGCTTTCATAATGATATTCTTATTGGAGTTGGACTGCGCTTCCTCTTCTGTGAGTTGTCCGATATCCACCAAAAACTGCACATATGAGTGGTCATGCGTGATCCGGTCAAGCACATCGGAAAAAATCAGATATGCCCGACTGTCGCCCACGTTAAGGATAAACGCGGTATCATTCACCACAAGGGCCGCCACCAAAGTAGTGCCCATGCCGGAAAGTTCCTCGCTCTTTGCCGCCTCGGAAAAAACGATCCTGTTTGCAAGTTCGACGCTCTTGACTAAGATCAGTTCGGCCCCCTCGGGTGTAAGGTCACACTTTCCGTCCTCGGTCATGTGTTTTTCAATCTCGGTCTTTACGCTTTCTATAAACGTCTTGCTTGCAAGAGAACTGGCAATATTACCGCCGTTTGCCCCGCCCATGCCGTCGCATACGACCGCCAAAAACACATTGGGGCAGATCCGCTCAAAAGCGAAACTGTCCTGATTGACACTGCGTTTTTTTCCAACGTCTGTTTTTCCGCTATAATACACTTCTTTCACCCTCACTATATCTTAACTGTCCGCAAGACGCATTGACGTCAGAGCCGAGTTTACGGCGCACGGTGGCGTTCACACCGAGATCACACAAGGTTTTGCAAAAGCGATCCACACGCGCCCTCTCGGACGGAAGCAGACCCCGTTCCGCCACCGGATTGACCGGGATCAGATTGACGTGCAAAGGCGTGCCCGCACCGAGATGAGCCCTCAATAGCGCCGCCAGTTTCCTTGCCTGCCCCGGACTGTCGTTTTGCCCTTGAATCAGGGTAAACTCAAAGGAGATACGCCGTCCGGTCGAGCGAAAATAGTCCGCACAAGCGTCGAGCAGTTCGGCGATCTGCCACTTGCGATTGATCGGCATCATGGCACTGCGCGCCTCATCATCCGTAAAATGCAGGGAGATGGACAGCGTAATGGGAAGATTTTCCTTTGCCAGCCGCCGAATGCCGTCCACCACTCCGCAGGTGGAAAGGGAGATGTGGCGGTAACCGATATTCAATCCTTCTTTCAGATTGACCAGATGCAGAAACCGAAGCACGTTGTCAAGGTTATCCATCGGCTCGCCGATCCCCATCATCACCACATTGGAGATGCGAACGCCGAGATCGCGGGAAGCGACGATGATCTGTCCGAGCATTTCGGACGGCCGGAGGTTGCGCGCAAGGCCGCACAGGGTCGAAGCACAAAACCCGCATCCCATCCGACACCCCGCCTGACAGGAAATACAGATCGTGTAGCCGTGTTCGTACTTCATGACGACGCTTTCGATCCGCTGACCGTCGCACAGGGAGAAAAGATACTTGACCGTTCCGTCGATGGCGGAGGTCAGCTTGCGTTCGATGCGCGGCAGGGTAAGCGGATAGCGCTCTTCTAAATGTGTGCGCAATTCACACGGGAGATTTCCCATTTCCGCATACGGCACGCCCTTGTACAGCCAGCCGTACACCTGCCCGGCGCGATATCGGGGCAATCCCTCCTCCGCAAACCGGGCCTGCATTTCCTGCGGGGTTAAACTCAGTAAATCAGAAGAATTCATCGCTTCACATACAATCCCATTTTATTAAAATATTATAGCATATAATACGTGGAAATGCAAGCAGTATGCGACACCTATAAAAATTACGGCTACCGCGTGGGTTGGCCGCAACTGCGCGGACTTTCATCACAGCCCGTCATACTGAAAAGCCGGAAAGAAACACCTCTTTCCGGCCTTTTGTTTATTCTTCCGTGTCCTGCTGTCTGCGTAGTGTCACATCGCCTGATACGGTCTCAAAATCATAGTGTGCGCTTCCGTCCGCATACACATATTCTTTGTCCGTGCGCTCAGTAGGGAAGGAACTGTAAAAATCACCGGATACACCGTCAAAGCGGGCAGTAAATCCGTTTCCGTCCGCAAGCGTCATGGTGAGATTGCCGGATACCGCGTCATAATCAATTTCAGAGGGCATGACACGGCCGGTAATCTCGGAATCGCCTGACACGACGTCCATATTCAGAGTACTGAAACTGCCGTCTACCGTAAAATCGCCGGAAACCGCATCAATATCCATCACGTCAGCGCTGAAATCGGAGAGGGCAACATCGCCCGACACATGGTCGATCTTCAGGCTTTGTGTGGATATGCCTTCAACCGTAAGACATGCAGAAACACATTCTACCGCGACCTGGCCGAGTTCTTCCGCCATGGAATAGGGAATTTTTATCGTAAGAGGTTTGCGGGGCTGTCGGAAAAATCCCCAGAATATCTTAGCCTTGCAATACTGAACAGAGAGGGTGCCGTCCCGGTATCGATAGCGCATACGGTAATCGTCCCCGTACCGGCCTTCCTCTTCTGCCAGTACGCTCTGCCCATCATAAGCCTCGATGCGAACACTGCCGTTCTGCCAGTGAATATCAAGGTTGGTCACAGTGTCGGAAATGTCGGCATTTCCAACCGAATAACTGTCCGGTTCGGCATAATGTTTGGAATATATAATTCCGAAACTGATGTCCGAAGGAAATCCCGCGGTCAGGCCGACGATCAGGATCGCTCCCAGTACAAGCGCGATGATCGACCATATAACGATCGCGGTAATATGTGATGCGCGACTCATTTTGTTCCTCCTGCAAGTGCGAAAACAGAGCGAATGATATTCTGAACGGCAACGGCGATCGGGAAGATCAACCATGTGATATTCCAAGCGTGAGTGCCAAAACTGACGATCAGATAGGCGGCCACTGCCAACGTCCACAGAGCGCCGCTGATCGCATGGTAAGCCGGATTGTGTTCCACACGATTCAGTTCCCGCGTTTTAATTTGCTCGGACTGAGAGGCGTCTGGATTTTTTCTTTGTTTGAAGGCGGTCGCCCGATAGATGATCAGAGCGGTCGCAACCGCGATCATCACAAACATCAGACATACGCCCAGAATATCGTTGATCCCTTCAAGGGCGATGACCGGAACGACACACAAAATATAGAGGGCAACTGCTAAAGAAAGCATGAGTGCCCTGGCGGGACTTCGCTTCTCTGCGGGAATACTCGGCTTTGAGGAATACAAATCGCGCAACAGTGCGTTTACATCACCGATGCTGGCGGTCGCGGCGTAAAAGGCATCGTCCTCGCTCATTCCCTTTGACAGCAGGTCGTCGTAGCGATCAAGGGTGTTGGACTTGATCTCGTTTTTTAACTCCTCTGCCTGCTCAGGCGCCTTTTCGAATAAATAATCAATGTAAGCGATCAGTTTCTCTCTCATTTCCCTTCTCCTTCGTCTAACAATGCGTTAATAATGGTTCGGGCTTCACGCCATTCGTCCACCATGCGTCGATAAGTCTTCTGCCCTGCCAAAGTGATATGATAGTACTTCCTGCGCGCACCCGCGTCCTGATCGCCCCAATAGGAAACCACCGCTCCGGTTTCCTCCAGACGCTTGAACGCAGTGTAAAGGGTCGCTTCTTTTAGTTCATACGCACCGGAGGAAGCGGAAAAAATCCTTTTGTTGATTTCATATCCGTAACTGTCCGCGCGCATGAGCACCGACAAAATCAGTGCGTCGGTGTGACCGCGAATCAGATCTGATGCGATTGACATTCCGTTCCTCCTTAGTTTTCTGGAATAATTATAACGCAAGGTATATCATCTGTCAAGGTACTTTGCAGAAAAAATCTTGATTTTTATTATCTAAAAAAATCGGCACACCAATCAAATCGATGGTGTGCCGACGGAGATTCAAATCACCCGAATGCTTTCAATGACAACCGGCTTCAAAGGTTTATCCATCATGTCGGTGGCCACGGCCGCGATCCGGTCTACAATCTCGATTCCGTCGGTCACACAGCCGAATGCCGCGTATTGCTCGTCAAGGAAGGTACAGTCCGCCTGACAGATAAAGAACTGCGACGATGCGGAATCGAAATCCTGCGCTCTTGCCATGGACAATACCCCCTTGTCGTGCTTCAATGAATTGTTCACGCCGTTGGCGGCAAACTCGCCCTTGATCTTGCGCTCAGAGCCGCCCGTGCCGTTGCCCAGCGGGTCGCCGCCCTGGATCATAAAGCCATGGATGACCCGATGAAAAGTCAAGCCGTCATAAAAGCCTTTCTTTGCCAACCGTTCAAAATTTTCAACCGTGATCGGAGCCATATCCGGATATGTTTCCGCCTTGATCGTACCGTAATCTTTGATGGTTATTTCTATCATGTCAATCACCTCGTAATTATCATAGCAGATATCGTATCATTTTGCAAGAGGAAAGTTGACATAGGGTGCATTTTTTGGTATAATACTTACGCTAAAGGAAGAAGGTGCTTTGTTTGACAGAGAATGTATTTCCATCGCTTCGGACGGTTTTCCGCGGATGTCGGATCTATATGCTTGTTTTCGGTGGTTTCTGTCTGCTCAGCGCTCTTTCGTCCGTCTGTTTATCCACATCGGGACTTTTGCTGTTCGCCGTGTTGGTCAGCGGAATTGTGTGCGCAATCCGCGTGTTGGTTTTCTGTGTAACCAATTTTTACCGAGCGGTAAAAAATATACCGGAAAATACGCGGATTCTCAATGCTTTTGCCGGGTCTGTGGGAGCATGTTTTTTCATTCTTTTTCTTTGTGTTTCGCTTTTTCTTAGTTGTTTGCTTCTCTTTATGATTCGCACTGAGCCAATTGCCGTTTCCGAATCGGATTTCACTGCTTTTTACGGGCAGGAAAACGCTCGGGCAATGCAGGATTTTCTAACCGCCTTTTCCGCACAGGGATACACTTCCCCGCTCTTTTTGTTTTCCTCATATGCCACTTGTATGTTTGATCTGCTCTCCTTTTTGACTTTGATTTTTTCGGCATTGTGTTTTTCCGTTCTTTCGCGATCCCATCCGCTCGTATCAGCGTTTGCCGGTGGATTTTTGCTGCGCTTTATCGGTTCTATACTCACAGGAGTTGTCAATGCCTTAATTTATGTCGTTGCGCCCGGAATCGCCGGTATTTCGGGACAGATCGTGTCGCTATACCCGATAAACCAAGAATCGGTCATAGAGTATTACGGAAGATTGGCACAAAATCTGCCCGACTCTATGCTGATCTCTCGTATGATGGCGCTTTCATCTCTTTGTACTTTGCTCAATCTTTTCACATTTGCACTGATCGGCTGCCGTGTGCCGGCCGCGATGAGCAAGCGCAAAACATCTGTATAAATAACCCTCGCATGAGGAGGAGGAAATTATGTTAACAGCTATTGTTGGAATCAACTGGGGTGACGAGGGCAAAGGCCGTATGGTCGACCTGCTCTCCGAAGAGCAGGATATCGTCTGCCGCTATCAGGGCGGCAACAACGCCGGACATACGGTCATCAATCACATGGGCAAATTTATTCTGAATCTTCTTCCCTCCGGCATTCTGCGCCCGGAAGTCACCTGTGTGATGGGCAACGGTATGGTCATCGATATCGAGCATCTCTGCGGTGAGATCGAGCGTCTGCGTGCCGCGGGAGTAAAAATTACGCCGGACAATCTGAAAATCAGCGACAAGGCCATTATTTGCCCGCCCTATGACGTTGCCTGCGACCGTTTGGAGGAACAGCGACTGGCCGACAAAAAATTTGGATCGACCAACCGCGGGATCGCTCCCGTCTACGGCGACAAATATATGAAAAAAGGCATTCGCATGGGCGATCTTTTGCATCCGGAATATTTGAAAGAGCGCCTGCAGACCGTTCTTGAATGGAAAAATCTCACCATTACCGGCGTTTACGGAGCCAAGCCCTATTCTTTCGAGGATATGCTTGCATGGTTTGACCAATACGGCGCACAACTCAAGGATTATATCGTTGATACGACCGTATATCTCAATCAGGCAAATAAGGCCGGGAAACGCATCATGTTTGAAGCGCAGTTGGGCGCATTGCGTGACATTGATTTCGGCATTTACCCTTTCACTTCGTCCTCCAGCGTAATCGCGGCCTATGCCCCGATCGGCGCAGGTATTCCAAACTGCAAGATCGATTGCTCGATCGGTATTATGAAAGCATACTCCACCTGTGTGGGAGAAGGCCCCTTTACGGTAGAAATGTTCGGGGACGAGGCAGAAGCACTGCGTCAGGCAGGCGGCGAATACGGCGCCGCTACCGGAAGACCCCGCAGAGTCGGCGGTTTTGACGTGGTCGCTTCCAAATACGGCGTGCTCTGCCAGGGCGCAGATGAACTGGCGCTCACCAAGTTGGATATTCTATCGGACCTTGAGCGTATCCCGGTTTGTACCGCATATGAGATCAACGGTAAGCGCGTACATGATTTCCCCACGGGTGAAGCTCTCAATATCGCAAAACCGATTTACGAATATTTTGAAGGCTGGAAATGCAATATCAGCAGTTGCCGCAAGCCGGATGACCTTCCGGAAAAAGCGCTTGCGTATGTCAAATACATCGAACAAGCGGTCGGGTGCCCCATTCGCTATGTTTCGGTGGGAGCGGACAGAGAAGCATATATCAAAATGTATTGATGACAAAGCCGGGATCGCGGAAATCCCGGCTTTTTTATGCTTTTTCTTGCATTTCTTGTATAGTTATGTTACAATAAAGAAAACCCTGTAATTGGAAAAAAGAGATGAGCAAAAAACAAGAAACCGGAAAAAACAATACCGAAGCGCCGATACGATACAAGAAACTGCGCACGGCCCTCAATTTCATATTCAATCCTCGACTGCTTGTTTGCTTGGGGATCGCTTGGATGATCACCAACGGTTGGGCATATCTCTTTCTTTTATTCGGCGGACTGTTTGGAATCAATTGGATGCTGGTCGTTGGCGGTGCTTATTGCGGAATGCTGTGGTTTCCATTCACTCCCGAAAAGATTATTACCGTTGTCATCGCCATGTTCCTGCTCAAGTGCCTCTTTCCCGGGGATCAAAAGACCCTTTTGATCCTGCACAATATGCACGAGAAAATCAAAACGAAGATGAAACAAAGAAAAGAAAAAGCGCGTGATAAGTGATGAAATGCACCCCAAACGTTAGCGGCATAACGTCTGACGGGGTGCATTTCTACCGCTCAGCTGATTCTTTTTTACTTTTTTCCTATTTTGCTTTGGATTCACAGTAAATGCAGCGGTAAATTCCCTGCTCGCGGTTGGTCAGTCGGAAGACGTGAGGCAGTCCCTGCTCGACCGAGGTGATACAGCGAGGATTTTTGCACCGGATCTGATCGGTGATACGTTCGGGCAGCGCCAGATGCTTACGCTCAGAAACCTTGCCATTCTGAATGATATTCACGGTAATACCGGGGTCGATATAGCCAAGCACGTCGAGATCAAGATCAATCACCTCAAAGACCTTGAGAATATCTTTCTTACCGAGTTTCACACTGTCGGCGTTCTTGATGATCGCCACCGTGCATTCAAGTTCGCCCAACCCAAGCGCGTCGTAGATCTTCATGGCCTTGCCCGCGTGGATATGATCGAGCACGATTCCGTTTTTGATCTGTCCGATGATCATACTTCCACCTCCAACAGTTTCATGATCAGCGCCATGCGGATATACTTTCCGTTTTCCGCCTGACGGAAATACGCAGCACGCGGATCGTCGTCCACATCCACCGAGATCTCATTGACACGCGGCAGCGGGTGCAGGATACGCGCCGTATCTTTGGCCAGCGCCATTTTCTCGCGGGTGAGCACATAGCTGTCCTTTAAGCGAATATAATCCTGTTCGTTAAAGAACCGTTCGCGTTGAACACGGGTCATATACAGCACATCGAGATCAGGCAAGGCTGATTCCAAGTCGGTGGTTTCGACATAATCGAGGTTACGCTCGACTAACAACTCTTTGCGCAGATATTCCGGCACGCGCAGTTCCTCAGGCGAGATCAGCACAAATTTCACGCCGGTATAGCGCGACATGGCGTTGAGCAGCGAGTGCACGGTCCTGCCGAATTTGAGGTCGCCGCAGCACCCGATGGTCAGGCCGTCCAATCTGCCGAATTCACGCCGGATGGTGAAAAGGTCGGTCAGGGTTTGGGTGGGATGATTGTGACCGCCGTCGCCCGCATTGATGATCGGCACAGTGCTCTTGAGCGATGCGACCATGGGCGCCCCCTCTTTGGGATGGCGCATGGCGATAATATCGGCGTATGAGCAGACCACGCGGATGGTGTCGGACACGCTCTCGCCCTTGGCCGCCGACGAACTGTCCGCATCCGAGAAACCGATCACGTTTCCGCCCAGTTCGTACATGGCCGCCTCAAAGCTGAGGCGGGTGCGGGTGGAAGGCTCAAAGAAAAGTGCCGCAAGTTTTTTGCGTGCGCAAACATGTGCGTATCGATCGGGGTGCTCGACGATATCTGCCGCGCGCTCGATCAGCGCGTCGATCTCCTGCACGGTGAGATCGAGTACATCAATCAAGTGTTTCATTGCGTGATCCAACTTTCATCAGAGGGACAGTCGCGGAAATGCAGCAGGCGGGCGATATCATTCTCCCGGATATATCCTGTCTGCGCCGCGACCTCGCAAATAGTGTCAAAATCGGTCAGCGAAGTGTTCTCTACCCCCGCCGCCGCCAGACGGTCAATGCCCTTTTGCATCCGATAGGTGAAGATGCTCACGATGCCAAGCACCTGTGCGCCCGCCTCACGCAGGGCTTCCACTACCTCGATCACAGAGCCGCCGGTGGAGATTAAATCTTCGATGACAACGACCTTTGTCCCTTCCGGCATACGTCCCTCGATCTGATTTTGTCTGCCGTGGTCTTTGGCGCCCGAGCGCACATAGCCCATGGGCAGACCGAGAAACTCGGCGGCGATCGCAGCGTGCGCGATGCCCGCCGTGCTTGTACCCATCAGCATCTCACAGTCGGGATAGGCTTGCTTTACAGTGTCGGCAATCACCCGCTCGGTCAGCGTGCGGGTCTTGGGCGAGGACAAAATCAGCCGGTTATCGCAATAGACCGGGCTTTTGATCCCGCTTGCCCATGTAAACGGCTGCTCCGGCCGCAGAAAAACCGCACCGATGTCGAGTAGTGCTTTTGCTATCGTTTGCTTGACTTCCATATCGATTCTCCTTATCCGATAAAATCCTGTGCACAGGCTCTGTATGCCGCGACCGGGTCGGCGGCACGGGTCACGGGTCTGCCGACCACGATATAATCGCTCCCGATCTCACGCGCACGAGCGGGCGTGGTCACCCGTTTCTGATCGGCTGCGTCTGAGTCTGCAAACCGTACGCCCGGCGTTACGGTCAGAAATTCCGTACCGCACACTTGGTGAACCTTGCCGGCCTCCAGCGGTGAGCAGACTACGCCGTCAAGACCTGCCTGCTTTGCGTTATGCGCATAGCGCATGACCACCTCGTCCAGCGGTCGGTCGATCAAAATCTCGTCCCGCATGGACTGCGCGTCAGTCGAGGTCAACTGAGTCACTGCAATCAGCAGCGGGCGCGTACCGTCCGGACGGGTCAGTCCCTCAAGGGCAGCTTCCATCATTGCGCGGGTGCCCGCCGCGTGCAGATTGCATAGATCCACCTGCAGATCCCGCAGCACACGCATGGCACTTTTGACCGTATTGGGTATATCGTGCAGTTTGAGATCTAAAAAAATCTTGTGTCCGCGCTCTTTGATGGCGCGCACGATCTCCGGCCCCGCCGCGTAAAACAATTCCATTCCTATTTTGACATACGGCTTTTCCTCGTGAAAGCGATCGAGGAAAGCAAAGCATTCCACGGCCGAGGGAAAATCGCAGGCAATAATCACATCCTTACCCATGTGCTCCTCCTATAATGTCCGTTAAATTCTCGATTCCGTATTCCTCCATTACGTTGGGCAGCTGCTCGACAATCGTCTTGCAGGCATAGGGATCGATCAGATTGGCAGCGCCGATCTCGACAGCACTTGCTCCTGCCAGCATCATCTCGATCACGCCGCGTGCATCCTGCACGCCGCCCATGCCGATCAGCGGAATGCGCACCGCCTCATATACCTGATAGACCATGCGCAGTGCCACCGGAAAGATGGCAGGACCGGAAAACCCGCCCATACGGTTTGCAATCACCGGCCGCCGGGTTTTCAGGTCAATGCGCATACCCATCAGCGTGTTGATCAGCGAAAGTCCGTCCGCGCCCGCCTGTTCGCAGGCCTTGGCTATGGACACGATATCGGTCACATTGGGTGAAAGCTTGACGTACAGCGGTTTGGTCGTGACCGAACGCACCGCGCGGGTGACCGCTGCCGCAGATTCAGGATCCGTGCCGAAAGACATTCCGCCGCCGTGCACGTTGGGGCAGCTGACGTTGACCTCAATCAGTCCCACCTGTTCCTGCTCGTCCATGCGTGCGCAGCAACGCACGTATTCGTCGATACTAAAACCGCTGACGTTGGCAATCACCGGCTTATGAAAGCATTCTTTCAGACGCGGCAGTTCCTCTGAGATCACCTTTTCAAGTCCCGGATTTTGTAATCCTACCGCGTTGATCATGCCCGCCGTACATTCGGCAATGCGCGGGGTCGGGTTGCCGAAGCGCGGCTCGGCGGTCGTTCCTTTGAAGGAAAAACTGCCCAATATATTGATGTCATATAACCCGGCAAACTCGTAACCGTATCCGAAAGTGCCGCTGGCCGGAATAACCGGATTGTCAAGTTCCAGACCCGAAAGGGTCACGTGCGTGTTCACCATAGGATCTCCTCCTTTGTCAACACCGGGCCGTCCTTGCAGATGCGCTTGTATCCGTATTTGGTCTTGCAGGAGCAGCCCATACATGCGCCAAAACCACAGCCCATTCGTTCCTCAAAGGAAAACTGACCGTCTGTGCGTGCGGCGTTGTACACCGCCCGCAGCATGGGCTCCGGACCGCAGGTGTAAAAATAGGTATAATCAAGATCGCCCATCGCGTCGGTCACAAAACCGCGCACACCGGCACTCCCGTCGGCAGTGGTCACGATCACCGGATCGCAATAGACGGAAAACGCATCCACGAAAAACACGTCCACAGCGCTGTTAAAGCCCAGAATTACGCTTGGCTGCTTCCCCTCAGAGCGCAGACGGCGGGCAAGCGCATACAGGGGCGGAACGCCCACGCCGCCGCCGATGAGCAGAGGACGCTGTCCGCTTGCAGAAAGATCATATCCGTTGCCCAAGCCGGCCAGTGTATCGAGTTTCGTGTGTGCAGACATTTCGGCCATGCGCCGCGTACCCTCTCCGACTACTTTATAAATCACAGTCAGCGAACCGTCGTCCCAATCGCAGACCGAGATTGGCCGGCGCAGATACAACCCGTCGATCGCAAAATTCACAAATTGTCCGGGGGTGGTGATGGCAGAGGTGTCCCCCGCCAGCCGCATCCGAAATACATCCCGTGCGATCGGCTGATTG
>CANQPT010000022.1 GCA_947625805.1 uncultured Clostridia bacterium
TTTCCTTTGTTTTTACAGGGGCTTTTTCGCTTGTCTTCTTTTGCCTTAACTGCTTTTCAATATTGCATTTCGCTCTTCTCACGCTTCTATTTATACCTCATTTTACCTAAAAAACAAAGCCCTTTTCAGGACTTTGTCTTTAGGCTGCGGGAGGGTGCTTTTTCAAAAGTACCCTCCCTTTGAAGTCATATCAACGTAGTCAGTTCAAATACGCTGCGCACCGGGATCAGGCGTGCGCCTTTGGTGTCAATATTCAACCGCTCGGCGCATTTTGCCGGCAGGGCGATCCGGGTAAAGCCCAAACGGATGGCCTCGGACACCCGCTGATCCACACCGGACACCGCGCGGATCTCGCCCGAAAGACCGATCTCACCAAACGCGATCAACTCATCCGGCACGGGCTTGTCCTTGATGGCAGAATAGAGCGCCAGAGCAACGGCGGCGTCCGCCGCGGTTTCGGTTAAGCGCAGACCGCCGATCACGTTCAGATAAACGTCCGCATTTGACAGGCGAAGACCCATGCGTTTTTCTAAAACCGCGATCAGCAGATACATCCGGTTGTAGTCGATGCCGTCGGACGTACGGCGAGGCGACGGAGCGCCGGTATAGGCGGTCAAAGCCTGAATCTCGGTGATCAGCGGGCGCGTGCCCTCCATTACGCAGGCGGCACAGTTGCCGGACACGTTGCGCGGACGGGAGGCAAGCATGACCTCCGAGGGATTGGGCACCTCCCGCAGCCCCCGCTCGGTCATCTCAAACACACCAATCTCGTTGGTAGAGCCAAAGCGATTTTTGATGGCGCGGATAATGCGATAAATGTGTTCACGCTCACCCTCGAAATAGAGCACCGCGTCCACCATGTGTTCGAGCACTTTCGGCCCTGCGATCGAGCCTTCTTTATTCACGTGTCCCACCAGCAGCACAGACACGCCCTCGTTTTTTGCAATGCCGATAAACTTCATGGCCGCGTCCTTGACCTGAGTCACGCTGCCGGGCGCGGAGGCGATTCCGTCCGAATAAATGGTCTGCACAGAGTCGATGATTATTACGTCCGGGCGCAGTTTTTCATGGGCTGATACGATGGCGTCCACGTTGGTTTCGTTGAGCAGATAAAGATTCGGTCCGCTCACCCGCAGGCGGGCAGCGCGCATCTTAATCTGTCCCTTGGATTCCTCGCCCGAAACGTACAGCACCTTGCGGCCAAGGCCAAGTGCACCCGAAATCTGCAAAAGCAGGGTCGATTTGCCTACCCCCGGCTCGCCTGCCAACAGTACGACAGAGCCGTTGACGATTCCGCCGCCGAGCACACGGTCGAGCTCGCTCATGCCCGTCCCCGTGCGGAAATACTCGGGAATTTCGTAGTCGTCTAAACGCACCGATTCACCCGCGTACCGCGTAGGATGTTTGGCCTGCGCCTTTGGCTCTTCGGCGACCACATCTTCGGTCATGCAGTTCCATGCACGGCAGGAAGGGCATTGCCCGCTCCACTTGGATTGGGTATGCCCGCATTCCGAACAGATATAAACCGTTTTAAGTCCTTTCATTGATTACTCCGTCCATGATCGCCGCAGCAATCACCGTGGCGAGTTCCTTTTGATATTCTTGGTTTTTCAGATTGGAAAGTTCTTCCGCATTTGATAAAAATCCGCATTCGATCAGCACTGCAGGCACTTTTGCCCGATGGAGGATATAGATCGCGGAAGTCGCGGGCTTGATCTTTCGCTTGTTGCCCGCTTGAATGGCGGCGGCCGCCTGCTGTACCTTTTCGGCAAGCCTCTCGCTTGCCGGATCGTTCGGCGAATAGTAGACCTGCAACCCTTTGCAGCGTGCATCGGGAAACTTGTTCATATGAATGCTGACAAACACGTTGTCCTCGCCGCTCTCGGCGATGCGCAGCCGCTCTGCAAGGTCGGCCTGCTTCTTCTTACCGCCGTTCGCATCGCCCAACATGACGTCGTCCGAGCGGGTCAGGATGACCTGAAAGCCGCTGTATTTTAAGATCTGCCCGACCTGCAGGGTCAGGGCGAGATTCAGATCCTTTTCCATGGTGCCGTCAGAGGCAAGCGCACCGCCGTCCATGCCGCCGTGTCCGGCGTCCAGCACGATCACCGTATCACTGACGGCACCCGATGCGGAAAAGGCTGCACCGGGGTACAGGAATCCGCCCGGATGAAAAGCGGGAAAAAGCAAATACAAACCCACGCCGACCAGCGTAAACACCAGAGTGAACAGAAAAATCTGTACGGATACCTTGATCGCTTTCAAATCAATCCCTCCGCACAATGATATGCAATCGCTTAAGCGCGTATGCGCGCTTAAGCGGCAAAAACCTTTGGGTTTCCGGAGGCGGTTTCGGCCGCTCGCGTCCGCGCGACACGCACGGTGTGCGTCACTTGCGAAAACGTAAGGTGCGGGCTAACGGTACCTGCATATTTTTATGAAATTCACGTACCGATACGATTTCGGGGCGTGTCCTGTTTTTCTCAGGTGCGTTTTTTCTTTTCCGGCAGGATCAGCACGCCCCGCAGTCCGATGTAATAGCCAAACCAGCAAACGATCAGCGACGGAAGCGGCATGAGCAGATATAAGATCGGGTTATACGGACAATAGAGCGCCGCAAGACCGAGATAGGGAGACTGGATCAGCCGGGCGATCAGCCCGAATGCAGTAAACAGAGCCTCTGTGGCAGGCTGAAAGAAGTAAAGCGGAATGATAATGACCGCCAGCAGTAAATTAAGCGAATTTGCCGCCAGCGCCCATTTTAGTCCTAAAAAGTTATCCCGCTCTAAGCGCCCGGCGTCCACGCGGATCTTATCCCGTGCTCCCTCCTCGTTGGTGGCAAACAGGAGCAAAACCTGGTAAAACAGCACCGCGAATACACTCACTCCCGTCAGGGCAGCGTTTGAACTGGAATAAGCGATGATCCCCGTGGTCGTGGCGATACCGAAAACCATCATTCCCACCTGATTGACCACGAGTTTTGAGATCATTCTGCCATGTTTTTTGAAAAAAGATAACATAATATTTTACAAACTCCGATTTTTGTAGTATAATTATTGTACACGTTTTGCCCGCACAATACAAGGGGCTGGTAAAAAATTTTACAAATTGAAGGGAATTTTGTCGTCATGGAGGCACTGCCGAAAATTCTAACGGAGTTTTCCGGCTATAAGATCACCGTACAGAACCGCTCTCGCAAAACCGCCGAGCAGTACTGCACCGATCTCTGCCTGCTTTTTCGGTATATCAAAGCATCACGTGCGGGACTTGTGCCAAGTGGGGAAATTACGGTTTCGGACGTAGATCTGGATTTTGTGAAAAGCATCACGACCGAGGACCTATATGCCTTTTTGATGTACACCGCATCCGAAAGGGGCAACGGTGCGCGTGCCCGCGCCCGCAAACTCTCGTCCATCAACTCCTTTTTCAAATATCTGACCGCGGTCAAACGGTGTATCCCCGAAAATCCCGCCAGAGATATGGAATCGCCGTCGATACGGCCGGGGCTACCCAAGTTCTTATCGCTGGACGAAAGTCTTTTGCTGCTCGACACGGTGCGAAAGGACACGAAAAACCTCAATCGTATCCGTGACTTTTGTATTCTTACACTCTTTCTCAACTGCGGAATGCGGCTTTCAGAACTAACCGGCATCAACCTGACCGACCTCGACCGGAATCTTACCTCTCTGCGAGTGATCGGTAAGGGCAGCAAAGAGCGCATAATCTATCTCAATGCCGCCTGCAGGTCTGCGCTTACCGAATATTTAGAGGTGCGCCGGACCCGAGAGGGCGTGCTGGATAAAAATGCGCTCTTTCTCAGTCGATTGGGCAAGCGTATGTCCCCCAAAACCGTGCAGGCCATGGTGTACAAGTACTTGGGCGCCGCCGGACTTGAATACAAGCACTATTCCACCCACAAGCTGCGCCACACGGCGGCCACCCTGATGTATCAGACGGGAAACGTGGACGTGCGGGTGCTCAAGGATATCCTGGGGCACGAGCAGCTCAACACCACGCAGATCTACACCCATGTCAGCGACACACAGATGCAGAACGCCATGGAGCAGAATCCGCTGAGCAAGCAAGGAGATAAGTCCGATGAATGATGATACAAGCCTGTTCGGTCAGGCGTACAGAAAAAGTGCAGCTGCCTACGAGCAGGGCACCGCTCTGCGCAAGATCCTGATTGCCTGTCTTTGCATACTGCTTGCCATTGTGCTGGTGACGGCTGCCGTAGCCCTGCAAAGCGGCAAGGTCATCTCCCCGACGACGGTAGAGCCCTTGATCGAATACAATCCCCCCTCCCCGGCAGACCCCATCGATCTGAGCCGCTATTCCTTTCAGATCGCCGAAGATATTTACTCCCGCGCCGCCATTCTGATCAACCGCACCACCGGACACATCGTCTGCGAGCGCAACAGCAATGCGGAACTCTTCCCTGCCTCGGTCACCAAGATCATGACCGTGATCGTGGCGTTGGAAAACATACCCAATCCCGAAACCTCTCTGACCGTAAGTGGGAAAAGTTTTGAACGCTTACAGGAGGAAAGCGCCTCCATGGCGGGCTTGGCAGTGGGACAGCGGGTCACCTTGCTGGATCTCTGCTATGCCGCAATCCTGCCTTCCGGCGGGGATGCGGCAGTAACCTTAGCAGAATATGTCAGCGGAAGCGAGGAAGCATTCGTCACGCTTATGAACGCCAAGGCCATCGAACTGGGCATGGAAAGCACCCATTTTGTCAACACCACGGGGCTGCACGATCCCGACCATTATTCCAGTGCCTACGATCTTGCGATCCTGCTGCAATACGCCCTCAATAACCCTACTTTCTATCAGGTGTTTACCACCGAAGAGTACACCATCCCCGCCGACACGGTCTGCCCAAGCGGCCTATACTTATACAGCACTGTGTTTGACAAGGCAAACCGTATGTCCGTCAACAAATTAAACACCGGCGTACTGCTGGGCGGCAAGAGCGGATATACGCCGGAAGCGGGGTTATGTCTTGCTACGCTGATCCGGGTGGGCGACAGCGAGTATATTACCGTGACCCTGTGTGCCGACGGCACCCTCTATACACCGCAGTACTCCATGATCGACACCTATCAGATCATCAACGGCTACGCTTATTAGCAGGAAACTCTGATCCAATGCACCGAGCGGATCATCATTTCCAAAGGAGTTTTATGTCTCTCGTAAACAATGTTTTGCACGCCCTTGCACGCAGAACGGACAAGAAAAAACATTTTACCTCTGCGATTATTCTCGCCGCAGGCAGCGGATCACGCATGGGAACAAAGACCACCAAACAGATGTTGGTCCTTGAGGGGATCCCGGTGGTCGTGCGCTCGATCTCAGCCTTTGAAAAAAGCGAATATATTGATGAGATCATCATCGCCGCCCGCGAGGAGGAAATGGCCTCCTACAAGCGCTTCTCCGAGGAATACGGCTTTTGCAAGGTCAAGGCGGTGGTCAAAGGGGGAGATACCAGACAGGAGTCGGTATTCCGTGCCTTGCGCAAACTCTCGACCGCGTGTGAATATATCGCCATTCACGACGGCGCACGCCCTCTGGTCACCGGGGAGAACATTGCCGACACGGTAAAAGCCGCATACAAATACAACTGTGCCTGCGCCGCATATCCTGCCAAGGACACGGTCAAGTTGGCGTCTGCCCTCGGGTATATTGAACAAACCCCCGATCGCTCCCGGGTGTGGTGCGCACTCACCCCGCAGGTTTTTCGCGCCGAGATCTACCGCGCGGCCGCCTACACCGCCAAAAAGGACGGCGTGATCGGCACTGACGACTGTTCGCTGGTGGAGGGGCTTGGCTTTCGGATCAAGTTGATTGACTGCGGCTATGAGAATATCAAAATTACCACACAGGACGATCTTGTGCACGCACAGGCGATTTTACAAAAAAGGAGTGCCCAATGAACGAAATTCGCATCGGTCACGGCTATGACGTCCATCGGCTGGCCGCAGACCGTCCGCTCATTCTCGGCGGTGTGACCGTCCCCTACGCCCTTGGCCTGATGGGCCATTCGGACGCGGACGTACTGGTCCACGCAATCATGGACGCAGTGCTGGGTGCGCTTGCAGAGGGCGACATCGGTCATTTGTTTCCGGATAGCGATCCGACATACACGGGTGCGGACAGTCTGAAGTTGTGCCGGCAGGTGTGCGCCCTTATGCGCTCCCGCGGTTATGCGATCGGCAATGTTGACGCAACCGTGATCGCACAGCGCCCCAAACTGGCGCCCTACCTCACCGCTATGCGGGAAAATATCGCCGGCGCACTGGAATGTGATCCCTCACAGGTCAGCGTCAAGGCAACAACCGAGGAGCGCTTGGGCTTTACCGGCACGGAAGAGGGCATGGCCGCACACGCAGTCTGCCTGCTGACGGGCACCTGCCCTCCCGGACAAATGCAATGAAATCCGCCTTACGGAAACCGCGCGTCAAAAAGCCGCCCCGAAGGACGGCTTTCACAGGCAAAGCGGACGTGATCTTCCGGACACATCCTTGTTCTTTCACATCCCGCACGCCCTGCACTTACCGGGTTTTTACCGGAAAACGATGATTCAATCGACGCGGGCAACCGGGCGAGGGAGTTCCTGCGGCAATTTTTGCCGGAAAAAACGTAAAAACGCAGGAATCCTACAGGAATCCTATAAAATTTCAATGTTTTTATAACGCATTTCCGGCGGAATTGGCCGCCCGGGTGCCGTGGCGCATTGATGCAACGCTTTCCTTATATTTTATGAGAAACCGATCGCCTTGCCACAAGCGTGCGGCGACCGCGATTTTCCGGTTTTTCACGATTTTCATCCGAGAAAGGAAGTCTGAAATGGCAATCGTTTCCCCTTCTCTGCTTGCGGCAGATTTTTCTGCGCTTGGAAAAGAAATTCAGACGGTAGCGTCTGCGGGCGCCGAGTACATCCACATTGACGTCATGGACGGCGAGTTCGTTCCGAACATTACCGTCGGGCCGTGTGTGATTGCGGGCGTGCGCCCCTGCACCGACGCGGTGTTTGACGTACATCTTATGATCCGTGAGCCCATTCGCTACGTAAAAGAGTTTGTAAAAAGCGGCGCGGACATTCTCACCGTACACTACGAGGCCTGCTCTGACCCGGCCGAAACTCTGCGCGCCATCCGGTCCGATGGGATCAGGGCCGCCATCTCCATCAAACCAAAGACCCCGCCGCATCTGATTCGGGATCTTCTTCCGCTGTGCGACATGGTGCTGGTCATGACCGTCGAGCCGGGCTTCGGGGGGCAAAAACTGATCCCTGAAACGCTGGACTCGATCCGAGAAACGGCGCGTATGCGAAACGAAATCGGCGCGCAGTTTTTCATTGAGGCAGACGGAGGGATCACCGCCGAAAACGCTCCCGCGCTCGTACGGGCGGGCGCAGACGTTCTGGTGGCGGGCAGTGCGATCTTTCGTGCACCTGACCCCGCCGCAGTAATACGGACAATGAAAAACTGTTGATTGTGAAAGCCTTACCCCTTGCCTTCCCATATGGGAAGGCTTTTTTCAAAAAAACTCCCCTACCCTATTGACAAATCCCGTTCAACCTGGTAAAATACAACTGTATTAACACAAATAGTACATATGGAGGTGATCAGGTGTCGCTGATAACAGTAGATCCCAGAAGCCGGACGCCGATCTACGAACAGTTGGTCGATCGCGTGAAAGCGTTGGTCTACGCCGGTGATTTCAAGGCGGACGATCCGCTGCCGTCGGTCCGCTCACTGGCAAGCGAGCTGGCCATCAATCCAAATACGATTCAGCGCGCGTACAATGCCCTTGAGGCCGAGGGGATCATTTATTCCCTGCCCGCGCGGGGCAGTTTTATTTCGGGAAACACCGAGGGCGTGATCGAATCGAGAAAAAATGAACTGTTTGTTGCTCTGTCCCGCACGCTTCGACAACTGAAGGAATTGGGCTGCGACCCGGAACAGATCAAGACCGTAATGGATCTTGCATGGAGGGAAACAAATGATTGAGATCAAAGAAATTGCAATGAACTACGGAAACTTCCCGGCCCTGTCCGGGATCAACCTGACCATCGGGGACGGATCGGTCTACGGTCTGATCGGCTCCAACGGCTCGGGCAAGAGTACCCTGCTCCGACTGTTGTGCGGTGTGTACGCGCCCGGCAACGGTCAAATCCTTTACGACGGGCAATCGGTTTGGGAAAACGACAAGGTAAAGCGACGGGTGGTCTATCTGTCCGACGAACAGTATTTCTTTCCGCACAGTTCGATGGCGCAGATGGCTGATTTTTACGCCAGCGTCTATTCCTGCTTTTCCTATCCGCGCTTTGAAGAACTGGCAAAACGCTTTTGCCTTGATACCGGGCGCAAGATCAACACCTTTTCCAAAGGTATGATGAAGCAGGCGGCCATCGTACTGGCCCTCGCCTGTGATACCGCTTATATTCTCTGTGACGAAACTTTTGACGGGCTTGACCCGGTGGTACGTCATTCGGTCAAGTCGATCATCGCCGAGGAGGTTGCCTGCCGCTCGCTTACCGTGGTGTTAGCCTCCCACAACCTGCGGGAACTGGAGGACATCTGCGATCACATCGTCCTCCTGCACCGGGGCAGCGTGGTGCTTGAAGCCGATATCGACGACGTCAAAATGAATCTGCACAAGGTACAGACCGTGCTCCCGCAAAATGCGAATCTGAACGGCGTCGACATCGTCAGCCGCAGCGACCGCGGCAGTCTGAGCACTATGATCATCAAGGGCCGCCGTGGGCACATCGAATCCTATTTCGAGGTGATGAATCCCAAATTCTTCGAGATAATCCCCCTGACACTGGAGGAAATCTTTATTACGGAAATGGAGGAAGCCGGCTATGAACTTACGGAAAGTCTCTAACAAAAATCTGCTTTTCAATACGCTGGGGCGGCAGACGCCCATGCTCCTGCTCTTTGTCATTGCGCAGCTGCTGGCAGTACCGGTGTTCTGTATGCTCTGCTTTTCCGCCCTTTTCCGTGAACCAAGCGCTTTCCAGACTCTCTCCGAGTATTCAGACTATCTGCACTCGTGCGCGGCAGAAGCGGCGACCATGTCCGGTCATCTGCTGATCATACTGTCTGCGGCGCTCGGCATCTTTGCCGGCTTTGTGGTCTGCCGATATTTGATGAATTGGCAGAGCGCGGTTCTCTTCGCCTCAATCCCCGTCCGCAGAGAAAAGCAATTCGCCGTGATGGTCGCCTCCGGCCTGCTGATCTACCTTGCCGCTTTGGCGCTCACGGCGCTCATCTCGGTCGTGATTTTTGCATCTCACGGATGCCTTGCTTACGCGGGCAATCTGTACCGTCTGATGCTTGCGGGGACCATTTGGTATATCTTCTTCTATGCGCTGACCCTGTTCGCCGGAATGCTCAGCGGCATGAGCACCCTGCAGGGAGCGCTGCTTGCCGCAGCATTTCTCTATCTGCCGGTAACCGTCGGCGTGCTTGGGCTGTTTTGCAGACTGTTTTACAATTTCTGGAATCTTTCCTATCTCTGGGAAGCGTTCTGGCATAAACTCTCCGCGCTGTTCGGCTTAACATATTATCTTGTGAATCTAACCAAGGAATTTTCCATCGAAACCACCCGATTTGCGCTCGATATGCAACTCTCCACTCTGCTTGCGTACGGCATTGCGGCGCTCTGTCTGTTTGCCGCCTGTATTCCGCTCTTGCGTCTGCGCAAACACTCGCTGGCAGGACAGCCGATGGTCTTTGCACGGGTGGCAAGCGTGGTCAAATATGCGATTATGGTGCCCTGCGCCATGCTGGTGGGAGTGGTATTCTACTACATCGGAGACGTTCCCGCCATGATCTTCGGCTGCGCCATTGGCGGAGTGCTCTCCTTTATGCTGCTCAACGTCATCCTGCTCAAAAATCCCCGCGCCTATTTTCATAACATCAAGGGGCTTGCCATCTTTGCGGTCGTATTCGCGCTATGCACCTTCTTGCTGGCTGCGGACGTACTGCATATCGATACTTATCTGCCCGATACCGGTATGGTGGATCATGCGGCAATCAATTTTAACGGGGAATGGGTAGATTTTTACAAGCAGGAAAATATACAGGCGGTCAACGACCTGATGGACTGCGCACAGACGGAGGACGACCCGGACTATCAGCTTCCCCGCGTCTACCTGAAAACGCGATATACGCTCAATGGCGGTTTACAGTTGGAAAAGCAGGCGGAGCTTTCTGTACTTGACCAGCCGCGCACGTCCCTTTTGCAGCTGTACGAGTCGGATGAGTTCCGCGAGTCTGTCCTTTCGGAATGCGAAAACCAAATCTTTCTGCATCTGACGTTTTGCACGTATACCGGATCGTCCTATGAGTACAGTACAAGATCGCTCGATCAACAGGAAATCGAAACCTTCATGCAGCTGTTACGGCAAGCGGTAGGAAACGATTCTTTGTTTTCAGCCGACCGCGGACCGATCGTCGCGACCGTGAGCGGAGGATTCGGTCCGAGTATCCCAATCTATCTGGATGCAAGATACGACGCGTGCGTCAAGTGGATTGCCGAACATAGCCCGAACGGCATTCTGCTGACAAACCAAACGCTGGACGCCTACATTTCCGGAATCAGCCAGGCAACCGTAACGGATCTGGAAAATCATCCGTTAAAGGACACCTCCGATCCGGAAGAAATCCGGGAACTCTTCTTAAATTCAATGGGTCTCATTACAGGGGACGACTGGAAGCTCAACGGCGGAAATCTGATTTACTTTACCTTTGAACACGACTCGGAGTATTTCGGCCCGTCAACCTGCTCCTATCTCTGGCGACAATAACACGGCGGTTATTTCTTATAGAAAAAAGTGTAACGCACCCCAAAAGCGTCCGGCTTTCGGGGTGCGTTTCTACTCAAGCGATTTACAGTTCAATCTCACGGTCGAGGTCAAAGGAATAGATGAGCGTGTGCTCAGGCGTCCGACCGAGCAGTTCGGCAAGGGCCAGCCGGTAATATCCAAGCTGAGCGCCGTGCCGCTGCCGCAGGATGCGGGCACATTCCTCAGGGTCTGCGTGCTGTGCGCGGGTAAAGGTATCGGTCTTGTAGTCCACCACCGTGACGGCGCCGTCCGCATCCTCAAAGAAACAGTCGATGACCCCCTGCACCAGAATACGCTCGTCCCCAAGCGCACCGCGCAGTTCTTGCTGTTCGGTAAAGGAAGCGGCAGGCAGGGTAATGTTAAAGCGCGTTTCCCGCCAAAGCCTGCGCGCGCTCCTCATGCGCTCAAATAAAGGAGAGCGGAAAAATTGCTCGAGGGCATCCGTGCGAATGAGCGCACGGTAGTGCTCCGGGATGAATTTCTTCTCGATCAGGCGGCCGATCTCGGCATGAACGCCGTGCCGTAATACCAGCTCAAAGTCACAGAACTGCATGAACACGTGGGTTGCCGTCCCGCGCTCGGCGGGAGTAGCCTGTGCCTCGCCCTCGAGAAAACGCGGCAGACGTGCCATCTGTGTTTCGGTCACTTCGGGGGGCTGGTCGATCTCGTCGAGTACCGCCGGATACAACCGGGAAACCGACAGTTTGGATGGTACGGCGGAAAGGTCCGTATAGGGATAACGGAAAGCAAAACGGTCGGCAAGCACCTGCTTACAGGTGTCAAGATCAGGCGTATCATGAGCGGTTTGGCCCTGAGGCAGGTCACGAGGCACAGGGGCGGCCGCCTCATACTCCGCGTCAAGGACGCGCAGCGTCCAGTACGGGTCGCCCTCGTGCCCTTGCAAGGCGGTCATGATCATGCTGATCAGGCTGTTGCAGGAAAGGACGGTGACCGTTGTCAGGACCTGCTTGCGGCTCTCGCATTTGCCCATAAAATCTTTTGCCGCCTTGCCGGTGACGATCAGACGCTCCTTGGCGCGGGTGAGCGCCACGTACAGAATGCGCATTTCTTCGGCGATGCGGTCGGTTTGAGCCTTCAGGGCGACCGTCTTGCGCAAGATGCTGTTCACCCTGCCGAATCCGGTCTGCTCGGCCGTAAACAAACCGATGCCCAGCCGGCTGTCAAAGAGAAGTTCGTTGTCGTCCGGCGCCCTGAAAGTCGAGTTGGTGGCGCACAGAATGCAGACCTTGAATTCCAGTCCCTTGGAGGCATGGATCGACATAATCCGCACGCCCCCCTCTCCCTGCGCACCGCTCTTGGCCTCTCTCTTTTGATCGCCGCGTCCCGCAGACTGTTCCACGTACAAAATAAACTGATACAGTCCCTTGAAAGAGCCGGACTCAAACTTGCGTGCGTATTCGTATAAGAGCATGAGATTTGAGCGGCGCTGCTCGTCGGCCTCCGACTCGCCATACACGTCGCACAAAAGCCCGGTCGTGGTATACAACTGCCAGATCAGGCGGTCGATGGGCATTTTTTTTGCCGCGTCGCGCATCTCATCCAAGAAGGAAAAGACGGCGTCGGTTTTGGGACCCGGATGCTGTCCGGCATACTCGCAAAACGCATCCCAGAGATAGCCGCCCTTCCGGCTGGCGCGGATGCGCACCAACTCGTCCAGCGTAAAGCCGAATACCGGACTGCGCAAGGCTCCGGCCAGATAGATATCCCGGCGCGGATTGTCAATGATATTGAGTAAACACATGGCAAGCAGTATTTCCGGATTTTCAAAAAATTCGGAGGACTCTGCGCGAAAGCAAAGGATCCCGACCTGCTCTAAGGCCTGCTCAAAAGGCTTGGCGGAATTTTTCGGGGAGCGCATAAGGAGAACGATATCGTCGGGAGCATATCCCTCGCGGAGTAGTTCGCTCACCCGGGAAGCCACGTATTCGGCCTCGGTAACCCGGCAGGTGCTCTGCAGCAGTGCGACCTCCACCGGCGCCGTGACCGGCTCATCTTCCTGCTTGCCGTAAAGGAGATCGTCCTCCTCGCGGTAATCGATACTGTCAAAGGTATTGCGCATCAAAGTGGAAAAGATCGTATTGCAGAAATCGACCACCGGACGCGCACAGCGGAAGTTGGCGGATAAGAATACGGAGGCCTCACGCCGGGGGGTCTGCGGGTCATAGGCCGCAAACCGGGAGCGATAGCCGGCGAAAATGGCCGGATCTCCCCCTCGGAATTTATAAATACTCTGTTTGATGTCACCCACCATAAACCGATGGGCTCTGCCCGCAAGCAGGCGAAAAATCTCATCCTGCAAGCCGTTGATATCCTGATACTCGTCGATGTAGATCTCGTCAAGGCCCTCTCCGTACGCCCGGGCAAAGTCGGACGGGCCGTCCCCGTCTTTTAACAGAGCAAGAGTGAAGCGCTCCACATCCGTGTAATCCAGCGCACGGCGGGTCCGCTTTTCGGCGGCAAACTTCTCCTCAAAAACCGTGAGAAAACGATACAGACCCGAAAGCAACTCGGCCGTATCGGTATAAGAGCGGCGGATCTGCTCGGGCGTATGGCCGAGAATGGTTTTTCCGACAGCCGCAACGTCCGCACGAAACTGATCGCGCACGCTTTTGTAGATCAGGCGATCCTCCGGGGCGAGGCGCACACCGCTCATATCAACTGAGGAATACTCGCTGACGGCAGCGCACACCGCCTCGAAATCGTCCTGCGCAAGTGCGTCGCGCACCTTGCATACGCAGGCATACATATTGCAAAACTCGGTATAATAGCGCACAGCCGACTTGGTTTCCCCCTCAAAGTGGAAAACCCCCTGTCTTGTGCGCTGCTCGTACGTATCTACAAACGCGGCAAGATACTCCCGGACAAAAGCGCCGTGCCGGGTGGTCAAAAAAGGCATATCCCGTTCGCGCAGCAGCATTTCCGCGTGTTCCCGCAAAAGTTCGATTCCGCCCGAAAAAGAGGACAGACGGTGATAGAGCGAAAGAAACAGTTCGGGCAGGCTGTCGTCCCTGTCGGAAATAAACACGTCGGTAAAGCGCTCGAAATCGTCAAAGTCGATCTGCCCGCCGTACAGATCGTCAAAGAGGGCGTTCATGATCTTGCTTTTCATTAAAGACAGTTCACCCTCGTCCACGATGTGCATCCCGCAGGGCAGACCCAGTTTATCAAAATTGTGCTTTACAAGGTCGGCGCAAAAACTGTCAATGGTTGAGATCTTTGCCCCGGAAACCGAGGAAAGTTGTTTTGCAAGATACCGGTTGGTAGGATCGGACTCAAGGGCTTCCGCCAGTTTGCAAGCGATGCGCTCCTTGAGTTCCCCCGCAGCGGTACGGGTAAAGGTGACGATCAGCATCCGATCAAGGTCGGCGGGATGTTCGGGATCCCGCAAGCGCTCGATCAGACGTTCGGTGAGCACCGCAGTCTTGCCGCTGCCCGCGGCAGCGGACACCAACAGGGTGCAGTCCCGCGCGTTAATGGCCTGTTTCTGCGCGTCGGTCCATCTGCGTTCCATTGTCACCGCCCCTTTCTGCATACCGGCCGCATCTTACAGTACTCGCATTCATTTCTGCCGCCGCGCCATTCGGCTACAGCGCTGCCGCTACGCATACGGCAGGCGATCTTGCTGACCGTTTGCTCTATCGTTGAGAGCAGACCGCCGAACGTCTCCAATGTGATCAACTTATTCGGGGAATATTCCGTTCTCTTCTTATTGAGGGCTGACAGCACCGTATCATCGTCTAAAACAAGGACAGAGCGGGCAATCGCGTCCGAAGCGTCCCGCAGTACGGTCTGCGGGTCGTCCGGGAGATTATCATAACGGACCGTGGGCGCTTTGGCAATATAATACTGCGCCCCGGCGGGTTTTACGTGCCCTTCTTTCACGCCCAATTTGCGCAAAAAGGCCGCGTCCCGGGTCTTCCAGATGGCAAAGAGATAGAGTAACATCTGGAGATTTTCTCCCTTTTCTATATCCCCCACCGACAGCGTTTTATTGCCGGTCTTGTAGTCCACGACCCGAACATAGACCTCCTCCCCGTCCCGGTAGGTGTCCACCCGGTCGATCTTGCCCCGCATACGGACACAGCCGCCTCCCGGCAGAGCGATCTCATAAGGCGCCAGCGCATCCGGGCCAAGCGCGATGGGAAGTTCAAAAAATGCAGGACAAAACGCGCTTTGGCGAAACTCCTCCAAAATATTGCCGATCAGCAATAACACCGTGCGGCGCAGTCTGCCGATCAGCGTGGAAAGACGCGCGCTGACCGCACGCCTGTCCCGGAAGACGTGAAGAATGTATTCGTCGATCAACTCGTCCACGATCGCGCCGATCTGCTCCTCCGGCAGTTCGGTATTGATCTTGCCGTCGGCGCAGATACGGCTCATAAAGCGCTCCAGCAGACTGTGAATGAAATTGCCGATGTCCGGGCTTCCGAAGTCGGGGGTGCGCTGTTCGCGCAAACCCAACAGATATTTGCAGTGATAGGAAAACTCACATTTTGCAAAGGTATCGATCCGCGTCTGGGAAAGATCAAGTTGGGACGGGAACTGTTCGCGTGCGGTTTGCGCGTCAAGAGATGCCTGGCAGTCAGAGAGCGGAATATCCAGCGAGCGAATACGGCCGGCATACGCTGGATCACCCTCATAAAAAGACATGAGCGCATCACCCAAAGGAGTGCCGCGCGATAGAGCGGCAATCTCAAAACCGTTCTCGTAACTTTCCACCCGGTCGAGCAGCGGAATGGCATCGCAGTCGATCTCACGCACTCCCGGCAGCAGTTTGCGCACCCGGGTAATGCCCATGGACGGGGAAAGCGCTCCGCCCGAAAGGGTAAAGACAGGATAGGACAAGATCAGGTCGCGGCGCGGCGCACAGACGGTTTTCCAGAAATAAAGCAGTTCCTCCGCGCTCCGCCGGTCATCAGGCGTTCCCAGCGACAGACCGAGGGCGGCAAGGGTCCTTTTCTCCGAATCGGACAGCACGGCGCCCGCCGCGACGGCTTTGGGAAATTCTCCCTCCAGCACCCCTGCGGCATAAACCGTCTGCACCTCATGCAGACGCAAAAGCGAAGCGTCGCCCACCGTGACCTGATCGCAGCCGGGCGGGATCCGCCCGATGTCCGCGTCGGCAAGCAGGGCGAGCAGCAGGTCGCGGTAGAGTTCAGCGCTCACCTGCACTTCCCCCGCACAGCGGACCAGCGCGTCCAGTGCGGTAAGCAGACAGTTCCAGATCTGCGGTGCATCCGGATCCGCGCTCTCACAGACCGCGCCGCGCAGACCTAAGCGCTCGATCCATTTCCAGAGCGCACGGGTGGCTCCCTCTACCGTAGTGTCCCCGCGAAAGGCGTCGGAAAGTTCCACAAGCGGCTCACAGACTGCGCGGCGCAGTTGGTTCAGGGTGACCAGCAGCTCAGCGTCCTCATCGCTCAGATATTCGCTGTATCCGGCGGGATTCATATTCCATTCGTATTCGTCGTACCATCTGCGCCCGCTGATGCCCCAAGTCTGTACATAGTTTTCAAGAAGATTGCACTGATCGGGGGTAAGGCCGGACAGATCTGTCTTGATATAAGCAAGCAGGTCATCGGTGCGCCAGCCGTAAATGATGACCGACAGTGCGCCAAGCAGGCACTGAATGAGCGCAGACAGAGTGACGTCCTTGCGCTTTGATAAAAAGCAGGGCAACCCATACTTGGCAAAAACGATATCCAAAATGCCGGTATAGCCCTCGATTCCCCGCACGATCACCGCAAAGTCGCGGTAGCGGGCTCCTGCGCGCACACGGGCGTGAATATCCCTTGCGATATACTCTGCCTCGGCGTAAATATCGTGGGCGCGGGCGATGGTCACCCCCCGCGTGTCCCCCTCAAAGGCAGGGGCGCTGAAATTCCACAGGTTTGCGGCAAGATAGCAAAGCGCCTCGCTCTCAAAACGGGGCGTCCCGGTCAGTATAATGTCCTCGGCTACGGTTTGTCCGCTCTGTTCGGCCGCACGGCGCAGAGCCGCCTCGGTATGGGTAAGCGCATCCGACATGATGCTATCTTCGCCCTGTTCCCGCAAGACCGTGACCGTACATCCGGCGGCGCGCGCAAAAATCAGGCGTACGATCTCGCTTTCCACGGCGGTAAAGCCGTGAAAAGAGTCCATGTACACCTGCGTATCACACAAAAAATCCGAGGTTTCCAAAATGCCCGTCAGCGCTTCAAGATCATCGGCAGGATCGCTGTATCCAGCAGAAAGGGCGGCATTATAGGCCGCGTAAATGACCGAAAAGTCGTTTAACTTCTCCCGCAGGGAGGAATGTACGTCGGTAAGTTCTGCCGCCGCACGCTCTAAATCTGCGGCGCTCACACGGGATGCTTTGCATTCCTCGATAAAAGTCAGCACCTCGGAAAGGAAACTCCGATCGCGGGCGGTCAGCGTGCCGTATTTGCGCAGGGCGGGCTGTACGCTCTGCACCGCGCGCCACAAAAGCACCGTACGCTGTCCGCGTGAAAGATAATCGTATCGAAGGCCGCCCTCGGCGCGAAAGACCGTATTGGCCAGTCGTCGGAAACTGAGCACTTCAAGACCCAGCGGCACGCCCGTTCCGGCACGGCGGGCAAGTTCGGTTTCGCAGGAAAGCACCTGCTGCTCAGGCACGAGCAGGATCACCCGCCCGCCTGCGCGGGAGGCGTCAAGGACCTTTTGATAGAGTAGTTCGGTCTTGCCGGAGCCGCTCGGACCGCAGATAAACCGGATCATGCTTACAGATCTGCCTCTGCCAGATATTTGCTGCCGTGGGCGGCGATAAACGCCTTGCGGGCGGGAAGATCGTCGCCTAACAAGGTGTCGAACATCTGTGCGGTGGCTGCGGCGTCCGCCTCGGTGACCTGGATCAGACGACGGGTAGCGGGGTTCATCGTGGTTTCCCACATCATGTCCGGCTCGTTCTCGCCTAAACCCTTGGAGCGCTGCAGGGTATATTTCTGCCCGGATAACTGTGCGGTAATTTCTTCTTTTTCCTGCTCGTTGTATGCAAAATAACTCTCGTCTTTACAGGTGATCTCAAAGAGCGGAGACTCGGCGATATAGACCCTGCCGTGGCGAATGAGCGAAGGCAGCAGCCGATAGAATAGAGTAAGCAGCAGGGTACGGATCTGGAACCCGTCCTCGTCCGCATCGGTACAGATGATGATCTTGTTCCATTTGAGCAGGTCGTAGTCAAAGCGGGCAATGTCGGTCTTGACCTTTTTGTCGATCTCCACCCCACAGCCGATCACCCGCAAAAGATCTACGATAATATCGCTTTTGAAAATGCGCTCGTAGTTGCTTTTCAGACAGTTGAGGGTCTTTCCGCGCACCGGGATAATGGCCTGAAATTCCGCCGCGCGTCCCAGTTTACAGGAGGTCAGAGCCGAGTCGCCCTCCACGATATACAGTTCCCGTTTTTCCGGGTCTTTGGAGCGGCAGTTGACAAACTTCTCCACCTTGTTGGCGACGTCCATCTTGGAGGTGAGATTGACCTTGACCTTGATGCGTGCGCTCTCGGCCGATTCTCTCGAGCGCTTGTTGATCAGGACCTGATTTGCAAATTTTTCGGCCTCGATGGGATTTTCGATCAAGTAAATCTCTAATTTTTCCCGCAGGAAATTGGTCATGGCCTCGGCGATAAAGGTATTGGTGATGGCCTTTTTGGTCTGGTTTTCGTAGGAGGTCTGGGTGGAAAAACTGTTGGTCACCAGCAAAAGACAGTCCTCTACGTCCACAAAGGTGATCTTGCTTTCGTTTTTATTGTACTTGCTCTGGGCACGTAAATACTTGTCCAGCGTGAACACGAATGCGTTTTTGACCGCCTTTTCAGGAGATCCGCCGTGCTCAAGAAAACTGGAATTGTGATAATACTCCAGCAGCTTGACCGTATTGGAGGAGCAGAATGCCACCTCGCAGCGCAGTTTGTAGTCCTTTTTGTCCTCCCGGTCACGTCCGGAGGTTTCAAAACTCCACACCACCGGCTGGGTGAGCGGATTTTCCCCCGCCGCCTCGGCCACATAGTCGGCGATACCGTGCTCGTAAAGATAGGTGCTCTCGGCAAAAGAGCCGTTCTCCTCAAAGCGCAGCACAAAGCGAATGCCCGCGTTGACCACCGACTGGCGGCGGAGCATATCCTCAAAATATTCCTTTGGAATGGCAATGTCGGTAAAGACCTCTAAGTCCGGCTTCCAGCGCACCACCGTACCGCTCTTACGCTCCTTGCCCACCGCCTCACGGCGGCGCAGCTCAGATGCCGCCTCGCCGCGGCGGAAGTCGATCTCGTAGACCATCTTCCCGTCGCGGGAGATAACAGACATATACTCGGAGGAATATTGCGTGGCGCAGGCGCCGAGGCCGTTAAGCCCCAGTGAATACTCGTAGGAACTGTCCTCCGCGTCATTGTCATACTTGCCGCCTGCATAGAGTTCGCAGTATACAAGTTCCCAATTATAGCGCCCTTCCTTCTCGTTGTAGTCAAGCGGTACCCCGCGTCCGTGGTCCTCCACCTGCATGGAGTGATCGGCAAAGACGGTCAGAATAATCTCGTCACCGTACCCCTCCCGCGCTTCGTCCACGGCGTTGGACAGAATCTCAAAGGCCGAATGCTCGCAGCCCTCTAGCCCGTCCGAGCCGAAGATGACCGCCGGGCGCTTGCGCACCCGGTCCGCGCCTTTGAGTGATGTGATACTGGTGTTGCCGTATTCTTTTGCTTTTTGTGTCATTCTTTCACCTTATCTGTTTGTTCTGTTGTTATAATTAAGGATACCTTTTTTTATGTAATTTGTCAACCTATCATTGTAAAAACCGCAGGAATATGATATGATGTATATATGGAAATTTTTCGGGATTTTTTTGAGCAAAACGGGATCACCGTCTACGGCTGTGTGCCATACGATGACCGCTTTGTGTTAAACGAGCCATACCTTGCAAAGCGGTATTCGGCAGAGCGCCGTGCTCTGCTGTCCTTTGCCGTGCCTTATTATGTGCAGGACGAGCGGCGCAACATCTCGATCTATGCGGTTTCCAAAGACTACCATCTTTATTTCAAAGAACTCTTCGCCGACCTGAAACAGTTTCTCGTCCGGCGTGAAAGCAAAACGCATTTTTGCGCTTTTGCGGACGTCTCCCCCTTTGCAGAGCGCACCCTTGCCGCAGCCTGCGGTTTAGGCACGGTGGGAGATAACGGCCTGCTGATCAACGAAACCTACGGCAGTTTTGTATTCTTAGGCAGTATCATCACAGACCTTGCCCCGGATCTTTTGCCGCGCAAAGCCGAGTCAGATCGGACCTGCATTCACTGCGAGCGTTGCAAAACCCTCTGCCCTTCTCCGGATAACTGCCTTTCGAGCATCACCCAGACAAAAGGAGAACTCCCCGTCAATTACCGTCGGCTGATCGCCGCCTACGGATGCGCATGGGGCTGTGACATCTGTCAGACCGTATGCCCCGCCAACCGCGACCTGCCGGAAAGCCCGATCGAATTCTTTCACCGCGACCGTATGCCCATCGTAACGACAAAGCAAATCGAAACCATGTCCGACGAGGACTTTTCCGCCCGTGCCTACGCATGGAAAGGCAAGGCCTGCATTTTGCGCAATCTCTCGATCATTGAACACGAAACCGAGCTGTAATCCGGTCTAATCCTGCCGTTTGACGTAGCGTATGTATTCGTAACTGTCCTCGCTTGCCCGGCACATCTGCTCGTAAACCTCGTCCCGCATCTTGCGGCGTGCCTCTCTTGCGCTGAGTTCTCTGTCGGCGTAAACCGGATCGCCGATCACCAGCGTGACCGCCGGCGGCAGTTTACGCAAAATTCTGCGCGACCGATAGGTCACGGTAAAGGGTACGGCGGGGACACCGTATTTACAGGGATAGACAAAGGATTCGTCCGAAAACGGCCGGATTTTATTGTAATAAGGCCAAATATGCGCCTCAGGGTATACCGCCAGAGCGCGACCCTTTTCGGCGCTCTTTTTTATGGTCTTTTGAAACGCGCGTATTTCCTCAAAACTATCCGGCAGAGGGATCGCTCCCAGCATGGGCGTGATATGACGGATCACCGGTATGGACACCGCGTCGGGCGCCGTGATAATATTGCACCGTTTCGGGAATGCTGCCATTGTCGGCAAAAAGGCGTCAATAATATTTTGGGTGTGATTGCCGTACAAAAAACACCCGCCCCGTACGGTGAGTATCTTGCGCCTGCCCTGTATGCGCAGCCCGTAAACGGCCTTACAGTACGCCCAGACAATGGGCGTGGCCACAACGCGGTAGAGCATCCATGCCCCGGCCCGCCAAAGAAGAAAATGATGCTCATAGCGGAATCCGCCCTCCGGACGGCGCGCCTTAATCGCGTCGCGGGTCAGAGCAAAGTCATCTCCCAGTTCATCCGTATAATATACCGTCTTTTTTTCTTGTGTAATCTGCATATGTATATTATACCGCATTTTCGACCATTTTTCAAGATTTACCGCAAAGTCAAAATGGTCTTTACAAAATTCGGACATATGTGATATAATATAATATCTTATCTCAAACGGAGGCCAAACAATGGCACATTATCCCACGCCCCATATCGACGCACGCCCGGAGGACTTCGCGCCGACCGTGCTCATGCCGGGCGATCCGCTGCGTTCCCGCATGATCGCCGAGCAGTTTTTTGAGGGTGCGGTGCAGATCAACAACGTACGCGGCGTTCAGGGCTATACCGGGACCTATCGCGGCAAGCGGGTGAGCGTCATGGCCTCCGGCATGGGTATGCCATCCATGGGAATCTACTCCTACGAACTTTTTCACTTTTTCGGAGTGAAAAACATCATTCGGGTCGGCTCATGCGGCTCGATGCAGCCGCAGGTAGGCGTACGCGATCTGGTCATCGCCCTCTCGGCCGCCACAGATTCGGCTTACCCCGATCACTTTAGCGTGCCCGGAAAACTGGCGCCCACGGCCGACTATACACTGGTGCGCACCTGCGCTGATCTTGCAGAACGACGGGGAGCGAGGGCGCATATCGGCACGGTACTCTCCTCGGACGTCTTTTACGGTGAGGATCAGTCATACCTTCCCGAAAGCGAGCGTTCGCTTGCCCGCTGGGGGAAAATGGGCATCCTATGCGTGGAAATGGAATCGGCCGCGCTTTACCTCAACGCCGCCCGCACGGGCGCAAGGGCGCTGACCCTGCTGACCGTTTCGGACAGCCTGCTGACCGGAGAGGCGCTGGACGCCGTCGAGCGGCAGAATTCCTTTACCGAGATGATTACCCTTGCCCTGGATACGGCCTTTGAACTGTCATGAGCCCGATCACTGTGGCGATCACGGGCGGCTCCGGCAGCGGCAAGAGCACGTTTGTCGCCCGCCTGCGGGAGTTTTTCCCGGACAGCGCCCTGCTGTGTGCAGACGATTACTACCTGCCTCTTGACGACAAGCCACCCGAACAGCGTGCAAAAGTAAATTTCGATGCCCCCGAGGCGATGGATCTGGATTTATTTTACGCAGATCTGTGCGCCCTGCGATGCGGACAAACGATCGAATGTCCGGTTTACGATTATACCCTGCATACCCGTTCCCCCCACACACGCACGGTGCACAGCGCCCCCGTACTGTTTGTGGAGGGACTGCACGCTTTATACGAAAAACGACTGCGGGAGCAATATGACCTTTTAATCTATTTAGACGTCCCCGAGTCCGAGCGCTTGGAACGCCGTCTTAGCCGGGATATCCGCCTGCGCGGGCGGGATGAGCGCAGTGTACGGGAGCAGTTTTCCGCGACTGTGGTACCCATGCACGAGCGCTATGTCGCCCCCTGTAAGGAGTACGCCCACCTGGTATTCACAGGCGGTGGGCAAAATCGGGAAGCCATTCGCCGGGCGGCGGATACCATACGAGAATTACAAGCGAGGAAACAATTATGTCCATCCGGGTAAGCAACAACACCTTTGTCTTACAAACTGAGCACACCTCATACGCCTTTGCCCTCTACGACGGGAAATACCCCGTACATCTCTATTACGGCGGCAAACAGGACTGCACGACCTTGACCATTCCAAATCGTTACAACGCCTTTTCGCCCTATTACAAGGAATACGGCATGGTCTATTCCCCCGACTGCGCGTGGACCGAACTGCCTCTGTTCGGAAACGGTGATTTCCGTGCCACCGCGCTCAAACTGCGGGGGGCAGACGGCTCCTGCGTCACCGATTTTGTCTATGACGGGTATGAGATCCTCACCGGACGCATCTGCCCGGAGGGGCTTCCCTGCGCAGATCCGGACCAAAACACGCAAACCCTTGCTCTGCGTATGCTGGATTCTGTCACCGGGTGTCTTTTAATCGCATATTATACCGTATTTGCGGATTGCGACATCATTACCCGCTATTTCCGTCTGGAAAACGCCGGGACAGCATCCGTGAAGATCGAGCGGGCCATGTCCGCTACCCTGAACATTCCGCCGGTAGACGCCGACTACGTCATTCTGCGGGGCGCATATCCCAGAGAGCGCTACTATCAGCGGGAGCACGTGGCCTACGGTATGCAGAGCATCTGCTCCCGGCGCGGCGCTTCCAGCCATCAGTTCAACCCCTTCGCCGCCGTCTGCACGCACGACGCGGACGAAGATACCGGCGAGGTATACGGCATCAACTTTGTATACAGCGGAAGTTATTTAACCGAGATCGAAAAAGATCAGAACGGCATGATCCGCCTGCAAACGGGTCTCGGCGAGGAAAACTTCGGGTATTTACTCGAACGCGGGCAGACCTTTGACTGCCCCGAGGCTGTGTTTACCTATTCGGCGGATGGATTAAACGGTATGTCCCACAACTTTCACAGCTTTATCCGCGCGCACATTCTGCCGCCCGAGCCGTTCCCGACGCGCCCCATCGTGCTCAACACGTGGGAAGCCTCCTATTTCGATATCGATGAAAACAACCTCCTTCGCTTTGCCGACGCGGCAAAGGAAAACGGAATCGATATGCTGGTCATGGACGACGGCTGGTTTGGCAAGCGGGATGACGACACCTCAAGTCTGGGCGACTGGTACGAGCACAAAACCAAATTTCCAACAGGCCTCGCCTCTTTCGTGGATCGGGTCAAGGCAAAGGGAATTAAATTCGGCATTTGGATCGAGCCGGAGATGGTCAATCCGGACAGCGACCTCTACAGAGCGCATCCCGACTGGGCGCTTGCGGCCCCGGGCAGAGAGCCTTTGCTCTCCCGCCATCAGATGGTGCTCGACTTTGCCAATCCCGCTGTCATCGACTATCTGGAATCCCTCTTTGACAAAACCCTCGGAGCGCTGGATATAGACTATATCAAATGGGATATGAATCGCAACATCAGCGCCGCATACTCTCCCTATCTGCCCCCCGAGCGGCAGGACGAAACCCAGTTCCGCTATATGAAAGGGGTCTACCGCCTGTTCCGGTGGTTTGGGGAGCGTTTCCCGAAGGTCATGATCGAGAACTGCTCGGGCGGCGGCGGACGGTACGACCTGGGTATGATGAAATACTCCACTCAGATCTGGACCAGCGACATCACCGATCCCGGTCTGCGCATCCCGATCCAGCATGGCTCGACCTACGCCTATCCCCCTTGTGTAATGAGTTGTCACGTATCCAATTCGGGCAATCTGACCGCCGACCCGCGCCGGTTGGATTTTGCATTCCGCACGGCCATAAACGGTATGCTGGGCTACGAGTTGCACCTGCCGGATATGCCGGATCAGGTCAAGGCCACCGTGCGTGAGCAGACCGCTCTCTACCGCACTTACGAGGAAATCATCAAAAAAGGGCGTTTTTACAGGGTGCACAATCCACAAACCGGTCCCTACTATTCTTATTACTTTGTTTCCGAGGACGAAAGCCGCATTCTTGCCACGTTCTTACAGCACAAGGCGCAGGAGCGCGAGGACGTGCGCATGGCATTCCGGGCCGATCCGATGGCGCGCTATACGGACGAGTTGACCGGCAAAGAATACGCGGGCGCCGCACTGTGCGAGGGTATCACCTTTGAAAATTCTACGGAGGACTACGCTTACCGTATGTTCTTATTCCGTAAAGTGGGAGAATCATTATGACAATAACTACGAAAATACGCGAACTGATGGATCTATACGGCATCGACGGAGAGATCATGGTCTGTCAGCGCAACGAATCGGGGCACATCAACGATACTTATTTTGTCGTTGTGCGTACCTCCGGGCTGGAACGCAGAGAGTTTATCTTCCAGCGGGTGAACACCGCAGTCTTCACCGAGCCGTGCAAGATCATGCACAATATCGCATGTATCACCGCGCACCTGAACGCGAAATACGGCGCAAAAAGCAAAGAAACCACCGAAATCATGTCTTACCTGTCCAACCAAAACGGGAAAAACTACACCCATCTGTCCGACGGCAGTTTTTGGCGGGTCAATGCGTTTGTCGACGGCATCGCCTACGATCAGATCGACGATCCGTCCATTCTGCACGATACCGGATATATGTTCGGCCATTTTCAGAATATGCTCTCGGATCTGGACACCTCGATCCTCGAGTACACCATTCCGGATTTTCACAACACGAAAAAGCGCTTTGAGGCCTTTGACGCAAAGGTCAGGGAGGACCCCAACGACCGGGTGCGCAGAACCGAAAAAGAGATCGCGTTTTTCTATGACAACCACGAGATCGCCGACCGGCTGGTGAATCTGCAAAACACAGGCGCACTGCCGCTGCGGGTGACCCACAACGATACCAAGTACAACAATATGCTGGTAGACGCCATTACCAAAGAGCCGGTCTGCGTGCTGGATCTCGACACGGTCATGCCGGGTCTGTCCGCCCACGACTACGGCGACGCCATCCGTTGCGCTGCCAACACCTCGGTAGAGGACGAAACCGACCTCTCGCGGGTAAGGCTCGATAAAACTTATTTTGAAGCATTCACCAAAGGCTTTGTGACCGAGGCAAAGGCATTCCTCACCCCGGCAGAGGTGGATTCACTCGCCCTTGGCGCACTGACCATCACCTATGAACTTGCCTCGCGGTTTTTGGCGGACTATTTAGACGGAGACAATTACTTCAAGATTTCCCGCCGTCACCACAATTTAGAGCGTGCTCGCTGTCAGATCCGTTTGGCCGAGGACATGATGACTCAGTACGACTATATGTGCAACACCGTCAAGCGGTATTATCAATAATCAAAGAGTCAAGACCATCGGTAAATCGAGCCTCTGAAAGGTTCGCCGAACGTTTGACACCGCATTACCCTCTCAGACAGCCGTTCACGTGCGGCTGTCTTTTTTACCTATTTCGTCTTGCTACCCGTGAACGGTTCAATCATTCCTTGATGTACGCCCGATCTTGTGCATAATTTTCTTCCAACTGATTTCGGATGTAATTGCTTTTCAATATTGCGTTTCGCTCATCCTCCCCGGTGATTTCACTTATATGGTGGAACGAAACCGTATCCGCTTAATCTTTGGCCAAAAATTTTATACAGCAATTAGACCGCCCGCAAAATGCGGGCGGCCTGTTTCTACACGTTGGCAATCAATGTGGTTAGGGACTTTCTTTGGCCTTCGGTAGGCTCCTTCAGTTTGCCGTTTTTAAGTAGTTCAGCGATACAGTGCAGTAAAAACAAGCCGTCGGAGTGAAAAAGAAACTGCAATTCGTACTGTTTCATTTTTCTAAGGTGCGCCGGAACCGATTTGAGAACCGCCTCCACATAAGGCGCCTTCAGCGCATCAAAAACAGTCTGATGCTTTTCCTTGATTCGCTCGCCGATTGCAAGGAGTCTATCCCGAATCTCCTTATTTGCCAGAATGACAACCTGCCATGAGACCTTGAAACTTCCGTCCCGGTCGCCACTCGTTTTGACATATCCTCGCTCGGCGAGCCATGTGTACTCTTCCTTTGATAAAATTTCTTCTTCCTCCCGTGCATAGAGAGAAAGCACCCTCTTGACTTCCTCCGAGTAGCTCGGAGTCGGGAGTTCACGATCCGACCATTCGCTGTTTACCTGCCACAGCATTCGGCCTCCGGATACGTTCCACATCGGTCCGCTCCAGTTTTTCATATACACATAGTCTGCCGGAAGCGACAAATCACCCGGCACGACCGTTGCGTTGTAAATGTTGTGTGCGCCGTCCGGACGGTAGGCGGCAACTTCCTCGAACGAAATGTGCTGATCCATCAGATTTTCACCCGAGCAGGCGGCGATATACGGAATCAGCGTCCAGAGAAGAAAATTGCGGTCGGCGCGTGACGATTCGGTAAGAGAAACAGGCCCGTCTGTCTGATTGCAGACAATATCCGAATCATCAAGAATCCCGGAGTTCATCAGTTCGTCATTCAAATCGTTTGCGAACAACGCCGCGGCACGTTTGTACATATCATTTTGCACGGTAAGCAGTTCGGACGTCGGCTCGCTGATAAGGAAATTGACAAGATATTTCCCCGTTTCGAGTCGCAGAAATCCATATTCCGCCAAGAAGTCTGCCTCCGTTTCTACATAGACCGGCGATACGCCCAAATCGTCTGCGATCTCGTGGACCGTTTTCGCCTCGTTTCGCACGCAGTAGCAGATATTCTGGGAAAGCGCCGACCGGAGGAATTCATCGGGAGATTTTTTGCCAACGGAACCGTTTATTCCATAGGACTCAAATTTAATCGGGTTAAATTTCAGTTCGCTTGAATTTCTCATCGTATTCATACCTCGTTTCAATTCTTTTTTGGCCTCAAACAAGTGCCATTTGACCGTGCCAAGAGGAATACCAAGCTCCCTGGCAATATCTGCTTGCTTGCGATTCTCAAAGTAATACGCAATCACGATTCTTCTTTGCAGTTTAGAGAGGTAAGCAATCTCAGTCCTGAGACGACAGATAGCTTCCGTATTGTCGTCGGTGTCCGGCTCAGAGCACGGATCTGCGATCAGTTCCGCAACCTCATCAATAGAAACGCCGACCATACTTTTAGCAGCATCACGGTAATAGTTGCTGAGCGTATTATGGGCAACAGTCCAGATGAACTTTCCCATGTCTGCAACGTCATCTTTGACAAGGAGCGCACGGAACGCTTTTACCGCGATTTCTTGCGACAGATCCTCTGCATCGTGGATGCTTTTGCACCTCTTCAGAGCAAATCCGAATATGGGCTTCAGGTATTCAGTTATCGTTTTCTCTACGTCCTGTCTGTTCACTTGTTTGCACCTCATTGAAAGCTTTCGTCCATATAGACACGAGAATCTGAAAAGGTTGGAACTTTTTCAGCACCTTTCTTTCCCCCACTTATTATACAAAAACACAAAGAAAAAGCCCGGTCTTTTCCGGACTTTTTCAAATGGTCGGAGTGACTGGATTCGAACCAGCGGCCTCTTGGTCCCGAACCAAGCGCTCTACCAAGCTGAGCCACACCCCGTTTTTATACCTTGTAATTATATCAAACAGCGGGATTTTTGTCAATAGGTTTCTTGAAAAAAGAATTTACCGACTGTAGGATTACGATAGATCTGTTACAGTAGCAAAAAAGAGATGCCGAATCGAAGAATCTGTATTACAGTTAAATCGCAGACACAAACCGACAGGAGGATCAACGATTCAACATAAAATGCCGCCATGTATCCGACGGCAAGATACGGGATCATGGAAAAATCTTCTTTTTGTCCTTTTTGAAAAATTGAAGGCGACGTCGGGTATCCTGCCGAGGCTGGGTATACAATCTAGCAGGATGTAGTCGTACCGTTCTTTGACCCCGCTGAGATACGTGGAAAGAATACGCCCACGGTTCATGGCAGATACAAGCTGCAAATCCATACCGGAAAGTTCAATGTTTGCCGACAGCAGATCGTAAGATGTATCGGCTTCCGCTTTCGGGGATTTTTTGCCCTGAAACGCAAAAGAAAAATCAGCCGGAAAAATGGCGAAAACCCCTTGATTTACAAGGGGTTTTCGTGCTTTTTACCTTTTCAGGCGTTAATCATGGAGGCGACACCCGGATTTGAACCGGGGGATCAGAGTTTTGCAGACTCGTGCCTTACCACTTGGCTATGTCGCCATAGAAATAGGCAAACTCATTACAAGTTTGCCCATCCTGGAGCGGATTACGGGGCTCGAACCCGCCACCTCGACCTTGGCAAGGTCGCGCTCTACCAAATGAGCTAAATCCGCATAATAAGTTGGCATCGAGTTATCTTCCCGGGCCGTCTCCAGCCAAGTATTGTCACCACTGAGGAGCTTAACTTCTGTGTTCGG
>CANQPT010000023.1 GCA_947625805.1 uncultured Clostridia bacterium
TCTTATCTTCCTTTACGCTCAGCACTTTCTTCACCCCTTTTACTGCTTCTATTATACCTCATTTTACCTAAATAAAAAACAAAGCCCTTTTCAGGACTTTGTCTTCAGGCTGAGACCAATGGTCTTTTTTCATATTTGGCTGATTATCCGGCATCGGAAGCGGCCAGATGCTCACCGGTGATAAAGCGGTAGAGCATGGTCGCCATCTGGCCTCGGGTCGCGTTGCCCTTGGGGTTCATGTTCAAGGTATTGTTCTCTCCCTTGACGCCCTCGATCAGAGCGGTCTTGTTGTAGTAGGTAATGCCCTGACCGGTCATATCTTTCTCGGACGCGATCGCCCACTTGACCGCGTTGGTCGCATAGGTCGAGATATCGTTCTTGTCCACAAAGACAGTCAAAGATGCGTTACCCGGGGACATATAGTAGCCCTTGATCTGGTCCGCATAGCGATAGATCATGGTGGCGAACTGTTCGCGGGTCACGTTGTTATTCGGCGAGAACTTGTCGTCGCTCGTGCCGTTGACCACGCCCGCATTGCTTGCCCAGATAACCGCGTCGGTGTAGTACTTGCCTTCCGGCACGTCGCTAAACTTGTTCTCCATGCCCTCAACGCTGGGAGAGCCCTCCATGCGGTAAAGCACGGTGACGATCATGCCGCGGGTGGCGGTTCCGTTCGGTGAGAAGTGGGTATCGTCCACGCCGTTCATGATGCCGTTTACGGTCACGTACTCGACGGCCGCGCCGTAATAACGGCTCAGATCCGCGTCGGCAAAGGGATTTTTGAAGGTCGCTTTGTAGGAGGCGTATACGGTCATATCGCCCAGCACTTGGGTGACGTCGGCCGTGTCGCCGTCCTCGTAGACCCATTTGTCAAAGGTATAGGTATAGTGCTCGTCCTCCGCCTTGGTGGGACTAGCCGGTGCGGTTGCCGCCGTACCGTAGTCGACGGTAGAAGTGCCCAGTTCGGTCTTCTTGTCCTCGTCAAGGAAGGTAACCGTGTACTTGTTGAGCGTTGCGGTATAGGACGCGTAGACCTCGACGTCCTTCTCGACCTTGGTCAGATCGACCTTGTTGCCAACGGCGTCCACCCATTCCGCAAAGGCGTAGGTGTACTGCTGGGTGGCCGGTTTTTCAGGGGCTATCGGCAGCTCGGCGGGCTTTCCCTCCACGTCGATCAACTGACCCTTGCGCACAAAGACCTTTCCGAGTTCGGTGGTATGATCCTCCGTATAGAAAGTGATCTCCCAGATGCGCTCGGTCTGCTCAAAGACCGCGTAGACGGTGATTTTGTCCTCCTCGACAATAATCTCTTCAAGCGGACGTCCCCAAGCCTGTGCGTCCTCGTGAATGGTGGCAAGAACATGGGTGGGATCGGTGGTCCAGCCCGCGAAGAGGTAGGAATAATCACTGTCTGAGGCCTTAGTGGGCACGCCCTCATAGGTGGGAGCGGTTCCGCGCGGAATGTCAAACGGCTCTGCCTCAACGCCGTCAATCGAGAATGTAACAGAAACAGGATCGAGAATGGTTTTCTCATAGACCGGGTAAACGTCCATGCTCTTGTAGACCGCGTCTACACGGTTTCCGTCCGCGTCTGCCCAGCCGACAAACTTGTAACTGTAATAGTCGTCATCCGCTTTGGCGGGCGCGACGTATACCTTGTCCGAAGGCCCTCCCGCCTCTGCGAGCGCGGCGTCCTCGGCCGCCGAGGCCGCGTCAAAGACATCCTCCGCCGAGACCAGTTCGAGCATCTGTTTGAGTTCTGCGGTCACGTTGTACTTGCCGTCGTTTCCGCCCTTGTGGAAGGCGGACTCGTCGATATACGCGTAAGTGTAGGGATCGCCGAGCGGATCACCCTGCGCGTCGTGGAAGGTCACGGTAGGCGCAAGCGCCTCTCCGATGACCGCCAGCATGGTAAAGGTGGCGTTGTCATTGGTGTTCAGGGGCGTGTCATGCTCCGGCGCGGCTCCGCCGTCGATATTGCAGGCTGCATTTGCAAAAATGCTTAAAGAATTGATCTCGCTGATGGCATAGTCCTGTAAGAAGCGGTTGTGCAGATAGAGCACATAATAACCGTCCTTTTCAAAGGTCTGGAAGCGGGGAGAGCGTCCGCCGCCCCAGTTGTTGGTGTTGTAGAAGAACCAATAGGTCCAGATGTTTCTGTCGGTGGTGGTACCGTTAAAGCCGACCGACAGCTGATATGCGTTGATGGGAGTGTCCACGCCCTCCAGTTTGAACACATAGGAAATGGCGTGTGCGTTCTCGGTGGGAACGCTGCCGCTCCACAGATCCTGCTTGGCGGGTCTGTTGTTTGCGTCCGCATAAGCGATGGACACAGACTCGCCGCCGTCGAGGTACAGACCGGGCTGCAGATCACCCTGCACCTTGACCGACACGGTGACCGGCCGGGCGTCCACGCCGCCCGCGTTTCCGGACACGGTCAGGGTCACGGGGCCGACGAAATTTCCGGAGGCGGTCAGGGTCAGCTGTCCCACCACGCCGTTCTCGTCCACAGACCCGAACGGAACCCGGGCGGACGCGACGCTGCCGTCGACCTCTTCCCCCTCGGCGCTCAAGGCGGCGGCAGGATAGGAAACGACAACTTCACCCGAGGTGATCTTCTCTTTGACGCCGGCGGACACGTCGGTGGTAATGTCGGCACGGTTGAGTTTGACCTGATAGGCCGCCTGTCCACCCGACGGGATCTCGGCGGGACCCTCAAGGGTCGCCTTGAGGATCAGATCCTCGATGAATACGGGCGAAAAGACCAAGGAAACCGCGTCCTCCGGCACCGTATAGGAGGCAAAGTCGCGGATCACGTTCTTTCCTCCGTCGGTCGTCCAGCCCGCAAACGTATAGGTATAATCGTCGTCGGCCGCCTTGACGGGATCTTCACCCTTGTAGGCGACTTCGGTCTTTTGGATACCGGTCTCGCTGTAAATGACCTTGCCATCCGCATCGAGGAAAGTGACGTCCACGACGGTTTTGTCTACCGGCTCATAGTCGGCATGCAGTTTGCAGTCCTGATAGACGCCGTCAACGACATCGCCGTTTTCATCTTTCCAGACAAGGCGGTAGAGGTTTTGGCCGTCTCCGTCCTTGGAGGGCAGAACCGCGCCGTCCTCGTTGCGCAAGAACAACTCGGTGGGTGTGGTCAGTTTGCGGAACTGCTTGGCACGGCGGGGGTTGACCCCGTCGGCGATGCCGGTCTGTTGATCGTGTGCAGAGTCGTTTCCGACCTCGGTATAGGAAATGCTCTGAGTGGTCAGCAACTCTTCCCCGTCATAGAACTCCACCGTTGCGCTCAGATCGTTTGGCACGATGTTCAGCATCTGGAAGGTAGCATTCGTGTTGGGGTTGGCGGGTTGGGCCTTGCTGCCCGGGTATTTTCCCATCGTGTTGAAAAGGGAAAATCCGGTCACTTTCCGAATGGAAAGGGCCACTTCGTTTGCCAGCACTTTTCTGTTCAGATAGAGATAGTACAAGCCGTCCTCGGCAATGGTCATCTCGGGCGCGAAGATCGCAGCGTCGCCGCTGCCCCAGATATTGCCCCACTGCCAGCCGCCGTATTCGTTTCCGCCCTTCTTTTCCACAGAATCACTCCAAGAATAGGTCTGTCCGTCTGCTTCCACGAAGGTGGGGTTGACCTTGGTGGCCACGATCGGCTCCTCCACTCCGGTCACCCGGAAGACAAAGGTAACGGCACTTGCGGCAAATCCGAAATCCACCTCGCCGCTCCAGACCGAAACGCCCTCTTGCGGGATCGTTCCCGACAAGGTGTTGGGCAGTTTGACCGGTTGACCCGGCGTAAAGGGAGTCCCCGTTTGCCCTTCTTCTGCCAAAGCGGCGAAAGAGAACAGGGAAAGCATCATGGTCAGCGCTAAAATCAGCGCAAGAACGCGTTTCATATTGGTTTTCTCCATAAATGTTTTCTTTCTATACTACACTACCGACCAAAAAGACAAGCATTTATTTTGGATTGTTTTTGTCATTTTTCACAAACTTTTATGCCCGTTTTTTTGTATTGTGCGGAAATCGTCTCCGGCCGTTCGATACGCGCGGGGTGCAGAGGGTGATGAAATATTCTCCGGCCGGAAACGATCTGTTTGTAAGGTCTCGGTTACGATTCCTTTGTCAGATGCTCGCTGTTGATAAAGCGCTCGAGAATGGTAGCCATCTGTCCACGGGTCGCATTGCCCTTGGGATTCATCTTGACGGTCTTTTCGTCTGCCGGAACGCCCTCGATGTATGCAACCTTGTTGTAGTACCGGATGCCCTGACCGGACATATGGTCGGCCGTGGCGATCGCCCACTTGACCGCGTTGATCGCATAGGTCGAGATATCGTTCTTGTCGACAAAGCCGGAAAGCGCAGCGCTGCCGGAGGACATATAGTAGCCTTTGATCTGGTCCGCATAGCGGTAGAGCATGGTAGCAAACTGCTCGCGGGTGACGTTGTTGCCCGGCGAAAACTTGCCTTCGCCGGTTCCGTTGACCACGCCCGTATTGCTTGCCCAGATAACCGCGTCGGTGTAATACTTGCCCGACTCAACGTCGTCGAAAGGATTTTTCATTCCCGCGACGCTGGGAGAGCCCTCCATACGATAGAGCACTGTGACAATCATGCCGCGTGTTGCAGTGCCGTTCGGCCCGAAGTGGGTCGCATCGGTACCGTTCATAATGCCGTTGACGGTCACGTACTCGACCGCCTTGCCGTAGTAACGGCTGAGATCCGCGTCTTCGTAAGGATTGATAAAGGTTGCAGTGTAGGAAGCGTATACGCTGACGTCCTCGGTCACTTTGCTGAAGTCCGCTTTCGTGCCGTCCTCATTCACCCATCCCGCAAACGCGTAAGTGTAATACTGATCCGACGCTTTCTTGGGATCGGACGGCGCGGTCGCCGCCGTGCCGCTTTTTACGGTGCAAGTGCCCAGTTCGTTCTTTTTGTCCTCATCGTAGAAAGTGACCGTGTATTTTTGGCTGTAACGCGCCCACAGGGTGTTATTCTCGCGTGCGATCATGGGCGAACCGCCTTCGGCCGCGTCGTACCAACCGTCAAATTCGCCGGGGTCGCCTTCGTACGCCGGTTCGGGCATGGGAGAATTTGCAAAGGCATAGACCCAAGTCTTCACGACCTGATCGCTGTAGTCGATGGGACCGTCGTAGGGGCTGTCCGGATCATCCGTATGACGGACGCCGCCCAGATCCGGGTCGTAGTACTCGGGCGAGATAATGCCCGCGTTTGCCGCATTGCGCGAAAGCTGTGCGTTCTTGTACTCATACGTGCCTTCGACCTTTTGCTCGCTTGAGCCGTCCACAAAAGTGGTGTTGAACTTCTCGAACTTGCCGTCAAAGATACCCATCAGTGCGACCTTAGCGCCCTTGTTTTCCGCGCTGACCGTGGCCGCGGACAGGGTGTAGTTGGTAAATCCGGTCACGTAGTCGTCACCCACAAACTGATGGTTGAGGGTGTAGTGCTTGAACGGAATCCAGAACAGCCAGTCGCCGTCCTGTGTAATCTCCCATTCGGCGTTGCGCGAGCCGTCCTGGCCGTGGTTCCAAGTGGATACGCCGCCGGGATAATCGCGGGTGTACACGGTCATTTTCATCTCGTAGAGCGAAAATGGCTCTTTTGCGCCGGTAACCCGCAGCCACATGGTCACGCCGGTCGCTTGGTGATTCTGAACTTCATACGTATTGGTCATGAAACTCATGTTCTCACCCAGTGCAAGAAATGTGGGCGCACTGTTGGAAAGCCGTTCCGCGCTCGAGCCGAGATTGATACTCAGCATGGCAACGATCATGCAAACCGCAAGAAACGCCGATAAAAACCGTCTGATTTTCATATTCTCCTCCATAATAAGTATAGAATTATAGTACTATAATGATACCACTTTTTCGGCATTTTGGCATTACACGAAATACACAAAAATTTCATTCTTTTTTTGTGAAAAGGATACAATTAGCGCGTCCACGGCCTGCCGGGCAAGCGCTCTTTGTGCAAAAAAGAGTCCGCAATGCAGACTCTTTTTGCAATTAACCCGTGATACCTGAGCGTTCGATGCCCTGGATCAGGTATCTCTGACAGAAGAGATACATGATGATCAGCGGAGCGATGATCAGAAGCGAACCCGCCGCGCTGTTTGCGCTTGCCTCGCCCACGGTACCGGTGGCAGCGTTGGGAATGAAGTTGGACATCAGGACCAGTTTTCCGTTTTGAATAAACATATTCGAGTAGAAATAGTCGGTCCACTGCCAGGAGAAGGCAAACAGGAAGATGGTGATCATCATCGGGATAGACATGGGAAGAATGATCGTAAAGAAGGTACGGAACACGCCCGAGCCGTCGATGTAGGCCGCTTCCTCGAGTTCATCCGGCACGCCGCGGAAGAACTGCCGCATCATAAAGATGTAAAGCCCGTTCTTAAACGCAAGGCCGGTAGCCGAGAGAAGATAGAAGGGTGTTACGGTATTGATCATGTTCCACGGCTTGCCGCCGATCCACTCAAAAAGATGTAAGAAAGGGAAGTCAAAATACCGGAACTTCATGTACATTGCGAACTGCACCGCGTTGTGGGGAATGATCATGGTCAGCACCACCAGCGCGAAGATCAGTCCGTTGCCCTTGAACTTATACTTGGCAAAGCCGTATCCCACAAAGCAGCAGACCAGCGTCTGGATCAGCGCGTTTGACAGGGAAAGCAGAAGGGTGTTGAGCAGGGCTCCGAAGTAATTGGCAAGGATCAACTGCCGATACCGGCTGATGGTCGGATATTTCGGGATCAGACGCACCGTCGCGTCCACAAGGTCGTCCGAGCTCATAAAGGAGGAGGCAATCTTGGTAATGAACGGATAGAGAATGACGTAGGAAATACCCAACAGAAGGACCAGTCGGAAGATATACCATACCGCGTTCCCTAAGAAGGAAAGGGACAGATACTTGATCTGGAACCGCTTCCACCAAGAGGTGCGCTCAAAATCCACGCGGATCTTATTCTTGGTTTCTTTTGTAATTTTGGTTTGATTCATGGTTTTTCCCTCCCTCAATCTCTTCTCTGATAGAAGATATATGTCGAAAGGATCGCCGCGACAATGCCGATGATCACGATCACGATCGTAAAGTACATCCATGACATGGCGGCGCTGACCGTTCTGCCGTTTGACGTCGAATAAATTTCCTGAATGTAGGTCATGACCTCGTTTTTACTGGAGGTAAAGGAGTCGATCACCGTGTAGACGGTATTGACCAAAATCATGGGGGAGATCATCGGGAAAGTGATTTTCCAGAAAGTTTCCCATGTGGTCGCGCCGTCGATCGAGCAGGACTCGTAGATGGCCGGCGAGATCGACTGAAGCCCCGCCAAGAAGATCAGCATCTGCACGCCCGACTGGTTGATGATGTCGTAAAGACCGTTGACCAGATCCACGACGTATCCCACCAATCCCTGTCCGACCCGCATACCACTGAGCAGCATGGCAATGTCCATATAGGACACAAGCTGCGTCATGCCCTCACTAGTGGACGCGGCGCCCGTGTCGATGGTGGTTCCCATGTTCTCCAGCATGGAATTGGCCGCGTCCATACGGTCCACCAAACCCGTACTCAGAATAACCGGCACAAAGAAGATGGCACGGAAGGCCGCGCGGCCGATCATCTTCTGATTGAGAAGCACGGCCATAAACAGGGAGAAGATGACGATCGCGGGAATATTGAAGATCATGGACTGAATCCCGGTCGCCAGAGTCTGAACGAAACTGGAATCGGTAAAAAGAGCGTACCTGTAATTCTCCACCCCCACAAACTCGAGGGTATATCCTCCGCCGCGCACGGTCTGGAAATCATTGAAACTGACCCAGATCGAGTTGAAGATGATGGGAAGGTAGATGATTGCCAGTCCGATCAAGAACGGGAGAATAAAGATCCAGCCCGCGCGCTGTTTTTTGGCCTGAAGCGATACGCTCCGCCGCTTTTTTGCGGGTGCGGCCGTTTTTGCTGAAGTCATTGCATTCTCTCCTTTCTTATGCGTTTGTCTTTACATACGCATTTGCGCCTATGGTCTGTCCGTCGGCGACCACCGCAAAGTCGTTGTAGTTGAGATAGAAGGTCGTTCCGTCTGAGTACCGTACCCGCACGACCGAGCCGCTTGCGGCCGAGAAGTCGCCGGTTTCCTCCTCCGTGTGCTCGCGCTCAGCGTCAAGGAACACGTGATCCACGATGGTGGCGCGCTGCAGGCTGCTCAGATTGTCGTTGAGTTGATTGTAGATGTCCGTAAGGTCGTCCAACCAGATTCCAAAGTTGACCGAGTAGTACCGGCTGTACCTGTAGGGTAATTCTTTCAATTTGGAAAGATTCTGATAGGAAAGCATGAAGTACGGATTTGCTCCGTTCTCGATCATCTTGAGCATTTCATACTTGGAGTCGCTGGCCATATTGGTCGGCGTGCCGGCATACTGTACGTATCCGTGCAATACCATTGCCATAAACGGCACCGACTTGCTGGCGCCGGCAAAACGGCTGGAATCCAGCGGAATGTTGAGCACGTGATCCGCGTACCGCAGCGCGTATACATTACCGCCGTCGATCATGACGCTTGTATACTTGTCGTCAATCTTGCCTAACACGCTTTGCACGTACTGCTGTGCGTCGTTTCGATCGTAAGGATCCTCGCGGTCAAAGTCGGAGTTGAGATCCGAGCCAAGCGTGCCCACCGAAATAGAGGAGGCGCCGAACTTGGAGAAGTTCTTGTCAAAGCCCTCATACAGCGACGGAATGGACGCCGCGCTGACTACGGCGTCGCCGTTCGGCGAGAACATCTGCCATGCCGGGTCGTACTCGGCCTTGGAGGTGTATCTTGAGTCGATGGTGCGCACCGCGTGCTTTTTCATGCTGAAACCGTCAAAGTTCTCAATGAGCTTCACATAGGAGAAGTCGAAGTCCGGGAATACGCCAAAGCCCTTTTCCTGCGCATAGGAGAGCAGTTGCTCAAAGCCCTTGTCGCCTCCCGCTTTCTTTTCAAACTTGACTTTGTAAGGATATGTGCAGAGCAAACCTCCGTTGGTAAAGCCGGTCAGGCGCATATTCACGTTGGTGATTCCTCTTTCTGCCAGCGCATCGTACATGGTTTTGAGATCGTCAAAGGTGGTAAGAGGCGTCTTGACCGTGATCGGCAGACTGAGGAAAGTGTCCGAGGTATCGATGGTGCCGAGGGACTCGGTATACAGGGGAAGATCGTCCTTTACCTGCTCATCGGTTAAGGCGGTCAGGGTGCCCGTGTCCACCAGATAATCCTGATATGCCTTTGCCATGCCTACGTAACTGGTTTGGTAATACCCGTCCTCACCAAGGCCGGCTTTCTTTGCAAGACCCTCGTCCGTGAGCATATAGATGCGCAGGGTGTAACTGCCTGTGTATTTGCGTTTACTGGTCACCGAGTAACTTGCGGCGCTGCCCACCGACAGCGTGTCGCTTAAGTCGTACATATCCGACGCACGGGGAATAAAGGAGGTATAGATCGAACTGTACTTGTAGACCGAACCGCCGTGCTTGGAGGTGATGGATGCAAGGGAAGCTCCCTCTTCGATGATGGCAAGATATCCGAATGCGTTGGAAGGTTTGGTTTCCTTATTTTTATCGTCGTCTTCCTCTTCCGGCTGGTCGGGCGTTTGTTCGCCGTCTTGGTCCTCGCCGTCCTCGTCGTCTTCCTCGTCTTCGCCTTCCAGCTCCTCGACGCCCTCGCTTTCGTTGAGTCCGAGTTCTTCCTCTTCTTTTTCCAGCTCTTCTTCGGTCAGTTCCTCTCCTTCGGTCTGTTCAACGTCGCTTTCAACCGGCGCTTTCACCGGGTCGGTGTACTGCACCGCTCCAAAGACCGGAAGACGCATGACCTGTCGGTTTCCGCCGCCGCTGATATTCTGGTAAGCGTTGTCGATTCCGTAGACCTTACCCGTTAAGGTGTAGGCCTCGTCGCTGTTTTCGATCAATGCGCCGCTTCCGTCCGGCAGGAAAGTGTAACCCTGATAATGATTGTTGACCGCACAGAAGTAAGGAAGCAGTTGAATGTCTTGAAGCTGATAGTTGTCCTCGTCGTAACGCAGGCCGTTTGCCGCAAGGCGCACGGTCAGAGAACCGTCCTCCTGCAGGGTATACTCAAGGCCGAACTTGAACACCGCGGGAGGCGCGTCGTTGCCCTTATATTGGGTCCTCTCGTGGTCCTCGTTCAAGTCATCATAGGTATATTTGGTATACTGCTTGATGACCCCCTCGATCTGGTTCAACTCACGCTTACTTGCATTCTCGTCAAAGGAGTAGACTGCCATCTGACGGGTAATGGGATACAGGGCGTACATATCGTTGAGCATATCCTGCGTGTTGGCGGGATCGTTCGGATCCTGCAGCACGTAGTAGGTCAGCAGGCGCTCGTACTCCACCTCGTCGGTCACCTGAGAGAGGATCATCTCCTCAAAGCGGGACTTTTCGATCAGGCGGGGAACCAATTTTCTTGACTCTACCTCGCCCATGGCGTACTCCACGCGCAGACCGTTGGTGATATACTTGACCGAGATCTGCTCACGCTGGCAGGCTTCCACGTAGGAGTTCATATACTTGGGGGTGCCGGCGTCCAGATAATTTATCAGCACCTGAGAGAGCAGGTCGTACCGGGTGCCCTGATTGGTGGAAGAGCCGGGGTTTGCCACGTCGTAGGGGTTTGTCATCAGCATCTCGCCGGTCTTGGCGTTCTGCCAGATGACCTCGCCCGAAAAACTGTCGGCAAACAGATAGTAGTCGCCGTATCTGGTCCATACGTTCTTTCCCTCGGGGTTATACGTCCCGTCAAGACCGTATTCCAGATTGTCGATGATATTTTGCAGTTTTTCCTCCGCGCTCGCATAGGGGATCCGGGTGTAATCGGGAAGTTTTTCCTCTTCCTCTTGCTCGTCCTTTTTCCCGTCCTCGGCGGGAGCTTGGTCCTCGCCGGGCTCGGTCGGCTCGGTGGTGGATTCGGTTGGCTCGGTGGTATCCTCCTCGCCGTCCGCAAATACCGAGAAGGTGAAAAGCCCGTGGAAGGCCGTCAGCGCTAAAATGAGTGCAAGCAGTGACGCAATCGTCTTTTGAATCTTTCTCATTGACTTTTCTCCTTTCTACATTCGGTAGGTTAATTCGGTCACGATGTTGGATACGAACGTGACCATCTTGGTGACCAGCGTCGAGAACAGAATGCCCAAGAACATGATGACGGCCATTCCCGCGATGGTGGCGATACAGGTCAAGATGTTCTTGCCCAGCGTATAGTCGTGGGTGATCATACATCCGAAGAATATGAGCAGCGCCACCCATACCCACATAATGCCGTTGATCAGTGAAATGAATCCGCTCTCACCGGACGTCAGCACGTGGGTGAGCAGGGTGGAGGGAATGATCAGCATGGGGATGGGAACGATGGAATAGCAGGTGGCGATGAAGATATCCTTTACGCTTCCTTCGCCCTCAAAGAGTGTGGTCAGACACCAGTTGGCCGCAACCCAGAGAACGACCGGCAAGAAGACCGACATGATCTGCATGACAAGACCGCTGAACTCGGGTTGGGCGTTATAGATAAACGACTGTCCGATTCCGTTGTACATGAACGCGACGATGGTAATCAAAAGATAGATGACCGCCGCTCGCAAAGATCCGCGTTTTTCGTGTTTGAGGTCCCAGAATCCGTCAAAGGGATGGAAGATAAGGTGGAACGCATACAGCATTTCGTGGCTGAGTTTGCGCTTTTCGCCCGAAACGGCCACTCTGCGGTTGACCTTGCCCGCGTGGCTGAAGAATTTGACCACCGCCAAGATAATCACAATCAGCACGATCGGGATCACGATGACGTACTTTTCCACCCAGTCTTTGCGCCACATCTGGAAAGCGTCCGAATAGTCGGCGACGTCGTAGCAATACCGGTAGTAATCCATCGCCGCGTTCCAGTCGCCGCTCCGGTAGGCCGCTTTTCCCAAGCCCACGTAAGCGGAATCAAAGTTGTTGTTGCGCTGTAGGATCTTGGTCCAGTAGTCGGTCGCCTCATCGTATCTTCGGTCGTTGTTGGCCTTGATCGCGTCGATGAGAATGTCGCCGTACTCGGTACGGGTGTATACGGTAAAGGCGTTGGTAGTGGAGTCGAGTACCAGCAGTTTATCGCCCTGATATTCAACGCCCACCGGCATTTGCAGATTGCCGAGCTGCTCGCCCTTGTCGCCAAAGGCAAACAACAACTCGCCGTCGCTGTCATAGGTGAAGATATGACTGCGCTTCTGGTCGAGAATGGTCCACGTATCCTGCGGGCCGACGGCCACGTCCACGATGGTGGAAGGACCGACCGTGTATTTATCCGGATCGCCGACCCTCAGATAGTCCACATCGCCCGACGGAGCAAAGAAGCCGTTGCGCCGCATGATGTCGTCACCGGCCACGTTCAGCTTTTTGACCGGAGAGTAGGTGCTGGTCTTATCGAAAATCTGCGTATTCAGCGCCGACTCATCGATGGAGGACGTGGTGGCATAGACAAATCCGGTCGGGTCAATGGCGATATTGTTGTACTCTGTGGACACGTAGGTGATGTTGCTCTCCCGCTGTTCTCTTGTCTGAAAGCGTCTCCAGAACAGTTCAAAGGGATCGGCAACCGCTTTCTGCGCCCCCACGAATCCGCTGAACGTACCGTCCTGATTGAGGGCGATGATGCCCTCGTAGGTGGTAGCCGACACAACGTACATTCTTCCCGAATCGTCCGCCGCTACGGCGATGGGCATGTAGACGTCGTCCTCGGCAAAGGAATCGGACTCCGGCTCCTCATAACGGGCGACAAAGTCACACTTTCTGGTTTCCGGATTGAATTTCTTGAACGCCAGAATACGCTTTTTGTCCGTGTCGGCGACGTAGATTTTGTCGCTGGTCACGCACAGTCCGCGCGCGCCCGCAAGAGAGTCGTCGATGCCCTGATCGTTGACAAACTCCCGCAGTTCGTATTTGAGTTTGTAATATTGGTCCAAGATAACGATCCGGCTGTTGTTTGGGTCGGCGATGTAGACGTTTCCTTCCGCATCGGTCACGATGTCGGTCGGCGCGTCGAGCGAGGCCGAAAGACCCATATACTCGGACGTCACAAGCTGAAGCGGCGTGTAGCCGTCCGGGGACACCCGGAATATGCCGTCATACCCGAACGTATACGAGGTGTAGGACGCCGCAAAACTGCCGACCGAGCCGAGCACGATCAACAGGGCCACGCACAGGGTGAGAATTCTTGATTGTTTGTTCATTGTCTCTCCCCCTTAGTCTTTCATGCCCGAAGCGGACATGGTTTCGATGATGTTGCTCTGGGTGATGACGAACACCACGACAGGCACGATCATCATGACCACCGTAGAGGCCGCGCCCGCGCCCGCACGGACGATACCGCCGGACAGGATCTGGCTGATGGCGTAGTTGAAGGTTTTGAGTTCCTCGGAATAAATATAAATGGAAGCGCCCGAGTTCCAAAGCCCTTGGAAGGAATACACGATCAGCGTCAGCCATGCGGGCTTGACCATCGGCATTGCGATCCGGATAAAGGTATTGAACTCGCTGGAGCCGTCCAGACGCGCGCTTTCCAGCACCGCATCGGAGACCGAGGACTCCATGAACTGTTTCATCAGGTATAGTCCCAAGGTCGAGCCCCATGCGGGCACGATCACCGCCCAGAGGGTGTCGACCCAGTGCAGTAAACTCATGGTAATGAAGTTTGCAATGCTGGCCGCAGTCGCCGAGAACATCAGCGAAAGCACGATCATCTGGAACATCCAGCCCCGGCCGGGGAACTTGATCTTGGACAGGGCGTATGCCGCCATGGACGAAAGAATCAGGTTGCCGAACGTACCGGAGACCGAGATGAGCACGGTATTGAACAGGTAGCGCGAGAACGGAACCCACGAGGTGTTCATAAGCCGGAACAGGTCGGTATAGTTTTTGACGGTCGGGTTATGTACGATAAAGTTGGGCGGGAATTTCCAGAGTTCATCCAGCGGTTTGAGCGACTGAGAAATCGCGTAAACCATGGGTAAGAACATGAACGCGCCCAGCAAAAAGAGCATGATCCCGATGCCGGTATCGCCTCCGCGTGAACGGTTGAGGACGACGGCGTGTTTTCTGATACGTAATTTTTTCGCTTTTGCCATAACGTCCTCCTTATTGTCCTAACTTGCTGAGCAGGCGTTTGATCAGCAGGTTGGCGCCGAACATCATTGCGAACAGCACCACCGAGATGGCGGATGCGTATCCCACCTCGAACCGTGAGTTGCCGTAGTCAGCTAAGTGATGGGTGATGGTCCATGCGCAGTAGTCGACCGACGGGTTGCCCGCCAGCGCGTCCACGATGCCGCCGAATCCGAACGAGCCGGTGATGGCCATGATGGCGCCGAACATAAGCTGCGGACGCATATAGGGCAGGGTGATATACCAGAGTTCCTGCCAGCGGTTGCGCACACCGTCCACCGCGCCCGCCTCGTACAGCGAACGGTCGACGATCTGCAAACCCGCGATAAAGGAAAGGAACGCGGTACCAAGCGAGGTCCAGAGGGCGACCACGATACAAAGAGGCATGACGTAGGCCGCGTTCTGGAACCACTGGATGGGCTCTTCGATCAGTCCGAGCCGCATCAACCACGCATTGACGTAGCCGTATGCGTTGCCCGAGAAGAACACGCCCCAGATGGTGTATACCGCACCCGAGATGGACGGCGCATAGAATACCAGGGTGACCAGCGCGCGCACCTTGGGGGACAGTTCGTTGATAAACCATGCCACCGCAAAGGAAAGCACGTAGGACACGGGGCCTGTGACCGCCGCGAAGATCAGCGTGTTCTGAATGGCCTTGATAAACAGGTCGTCGTCAAGGAACAGGCGGATGTAGTTGTCAAAGAAAATGAAGTTGGGCCATTGCAGCATGTTGAAGGTGGTCAGACTGAGTGCCAAAGAGACCACCACCGGAATGACCGTAAAGAGGAAAAAGATGATCATAAAGGGCAGGACCAGCACGTAGGCGGTCTTATTCCGCATGATCTCCCTCATGGTCCAGCGTATGCGGGACATATCTTTACGGGACACCGGCTTTTTTGCTTGCTTGGCGGCAGCTTGTTTTGCCATTTTGAAATTTCTCCTTCAATCTTTCTTGTGGCGGGGGCGGGAAAGCCCCCTGCCGATGTCTTGTCAGTTGATACTCTCCGTGTAGTTGGAGGAATAGGAGATTTCGTAACTGTCAAGGTTGAATTCCTTGCGTTTGCGGGAAATCTCCTTGTTGATTTCCGTGATGTAGTCGAGCATGCTTTCCACCGGGTCGGCGTTGTTGTTGTATGCGTTCATGAACGCAAAGTTGACGTTACGGGTCACGATATAACTTCCCGGATACTCGGGAACCGCCGCCAGATTGTTGAACTGTGCCATCAGATTCTGTGTTTCGACCGCGCTCCATGGCATCTCGGTCAAAGCCTGCTGGTTGGCCGTGTTGAACTTGGTGTTCTGACCCATCCACGCGCTGTATTCGTCCGCGTAGTTGGCCTGATTCTTGTGCCCCACGTACCAACTCATGAAGTTGAAGGCGTTGTTTGCCTTTTCCTGCGAGCGGTCGCCTCGCGGCATGACAATGGCGGTCACGGTGCCGATGGCGCAGTTGTTGATCTTGCCGTTCTCATCCTCCCAGCCGGGCAGAGGAACGAACTCCCAAAGGCCCTTGATTTCCGGTGCAAAGACGCTGAGCTGGGTGTAGACCGAATAGCCTACGATTCCCAAAGGAATTTCGCCGGTCCGGAACTGGTTTTCAAAGTTGGGCGCTACGGGAAGTTTATACTGGGTAAACAGGGTACACAACTCGTCGAACGCCTGCAATGCCAAGTTTGAGTCAAGGCCGATCCGGCGGCCGTTGTCCTGATAGAGACCGTCCCGCACGGACGTGCCCTCGGGCAGCATCTGATAGAGGAACAGGTTTTCACCGCCGCTGGAGGTGGGGAAAACCACCGACATCTGGTTATTCTGTAAGATAGGAAGAATGGTATAGAAGTCGTTCCAAGTGCGCGGAACCTCAAGTCCGAGATTCTGGAAGATGTCTGCACGGTAGAACATCATGGCAAAGTCAAGGGTCATGGGCAGTCCATAGGTCTTGGCCGTTACCTGATCGTCCCTGATCGGGCCGTCCTTTTGCTTGTCATAGTCTATGATGGTATCGGTATATAAGGTAAGAGGAATGGTCGCCGCATCCGGGAATTCCGAGAGGATCTCGTCAAATCCCTCGAAATCGTTGAGCGGGATAAGCGCGTCACGGATCGCCCAGTTGATGACGTCCGAACTTGCAAGGTCAAGGGACACGTCCGGCCCCACGCCCGCAAGCACCGACGGCAGAAGCGAACCGGCCACGGTCAGTTTGAGAGATACGTTGATGCCGGTACTCGGCGTATAGTCGTTGTTGATCAGGTTGCGGATGATCTTGGCCTGGTCGCGGCCGGAGGTGGTCCACACGACCACAGACTGGTCCTCGTCGACGTCCTCGAGCGCGCCCAGGGTGTTGTAGTCGGCCACGAACGACATACCGAACATACGCACCTCAAACCACAGCGACTGTAAGAAACTCTCTTTGGCGCGGGGCAGCTGCTTCTCGCCCGCATCGGCGCTCTGCACGGTGATGTAGTCAAGGGCCAGCGGCTGGGTCATGGCCTTTTGCAGCCAAGTGCCTAAGGATCCGATATCGCTCTTAAGACCGGAGAGATTCTTTGCCACTTCGTCTTCCTTGTTGCCCATCTTGTAAAGACGGCGGGCAATGTTTTCCAGAGTGGTGGTGTTTTCGCTCTTTCCGGAGATCTCGTTGAGAAGATTGGTGATGTCGTACAGCTCGTCGGACATGGCGGCCAGATCATCGATGGAATCAGGGATCAGTTGATAGAAGTTATAGTTGCGGTTGGAGTCCGGGGTGGTACCCGTGATCATCAAAATGTTGATATAAGCCGAGTTGATGGTGTTGACGACCGCGTTCAGACGGAGAATGATGTCCGCCATATTGCCAAGGCCCGCCTCCAGCGAAATGGTGTTCTCGCCTTCATTCAAATAGAAGCAGAACCCGTCCGCATACGCCTGCGCGCCGTTGTTCAGATAGCAGGAGTCCCACACGTCGCCCGCGTCAAACTGCAGATACTTGGCCTCGTCGAAAGGAATCTCGCCGTTGATGCGCAGCACGCGGGAGGAGAACAGACCGTCGTTGATATTCTGACGGAAGCGCACGCCGATCTTGTAAAAGCCCGCCTTTGGAACGGTCACTTTCCACTCGGCCCACTGTCCGCAATTCTTCCACTTGTCGTCGCCGATGGCGTTGAGCAGTTCCCGCGACGCGTCCTGCGGGCTGCTGATCGCGCTGGTACGGTCGGCAAGGGGGTAGATGGACTTATCCGAGCAAGTGCTGTATAACTCCGCCTCGATCATAATCCGATCCTCGCCGCCGTTGGCCTGAGCGATGGTCTCGGCGCTCACCCGCTCGGCGCCCGAATACTTGCCGAGATATTCCTCGTAGGACGGTTCTTTCTCGTAGGGGTGAACAGTGATGCTCTTAATCACGATCGGTTCGCGCTGAGCCTCCAGCTGGAACACGTGCTCGCCCGCCTCAAAATAGAACTCGAATGGATCCACGTAATTTCCGGAGGACTCGCTGAAGTCGTAACTTCTCCACTCGGGAGCGACGGCCTTTTCCGGACGGATCTCGTTGCCGGTAACGTCCTTGCGGAACGCGCCGTCGCGCACGCCGGTATAGCTGTCCGGATACTTATCCGCCCAGACCTTGGAACAGGTCAGAAAACGCGCCTCGTAGAACGGCACCACGCCGTCCACGTACAGGGTGCGTTCAATAGCGGAAGCCTTGTCGCCGACCGGGTAATACTCAAAGGAAATGGCGTACATACCGCTTTCGGGAATGGTTACCTTCCAGCCGACCGCGCCCGTATCGGGACAGTACAGCCCCTCTTGCTCGGTCCCGGCAACCCGGTTGCCCCATGCGTCCTGGTTGGCATAGGTCCCGACGTGCACTTGGCCCTCGCCCTCGCCGATTGCGGCAGTGGTGTCCTCCGCCGAATAGTCAAGGACGTCCACCTCTACCGTGGCGGACGCACGCGGCACGTCGGTGTAACGGGACTTGTATACGGCATACCGGTCTACCGCCAGCAGATCGGTCAGGGATGCGATGCTCTCAGTGTACCCGTCGTCCCCGTCCGCCGCGGCCGCAGTAAAGGGCGCCGCGCCGAGCGCGAGCATGACACAGAGCAACATCGCAAGCATTCTCGCCGCACACGAATGTTTGTTCATACTGTTCGTTCCTCCTACCGAAAAAACTCTAACAAAACGGCGACGCAAAACGATACGATCGGGGAGTGCGCAAAAGAACGCACAAAAAGACGCTGTTCGTCCTTTCCGAACAACCGTCCGCGTCACCATGTTAAATTTATATGTTGATTATACCGCAAAACTAACGTTCTGTCAAGAAAAAATCCGCGCCTTTTCCGCGCTCATTCCCCATCTGACAGGGGTTTTATTCACACTTCATTTATTATTTTGTCTGCCGCCCGGCCGGGCGGCGGGCGGGCGAACGGTCCGGCCTGTCGGCTGATTTTTGCCGGGCACCGGTCGCCAATCTACATTTTGTGACCGTTTTGCCGTTTTTGCCCATATTTTGTTGTTATTCCGGCCTGTCCGGGGAATTATGCCGATTTTTCCCGGTTGGTTTTTATCCGCCTCCGCCGCCCGACGGCCTTTTTGACGCCATGTGCAATTTGCACAAATTTCGGTGCAAAAATTTTACACATATACAAGTTGCACAAAATCAAGCCAAAAGCCGCCGATCGGCGGCTTTTGGTTCCATTTGGTTGAGTCAATTGTTATACTCAAAGGTCTTCCGGAAGCGCATGAGAATGGTCGCAACCTGTGCGCGGGTGGCCGAGCCCTTGGGGCTCAGCAGAACCGGACTGCCCGCGCCCGCGGAAGTACCGGTGATCAGCTCTTGCGCGTTGGCCCACGCAAGTGCCTCCTTGGCGTAATTGGAAGTCGTGCCGCCGTCCGGGAAGGCATTCAGGTTGGCGCTCTTGCTTGTATCGTAGCCCTTGTATTGCGCGTAGCGGAACAGAATGGCCGCCATCTGCTCACGGGTGATGTTGTTGTTCGGTGAGAACACGCCCGGATTGGTACCGTTGACGATCTCGTTGGAGGACGCCCAGATAACCGCCTCGGTGTAATACTTGCCGGAGGCAACGTCCCCGAACGTGTTGGAAATTCCGGCCACGGAGGGACTGTCTTCCATACGGTAGAGCACGCTGACCAGCATGGCGCGGTTCATGGTATTATTCGGCTTGAACTCGTTTGCAGATACGCCGTTGAACATACCGTTGCTCACCGCGTACTGCACCGCGTCGTAATACCATGCCCCCGACTTGGCGTCCGGATATACGCTCGCCACGTCGACCAGTCTGGGGACGGTGGTGCCGTCCGCCGATTTGCCGCAGCCCCGCAGGCAATAGTGCGCCTTGTGTCCGGACGTTTTCAAAGTCGGCTCTTTGTCGATGGTCCACTTGGTGTCAAAGTCGTGGGGAGAGGTGACCTCGCGCTCTACGTAACCGCATTGCTCACAGACCCGCTCAAGGCGTCCCTTATCCACGCAGTTGGACTCAAAGACGGTATTCCATGCGCCGAAGGCATGACCTTTTTCGCAGGTGGTAATCTGTACAGAGTTAGCATCGCCGTCTCCGGTCGCGGTACCGCTCACGGTAAGTGCGCCGATGTAGTTGGCGTGAACGTCGGAATTGTAAATGATTTTGACCGTGGAACTGTACACCGAGTAGGCGGAGCCGGGCACGTTGTAAGTATATTTGCCGGCGTTTGCAAAACGGATACAGCCGGCCGAGGCGGTATTGCCCTCCGGATCGGTTCCGGCAATCCGCATATAGACCTCGTAATCGCCGGTCGGGATATCCTTGGGCAGGCGAATGGAGAGCTTGTAGTAGTTTCTGCTTCCGCCGATCCACGAGTTTGCGTTGACGTCGGTTGCTGCCGTGTATACATTGCTGCCAGAGCGAAGCTCGATTTCCACGACCTTCTTGCGGACGATATTGGAAAATCCTGTGTTGTCCACGGCGCCTTCCAGTCTGAGAATGCCGCCGGGTGCGACGCTTGCGGAAATTTTGGACTCCTTGAGCACCAAGCGGTAGCAAAGGTGATCCTCAAAGAAAGACGACACGCTCTTGTCCTTGTATGCGCTGAGGTCCGCGCTCAGACCGATCTTGGCGTCAATTTCGTCGATCAGCGCGTCGGTGAGTTTTGCGCTTTCCCAACCGCCCATGGTGTAGGTGACGGTCGTTCCGTCGATCGAGGTGCTGTAGCTCATGCCCGCGCCGTAAGTCTCCATGCGGTCGTTGAAGGCGTCGATGTCAGCCTGTGCCTTTGCGAGGGAAGTGTAGGTTCTGTTCGCCGAATACTTAGACTTGTAATGTCCGACATCGGCATACGCGGCGTTGCCGCCGTGGTAGTAGGTGAGATGGTTGAGATAGAACTCGGGGATGGCCCGCATGGGCAGCCACTGACCGAAGCCAAAGCGATACTCGCCGGCGGCTCCCGAGAACTCACCGCCGTAGGTGGTCTTGGCGCTCTTCATGTTGAGCCACGCATTGAAGTTGTCTCTTCCGCCGGCAAACGACCCGCCGTCGTTGCCGTCCTGGATCATGGCGTCGTTGTAACAGCCGATCCGGCTGTAATCCTCGCCGTCAAAGGTATATAAATAGAAGTTTTCCTCGTGAATGGAAGACGGATAGGCAATCCCGTCGACGGTCTTTCCGCTGTATTTTTCCTTGTAGCCGTAATTGAGCAAATAATTGATGTACTCGGCCGCGGTACGGACGTTGACCGTGATCTCCTCGGGCAATTGGGTCAGCCAACCGTGCAGTACCTTCGCCTTGTAGGACGCGCCGGAGTACTTGCCTCCCCACATCTCGCCGAAAGCGCCTATCATGCCGCACTCGACGGCCACGATCAGATCGGGATATTTGCTGAACACGCCCGCAAGCTGGCTCTGGTGCTCCAGCAAAAGCTCGAAAGTCTGAGGCTCCCGCTCGGTCAGGCCGTCCAGCGCATAGGTCGCGCGAATGATACAGCCGCCGCCGTTGGCGCGCAGATTGGCAAGCGAGCGATCCAGCCAGTCTAAATACCAGTCGGGAATAGGCCCGTCCTCTCCGCCCGCGTCGGTCGACCATTTTTCCAAGCCCAGGTAGTAGAACTGGAAGCCGCTGTCGTTTTTCGGCTCCTCGCCCTCGTGCCTGCCGCCCGAGTAGATGTAAGTGCTGTTGATGGTAAAGCCGCTGTCCACCTGGTTGACCCGGCCGATCAGCTCGTCATAGGAAATGTCCTGCAGCACAAGATCGTCCGCCTGTGTGCCGACCGCGGTAACGGTCAGCGTGCAGAGCACGGCTGCAAGCGCAAGAACCATGGATAAAATGCGTTTCATCTTAAACTCCTTTGGTTTGATAGGATTCAATTGTATTGTATCACAAGAAACCGGATTGCGCAAGAGGCTGCAATCATTTCCATTTTACAATTTTTTTAAGACCTTTTTCCCGCTTATGTGCAAAAGCGGTGTTTATTTTGTGCAAAACTCTGCCGAGAATCAAAAAACTTGATCCTGCAAGGGTTTTTCAACCGTATACACTTTTTCTCGGTGCAAAAGGTCTATTTTGCGTGTTTTCTCCTGCCCCGCCGATAGGCGTTGGCAAGCACCAGAATCAGCAAAAACAGAAGAACGGCAAGCGCGGCCACAAGGCCCCCCAGATTCCACAGGGCGCCTTTGATCCACGCCCACAGGGTGAGTCCCGCCGAGCGCGGCAGAGCGTTCTTGGTGACCAGCGCCACCCGGCCTACCTCCCGGTCTTTATAATAGAGCACCATCTCGCCGGCCTCCTGCCCCTCCTCTACCGGAGCCTGCAGCCGTTCGGCAAAGAGGGTGTATTCCCGCCGGATCTCGGTTTCCGGGTCGGTCCCCGAAGGCACAAAGACCGACACCTCTTCGGCCGGAAGCAGGGAAACGTAGTCGGTCGCGGCCGACAGGTCCACCGGGATCTCACAGACAATGTCCGCGCGGGTGAGCACCTTTTGGTAACCGTAGGCGGCATAGCCCCATTCCAGCATGGTCTTGATATCGGCAAAGGCCGCGTTGGTCAGAGCCCCCTCTTTGCGGGAGGCATTCATGGCGATCGCAATCAGCGTGACGCCGTCCTTTGTGGCGGAGGTGATACAGCAGTCGCCCCCCTTGACGGTCGAGCCGGCGTTGAGGCCGGTGGCGTAACTCAAAAAGAAACTGGAAACGTAAGAGCGGGAAACCAGATAATTCCGGTTGGCGATGGTCCGCTCGCCCGCCATGTTGGTGGGATCCATAAAGTACCGCTCACAGGAGGAATAGGTCAAAAATTCCTTCATGCCGGCGGCATAGGAGGCGATGGCGGCAAGATCCCGCACTGTGGTGTACGACCGGTTGTCGTCCACCCCGGTGGGATTGGTGAAACGGGTACCTACCGCACCGAGGGCCGCCGCCTTTTGATTCATAAGGTCCACGAAGTCCTCCACGCTGTCCGAAACCGACAGCGCAAGGGCATAGGCCGCGTCGTTGCCGCCGCCCACCACAAGGCCGTAGAGCAGCTGGTCCACGGTCAGCACCTCGCCCGATTTATAGGAAATGACCGTGCCCCCCGAAAGATCCAGCATTTCCTCCGTAAAGGTAATCTCGGTATCCGTGCGGCCGCGATAGTATTCCAAGGCCAGAATGGCGGTCATGATCTTGACCGTAGAGGCGGGGTAGATGACCTTGTCCGCGTTCTTCTCGTAAAGCACCGTGTCAAGGGCCGGATTGTACACATAGGCATAGCGGGTAGAGGCAAGCTCCGGCCCGTCCTCCGCGCAGACCGGCAGGCGCAAAAAAAGAGCGGCAAGACATAAAATACAGACAATCGTCCGCTTCATCTCACACCTCTCCTTTCTTTTGCGCAAAAAACGCCCGGGCGCGGTCGGCGTCCGCGCGCATCTGAGCCGAGAGCGCGTCGGTACAAGCAAACCGACGCTCCTCCCGCAGAAAATGCAAAAATTCCACCCGCACGGTACTGCCGTACAGATCGTCCTCACAGTCAAACAAATAACTTTCCGCCCGCACGCCGGTCCCGCCCACGGTAGGGCGCACACCCACGTTGGTCACAGCCTCCCGTATGCCCGCGCGGGTATGTACGCGCGTGCAATAGACCCCGTACCGCACGGGAGCCTGTCCCTCCGGGAAAACCACGTTTGCGGTCGGAAAGCCCAGCCTGCCGCCCAGTCGTGCGCCGTGGATCACCTCGCCCGCGACGGCATACGGCCGTCCCAGCAGTCCGGCCGCCCGATCCGGCCGCCCCCCGGCGAGCAGTGCGCGGATGGCGGTAGCGCTGACCGGGTCGCCGTCCACGGTACAGGCCGGAACGACCTCGGTGGGTATCAGGCCGCACAGGGTCCCGGCGTCTCCCGCCCGATCTTTTCCGAACGTAAAGTTATATCCGCACACGGCCTGTCTGGCCTGCCGACGCTCGCGGAGCAGTGTGACAAATTCCTCGCAGGAAAGATCCCGCACCTCTTGCAGAGGAAGTAAGAACACGTCCTCCGCGCCCGCCCGGCGGAGCAGGGATACGCGCTCGTCCGGCGTGCACAGACCGGCGCCCGACGGGCGGTCGATCACGCAGGCCTCCACAGCAAGCCCGTCCAGCAGAGAAAGCGCCTTTGCACGCGCAAAGAGCGCCCTGTGTCCCTTATGCACGCCGTCGAAGGTGCCCAGCACCACCCGACAGCCGTTTGCGGCGCGGTCCATTATACGCCCAGATAGTTTTTGACGAGCGTATTGAGCAGTTCGTCGATGTCGATTCTGCGAATGATCCCCCGCGCATTCTTATAATTGGTAATATAGGTCGGGTCCTCCGAGAGGATATAGCCCACAATCTGGTCGATGGGATTGTACCCTTTCTCGATCAGGGCAACGTACACCTCCTGCAGCGCCTGTTTCATCTCCAGCTCGTGGGTCTGCTGAATGGAAAAGGTCTGAGTCGGTTGTTTCTGAGTGCTCATTCTTGTTCTCCTTATTTTTATATACTTATCTTACACCATAATTATGAAATTTTCAAGCGTTTTCCCACCCCTTTGCGTATTTTTTCCGATTTTGGGAAAGAATATTGCCGAGGTGAACGGTTATGGATCTATTAAAGGTCTTTTTCAGCGCGCTTTTTTCTCTTGCGCTCATTTTTGTCATCACAAAACTGTTAGGCAACCGGCAGGTTTCCCAGTTCAAACTCTTTGACTACGTCAACGGGATCACCATCGGCTCGATCACGGCAGAACTTGCCACCGAACTTGAAAATCCCGAACGGCCGCTGATCGCCCTTGCTGTGTACGGCGTCGTGTGCTTTTTTGTGACGCTCATCGAGTTAAAGAGCCTTCGGGCCAGAAGAACGCTCAACGGCGCACCCACCGTACTCATGCAGAGCGGAAAACTGCTTCGGGAAAATTTCCGAAAGGCAAAACTGGACGTCAACGATTTTTTATCCCAGTGCAGAATGCTCGGCTATTTTGACCTGACCGAAATCGAACTTGCCGTGCTCGAGCCTTCCGGACAGCTCTCGGTCCTGCCCAAGGAGTCCGCCCGACCGGCCAAACTCTCCGACCTGCACCCGCCCGAAAAGAACGCCTCGGCCTCGATCGGGGTCATCTACGACGGCAAGGTCATGGAGGACGCCCTCAAGGCCACCGGGCACGAGCACGATTGGTTGGAGCGGCAGGTGCGCCGTCAGGGCTATCATATCAAGGACGTCTTTCTTGCCACCTGTGACGGGGAGGGCAATCTGCGTGCCTTTCCGGCAAAAGAGGACGCGGGAAATTCGTTTTTCTGCGTAACTGAATAAACTGCCGCGAGGCGGTCAATGCTCATCACAGAGGTGACTTTCGTGAAAAAATTTCTCGTACTGACCGCCGCCGTGACGCTGCTGCTTGCGGCAGTCCTGCCCGTTCTTCCCAACGCGCAGGATCGGGCGATCTACGATCAGACCGTCCGACTGCACGTGATCGCAAACTCGGACAAAGAGGAAGATCAGACGCTCAAATTGCAGGTGCGCGATCGGGTGCTTGCCTGCCTCGGTCCGCTCATGCAGCAAGCGACCTGCCGCGAACAGGCCGAGCAGGTAATCGCCCAACATACGGCCGAGATTGCCGCCGCGGCAGAACAGGTGATCGCCGAGGCCGGAAGAGAGGACGCGGTGAGCATTGTCTTCGACCGGGAATATTACCCGCGCAAGGAGTACGACGGCGTGACCCTGCCGGCGGGACACTATCTGTCGCTTCAGATCAAACTGGGTGAGAGCGCGGGACGCAACTGGTGGTGCGTGCTCTTTCCCACTCTGTGTACCTCCACGGCGCGTCCAAAGCAGGAACTGGCACGCGCCGGTTTCACGGTAGGGCAGATCCGCCTGATTACGGACAACAAGTCCGCCAAATACAAATTGAAGTTCCGCCTGTTGGAACTGCTCTGCGGCGAAGAGTAGACGATATGGTCAGAGTACAACGCGCACCTGACTGTGCAATTCCCCGCCAACGCTGTGTTCGCGGGGTTTTTGTTCTGAGAGGTCTGCGGGTCCCTTTACTTTTCCCACGGGGTATGGTACAATAGGGTAGGCAATACAATCAGGGTAGCAATGCGCCTCTGACGGCGCGATTTCCCGCTTTGCCGCGTTATCGGCCTCGGAATACGGAAAGTATTCCATCGGCCTGCTGTCTTGCAAATCAAAAAATCGCGCTCGTCAGGGGTCGTAGATTTTTCAGGTGAGGGCCCGCCGATGAATGCAAGGCGCGCGCTTGCAGGCATACAAACGTATGGCAAAAGCGCGTAACACGAAAGGCGCGGCGGGCATTCCCTGAAAAACGCGTTGTACCCTGATTGTATTGCCTAGATCAGGGTACAAATTGTATTGCCTGAGGAGGGCTTACCATGAGCAGTAGTTTTTTCGCGCTGGCCTTTCGCCAGAAATACATCAAGCGCTGGGGGTTAATGCGCAGTGTCGCGCCCGAGACCCTCTCCGAGCACGCCACCGACGTGGCCGTGCTCACCCACGCGCTGGCCGTGATCGGCAACACCTATTACGGCAAACAGTACGACGTGGGAAAAGCCGTCTGCTGTGCCCTCTTTCACGATCTTCCCGAGGTCTACACCGGCGATATGCCCACCCCGGTCAAATATTTCAGCGACACCACAAAGAAGTCCTACAAGCGGGTGGAAGAGCGGGCGGTGGATATGCTGCTCAGCAAACTGCCGGACGAACTTATACCCGCGTACGAGCCGCTTTTGCGCTTTGAGAAAACCGAGCCGGAACTTGCCCGTCTGGTCAAATGCGCGGACAAACTGGCGGCGCTGATCAAATGTATCGAAGAGGAGCGCAGCGGCAACCGGGAATTTGTCAATGCACGCGCCGCGACCGAGCGCGCCCTTGCCGCCATGGATCAAAGCGAATTACAATACTTCATGGAGCACATTTTGCCCGCCTTTGACATGACCCTCGACCAGATGCAGGCGGACGGCGAATAAAAAACGCCGGTCAAAACGGTCGGCGTCCGGGTTTGTCGGAAAACAGGGAATAAGATTGACTTTTGCTTTACAAAAAGGTATAATAACAGTGAACCATATAAAAAGTGAGGTGTGAGATGTGAACTTGAGAACAAAACGGTTGACATGTTTGTGTGCGGCGTTTGTGTTTGTTTTTTGCTCTTGCACAACAAAGGGGAAAGACGCTGTATCCGAATTCCCGGTAAATCCCGATAAACTCATAGTGGGCGCTGAGGGACTTGAAACGGAACTTGTGCCGGGCAACGAGGGGTATTCTGAAATTATCTCATTGATCAATGGACGAATCAAGCAAGAGGACGGGTTTGCGGTTGCGGCGCTTGTCAATCATGATCCCGAAACCGGAAAACACCTGTCATATGAACTTCGGAAAAACCAAACGTTCGTTGAATTTGTGTACAATGAATGCAAACCGCAGAGTTTTGCAATGAGCCAAGCGGGAGGCGGTACCGAGGCGGAGGAGTTTTCCGTCAAGCGCATATTTTTCTCGCTTACGGGAGATTATCATGATAGTTTCTTTATAAGTGAAGATGATGATTACAAAAATTCTACGACGCTCGGATCGCTTGCCGATAAAACCGAACTGATAACCTATATTCAGGATTTGATGGCTCAAGGAACCGAATCATAAGCACGGCAACGGTATGCTCCTTTCACTGAAATCCTGACGGTAATAGAGATTGAACCATAAAGGGAGCGACTCCGTAAGCAAGCGACTTTTCCCTTTGGCAAGATTGATAAGTTTTGAGGGGGTGCGGGGGAACTTTTTCAAAAGTTCCCCTGTTCTATAATAAAAATTCCCAAAAATATTGAAAAATGCGCCGAAATGTGCTACAATAAAGGCAACTTATCAAGAGCGGCTGAGGGACAGGCCCTATGAAGCCCGGCAACCTGCGTTTGTAAGGTGCCAATTCCAGCAGATGAGGAACACGTTGCTTTCTTCGCTCGCCCTTGCTAAGAGGGTTTCTTTTTTTGTGAGGTATTCATATGAAACGGTTTTTTACCAGTGAATCCGTGACCGAAGGACATCCGGACAAGCTCTGCGACATCGTGTCCGATTCGATTCTTGACGCGCTGTTGGCCGCCGACCCCCAGTCGCGGGTAGCCTGCGAGACCACCGCCTGTACCGGCATGGTTTCGGTCATGGGCGAAATCACCACCCGTGCGGCGATCGACATTCCCGCCGTAGTGCGGGACACCGTGCGCAGGATCGGATACACCGACTCGTCCTGCGGCTTTGACGCGGACACCTGTGCGGTAGTAAGTTCCCTGCACGGGCAGTCGCCCGACATCGCCTGCGGCGTAGATCGCTCGCTGGAGGCACGGCTGGCGGGAGAGGCCGCCGAAATCGGCGCGGGCGATCAGGGTCTGATGTTCGGCTATGCCTGCGACCAGACCCCCGAACTCATGCCCCTGCCCATTTCGCTTGCCCATCGGCTGGCGCGGCGGCTGGCCGAGGTGCGCAAGGACGGGACGCTTTCCTATCTGCGCCCGGACGGCAAGACGCAGGTCACAGTGGAATACGACGGCGATATACCCGTGCGTGTGGACACTGTGGTCATCTCCTCTCAGCACGCGCCGGAAACCGACCCGCAGACCATTCGCGCAGACCTGATTGAAAAGGTCGTCCGCCCGACCATCCCCGAAGAACTTCTCGACGCGGACACCAGATACTACATCAACCCAACCGGACGCTTTGTGGTGGGCGGCCCCATGGGGGACAGCGGTCTGACCGGCCGCAAGATCATCGTGGACACTTACGGCGGCTATTCCCGCCACGGCGGCGGCGCTTTTTCGGGCAAGGATCCCACCAAGGTCGACCGCTCGGCCGCATATGCCGCCAGATATTTGGCAAAGAATATCGTGGCGGCGGGACTCGCAAAGCGCTGCGAGATCCAGTTG
>CANQPT010000024.1 GCA_947625805.1 uncultured Clostridia bacterium
TTGATCGAGGTCAATGTCCAGGCCGTCGGCAAGTCCGCCGATGGCGACCGAAACACCGCCCGCGCCGAAGTCGTTGCAGCGCTTGATCAAACGGGAAGCCTCCGGATTGCGGAACAGGCGCTGGAGTTTGCGCTCCTCGGGCGCGTTGCCCTTTTGCACCTCCGCTCCGCAGTCGGTAAGCGAACTTAAAGTATGGCTTTTGGACGAGCCGGTCGCGCCGCCGCAACCGTCACGTCCCGTGCGTCCGCCTAACAGAATGACGATATCGCCCGGCTCGGGGCGCTCACGACGGACGTTTTTTGCAGGGGCTGCCGCAATGACCGCGCCGATCTCCATGTGCTTTGCCGCATATCCGGGATGATAGAGTTCGTCCACCTGGCCGGTGGCAAGTCCGATCTGATTGCCGTAAGAGGAATATCCGGAGGCGGCTGTGGTAACAATCTTGCGCTGCGGCAGTTTGCCGGGCAGGGTTTCGGACACGGGGACGGTGGGATCTGCAGCCCCCGTCACACGCATGGCGGCGTAGACATAACTGCGCCCGGACAGCGGGTCGCGGATGGCACCGCCGATACAGGTGGCGGCGCCGCCGAACGGCTCGATCTCGGTCGGGTGGTTGTGTGTTTCGTTCTTGAAGAGCAACAGCCACTCCTCCGGCTTACCGTCCACGGTGACCGTGATCCTCACCGTGCAGGCGTTGATTTCCTCGCTCTCGTCAAGGCGCGGCAGTTTTCCCTGCGCTTTCAGCGCACGGGTGGCAATGGTCGCAAGATCCATCAGATTGATCGGCTTAGTGTGGCCGAGTTCCCGGCGCACGGCAAGATACTGCTCGTATGTATTCTGTAGCAGTTGATCCTCAAAGGTCACGCTGTTGATCGTGGTTAAGAACGTGGTATGTCTGCAATGATCCGACCAATAGGTGTCCAGCATACGGATCTCAGTGAGTGTCGGATCCCGTTCCTCGTCGATAAAGTACGCCTGACAAAGGAGAATATCATCCTCATCCATGGCAAGACCATACTGCGGGATCAGTTTCACAACTTCGCTCTCTTCCATATCGCAAAAGCCGTGCAGAATTTCTACCGGATCCGGCTTGCGATAGTCCCGGGCGATGGTATCGGGCAAATCAAGGGCTGCCTCACGCGCTTCCATCGGATTGATGACGTATTTTTTGACCGCGTCGATCTGCCCGTCCGTGAGATCCCCGTAAAGTAAATACACTTTGGCACTGCGCACCAGCGGTCGCTCGCCGCGGGAGATAATCTGAATACACTGTGCCGCGCTGTCTGCCCGCTGGTCAAACTGACCGGGCAGATACTCGACCGCAAAGACGTGTGCGCCTTCCGCATCAAACGTTTCGGACACGATATCGGTCTGAGGCTCGGAAAAGACGCATCCGACCGCACGCTCAAACAACTCAGGCGTGATATGCTCGACGTCGTAACGGTTGAGAATGCGAATGCGATCCACCCGCAGCCCTAACAGGGTGTCAAGGTCTGCCGCAAGAGAGTTCGCCTCGTGGGCAAGGGATTGCTTTTTTTCTACATAAACTCGATAAACCACCGTTTCCCTCCTTATTTTGCCGCGTCCATGGCGCGCTTTCCGATATCGCGGCGGTAAAAGGCGTTGTCAAAATGGATATTTTGCACTCTGGCATATGCGCCCTCGATCGCCTCTTGCAAAGTCGGCGCGGTCGCGGTCACGCCCAGCACACGCCCGCCGCTTGTGACCAACCGACCGTCCTTAAGAGCGCCGCCCGCCACATAGACGTGCGGTACGATCCCGTCCGGAATAGTGATGGGATATCCCTTTTCATATTTTACCGGATAGCCGTCGCTTGCCATGATCACACAGCAGGCACAACCGGTGGAAAAGCGCACCTCGCACTGCGCAAGAGTCTGTTCGCGCACAGCGCGCATGATGGTAAACAGGTCGCTTTCCAAGAGCGGCAGCACCACTTGGGTTTCCGGATCTCCGAACCGGCAGTTGTATTCGATCACCTTGGGCCCGTCCGAGGTAATCATCAGACCAAAGTACAGGCAACCTTTGAAGGTTCTGCCCTCGGCGTTCATGGCGTTCATCGTGGGCAGGAAGATGGTTTCCATGCACGTGCGTGCCACAGCCTCGGTATAATACGGATTGGGCGCGACCGTGCCCATGCCTCCGGTATTCAGCCCGCGATCGCCGTCCAGAGCTCGTTTGTGATCCATACTGGACACCATAGGCACAACCGTCTTTCCGTCGGTAAAGGCAAGCACCGATACCTCGGGTCCGGTCAAAAACTGCTCGATGACAATGCTGTTTCCGGACGCGCCGAACACCTTGTCCTGCATGATATTTTTTACCGCTTCCCTTGCCTGCTCACGGGTCTCGGCGATGATTACGCCCTTGCCGAGCGCAAGACCGTCTGCCTTGATGACCGTGGGCATGGGAGCGCTCTCAAGATAGGCAAGCGCCTCTTCCGGGTCGGAAAAGACCTCGTAAGCGGCGGTTGGAATGCCGTACTTGTGCATGAGATTTTTAGAAAAAACCTTGCTTCCCTCAATCATGGCGGCTTTTTTGTCCGGCCCGAAACAGGGCACACCCGCCGCCTCCAGCGCATCCACCGCGCCCAGCACCAGCGGGTCGTCGGGTGCGACAACCGCAAAGCCGATCCCGTGAGTCTTGGCAAAGTCCACCATGCCGTCAATGTCTGTGGCGCCGACGTTTACACATTCCGCATCAGCGGCAATACCGCCGTTGCCGGGCAGAGCGTAGATCCGGTCGACCTCGGGACTTTTTGCAAGTGCCCGAATGATCGCGTGTTCGCGTCCTCCGGCGCCGATTACCATAATATCCATGTTATCCTCACTCATATAACGGGAAACGAGCGCACAACTCTGCCACTTCTCTGGTGATCCTCTCTTTGTTTGCGTCGTAGTCGCGAATGGCGTCGGCCAGCCAGCCGGCGATCAGTTCCATCTCTTTTTCTTTGAATCCGCGGGAAGTCACTGCGGGCGTGCCCACACGCACACCGCTGGTCACGAAAGGCGAGAGCGGCTCGTTGGGTACCGTATTCTTGTTGGCAGTGATGTGTACCTCGTCAAGGCGAGCCTCCAGTTGCTTGCCTGTGACCTCGGTACCGCGCAGGTCGATGAGCATCAGATGATTGTCGGTACCTCCCGAGACCAGATTGATCTCACGGGAGAGTAAACCCTCAGAGAGAACTTTGGCATTGCGTACGATCTGACGCTGATATTCCCGCCAGTCCTCGGTCAGCGCCTCACCGAAAGCGACTGCCTTTGCCGCGATGATATGCATAAGCGGACCGCCCTGGGTGCCCGGGAAAACCGCCTTGTTGATTTTTTTGAACATCTCCTCGTCATTGCAGAGGATAAGCCCTCCGCGCGGTCCGCGCAGGGTCTTGTGTGTGGTAGTGGTGACCACGTCCGCCACGCCCACCGGCGTCGGGTGCAGTCCCGCCGCCACCAGACCTGCGATGTGCGCCATGTCGACCATTAAATACGCGCCCACCTCGTCCGCAACCGCGCGGAAGCGGGCAAAATCAATTATGCGCGAATAGGCGCTGGCGCCTGCGACGATCAGTTTGGGCTTGCACTCGAGGGCAATGCGGCGCATCTGCTCGTAATCGAGAAAACCGTCGTCATTCACCCCATAGGGAACGATATGAAAATATTTACCCGAGATATTGACGGGCGAGCCGTGGGAGAGATGTCCGCCATGGGCAAGATTCATGCCCATAACCGTATCGCCCGGCTCACAGAGGGCAAAGAAAGCGGCGAGGTTGGCATTTGCGCCGCTGTGGGGCTGTACGTTGGCGTAATTTGCACCGAACAACTTTTTGGCGCGCTCGCGGGCGATCTCCTCCACCACGTCCACGCAGGCGCAGCCGCCGTAATAGCGTTTGCCCGGATAGCCCTCGGCGTACTTGTTGGTCAGCACGCTGCCGGCTGCCAGCAACACAGCCTCGGACACGACGTTTTCGCTTGCAATCAGTTCGATATTCTGCCGTTGACGGCCAAGTTCTGCCATGCAGGCGTCATAAACTTCTTTATCAAAAGATTCTAATTGATCAAAAAACATATTTCTTTCCTCCGTATCAGTGATGGAATAATCTCATGCCGGTGAATGCCATGGCAATGCCGAATCTGTCGCAGGTTTCGATTACCTGATCGTCCCGGATGGATCCGCCCGGCTCGGCAATATAACTGACGCCCGAGCGCCGTGCCCGCTCAATGTTGTCCCCAAACGGGAAGAACGCATCGGAGGCAAGCGCCACACCCGAAAGCGATGCAAGATACGCATTCTTTTCCTCTTTGAAAAACGGCTCGGGGCGGGTGGTAAAATACTGCTGCCATACCGGATCGCCCAGTACGTCCTCGCTCTGGTCGGACAGATACACGTCAATGCAGTTATCCCGGTCGGGGCGGCCGAGAGTGGGCAGGAAAGGCAGGTCGAGCACGCGGGGGTGCTGACGCAGGTGCCACAGATCGGCTTTATTGCCCGCGAGGCGGGTGCAGTGGATGCGCGACTGCTGTCCCGCGCCTACGCCAATGGCCTGTCCGTCCACGGCATAGCAGACTGAGTTTGACTGGGTGTATTTGAGGGTAATCAGCGCGATAATCAGATCTCGGCGCGCCTGTTCGGGAATATCTTTGTTGGCGGTCACCACGTTGTCCAACAGTGCGCTGCTCAACTCAAACTCGTTTCTTCCCTGTTCAAAAGTAATGCCGTATACCTGTTTGCTCTCGATCGGATCGGGGCGGTAGTCGGGGTCGATTTCCACAATATTGTATCCGCCCTTGCGCTTGCTTTTGAGAATTTCCAGCGCCTCCGGGGTGTAGCCGGGAGCAATGATGCCGTCGGATACCTCACGCTTGATCAGGCGTGCGGTCACCGCGTCGCACTCGTCGGACAGGGCGATCCAGTCGCCGAAACTGCTCATGCGGTCGGTACCGCGTGCACGCGCGTAAGCGCAGGCCAAAGGCGAACTGTCGAGGTCCTCAATATCGTCCACAAAGCAGGCGCGCTTGAGAGCGTCCGAGAGCGGAAGGCCCACCGCCGCCGAGGTTGGGCTGACGTGCTTGAACGAGGCGGCGCAGGGAAGGTCCAACTGCTCCTTGATTTCTTTTACCAGTTGCCAACTGTTGAGCGCATCGAGGAAATTGATATACCCCGGCCTGCCGTTCAGAATGGTAATCGGCAGATCGGCTCCGTTTGCCATATAAATGCGCGCCGGCTTTTGGTTGGGGTTGCAGCCGTATTTTAACTCAAACTCTTTCATTTTACCTCCTCCGTGTTTCGGTTATAGATTCGCTCTTCCTCTGTGCCGTCTGCGAGGTCAATATAGCGCACGCACAGAGAGATTTTGTTGTTTTTGTCAAGCACATTCCAAAGTCCGTCGGCAAAAGCGTCAATGTCGTCGGGAATCTCCACCCGCTTGGGTTCTCCTGAAAAGGACGGGAGCGGATTGCCGTCACCCACATAAGTATGAATCAAGTGCCCCAACCCCGGCAGTGCCGGATACTCAAAGAAATATCTTGCACAGGCGCTGCCTGCCGCGTCGGCGCTCTTTAGAATGCTCATCTGATAGGAAAAACCGTCTGCAAAGTGTAACACAGAACTGATGCGCGGTGTAAAATTGGGCGCGTCCGGCTCGAAAGTTCGGGTACCAAGCGCCTGCTCTGCACTGCCGCCCGACAAAAGAGAATCGTAAATGGTGTCGGTCTGATCGCCGTTGGTGACGATCAGCGCGTTTTCGGTCTTGCGGATGGCCGAATAGATAATGAGCGACGGATCCTCGACCTTTGCGGGATCAAAGGGCGCTGTAATAATATCCCCGTTTTCCTTGCGTTCAAAGATACGGTTGCGGCTGTTCTCACTGCGGCCCATGATGAAGTATGCGATTATCGCTCTCTTTCCGTCCGCGCTCATGCCTGTGACAATTCCGCGCCCCGGATAAGAATTGCCTGCCAGCAGTTCTGTAATCGGTACTTGTTCCTGTTTGTTCACTTTAGCATCTCCTTTGCTGTTTGTTCGACCGCAACCGGCAGCAGAACCCACTCGGCCTGCTCCATGACTCGCCGCTGTAACGTTTCGGGGGTGTCCCCCTCTTTTACCTCGACTGCCTTTTGCAGAATAATTCGTCCGCCGTCTGTGATATGATTGACAAAATGTACGGTTGCCCCCGTCACTTTGACACCGCGCGCAAGCGCCGCCTCGTGCACTTTCAGCCCGTAATATCCGTCCCCGCAAAAGGCCGGAATCAACGAGGGATGCACGTTGATGATCCGATCGGGATAACGGCCGACAAAGTCGGCGCTGAGCACTGTCAGGAAGCCCGCCAGCACGATCAACTGGATCCCGCGCGATTCAAGTTCCTCAATCAGTTTCGCCTCATATTCCGCGCGGGTGGCAAACGCTCTGCGTGCGACCGTGATCGCCTCAATGCCTGCGTTGCGTGCCCGCTCAAGGGCGTACACACCCTCCTTGCCGGCAACCACCAGCTCAATCTTGCCGCTGACCAATTTTCCGTCGTTCTGCGCGTCGATCAAAGCCTGTAAATTGGTCCCTCCGCCCGACACCAGCACTGCGATCCGGGTCAACAAAGCACGATCCCTTGGTCGCCGCGCACGACCTCGCCGATGACGTATGCGGTCTCGCCCGCATTCTCTAACACCTCAAGCGCCTTGTCCGCGTCCTCTTTTGCGGCCACGACGCTCATGCCTACGCCCATATTGAAGGTATTGAACATATCCCTCTCGTCGATGCCGCCGGTCTTGGCAATCAGATCGAATATGGGCAGCACCCGCACCGCGCTCCGCTCGATCTTTGCAGTGTATCCTTCCGGAATACTGCGCGGGATATTTTCGTAAAAACCGCCGCCGGTAATGTGGGACACACTGTGTACCCGTACGCTTTCAAATAATGCCAACAGCGGTTTGACGTAGATCTTGGTCGGGGTGAGCAGGGTTTGCCCGATGCTCTCGCCTCCCAGTTCGGCAACCGGTCTGTCGATGGCGGAACTGCCGATATCAAAGACCTTGCGCACCAGCGAAAAACCGTTGGAATGCACACCGGAAGAAGCAAGGGCGATGATCACGTCCCCCTCCCGCACGCTCGAGCGGTCGAGCAGAGCCGAGCGGTCGACCGCGCCCACCGAAAAGCCGGCGAGATCGTATTCGTCCACGGGATAGAAACCGGGCATTTCCGCCGTTTCGCCGCCGACCAGCGCACAGCCGGACTGTACGCAACCCTCGGCCACGCCCGCCACGATGGACGCGATCTTCTCCGGGACGTTCTTGCCGCAGGCAATGTAATCGAGGAAGAAGAGCGGTTTTGCACCACAGCAAACAATATCATTCACACACATGGCCACGCAGTCAATGCCCACCGTATCGTGCTTGTCCATTAAAAATGCCAGTTTCAGTTTGGTGCCGACCCCGTCCGTGCCTGAAACAAGAACAGGACGGGTCATGCCGGCAAGGTCCAGCTCAAATAAGCCTCCGAATCCGCCGATACCCGAGCACACGCCGTCGGTCACCGTGCGCGCGATATGCGCTTTCATCAGTTCGACCGCTTTATATCCCGCAGTAATATCCACGCCTGCCGCGGCGTAACTGTCCGATCTTGACTGTTGATTCATGACGATTCCTTTCCCGCTCAATCGTGAGCATCCGAGATTTTTTGTTCAAAGCGGCTTTTTCGAGTGTCCTGCGGAATCACTGTAGGATAGCACTCGTCAAAGCAGGCGGCGCAGTATCCCTTGCCCGCCCCTGCAAGCATACGAACGTGTTCGATGGATAAAAAGCCCAGTGTGTCCGCGCCGATAATCTGCGCAATCTCCGTAAGCGAATGATGGCAGGCGATCAGCATATCCTTGGAGTCAATATCCGTGCCGTAATAGCAGGGGGAGATAAAAGGCGGCGCGGCGAAACGCACGTGCACCTCACGCGCTCCCGCCTCCCGAAGCAAATGCACGATCCTTTTGCTGGTGGTGCCGCGCACCATCGAGTCGTCGATCAGCACTACCCGCTTGCCTTTTACCACGCTTGGGATCGGATTGAGTTTGATTTTGACCTTGTCCTCGCGGGAACTCTGTCCCGGAGAAATAAAGGTGCGCCCAATATATTTGTTTTTGATAAAGCCAATGCTGTACGGAATGCCCGACGCCTGCGAATATCCGACCGCGGCGTCCAAACCCGAGTCGGGCACGCCGATGACGATATCCGCCTCCACAGGGTGCTCCTCGGCTAAAAACTCTCCCGCACGTACCCGTGCATCATGCACACACACGCCGTCGACCACAGAGTCCGGCCGGGCAAAATAGATGTACTCAAATACGCAAAGGGTCGGTTTCGCCGTTCCGCAATGATCGCGGATACAACGTACTCCGTTCTTATCAAAGACAATGATCTCGCCGGGCTCGAGGTCCCGCTCGAGGGCAGCACCCACTGCGTCCAGCGCACAGGTCTCGCTTGCCACGATATACCGTCCGTCCGGCGTTTTGCCGTAACAGAGCGGGCGAAAGCCGTTGGAATCGCGCACGGCGATTAGTTTGGCGGGTGACATGATCACCAGCGAATACGCGCCGCGAATGCGGAGCATTGCGGCGCTCACAGCCTGTTCGATCGAAGGAACACGCAGCCGCTCCTTGGTGATCAGATAGGAAATCACCTCGGTATCGCTGGTCGTATGAAAGATACTGCCGCCGTTTTCGAGTTCTGTGCGCAGCTCGAACGAATTGACAATGTTGCCGTTGTGCGCCAGCGCCATGCGCCCCTTGCTGTGGTTGACCACGATCGGCTGGGTGTTGTGCCGGTCTGTGGCGCCGGTCGTGCCGTAGCGAACGTGTCCTACCGCTATGTTCCCGCGCCCCAACAGTTCCATTACAGCTTTATCAAACACGTCGTTGACCAGCCCCAGATCCTTGTGCCGACGAAAGATACCGTCGTCATTGACCACAATGCCGCAGGACTCCTGTCCCCGATGCTGCAGGGCGTACAGGCCGTAGTAGACGTCAGAGGCAACGTCGGTGGTGTCGGGAGCAAACACACCGAACACGCCGCATTCTTCTCTTAAATTACTCAAATCGCTCCCCCGATCAGCCGAAGATACGCTTCATCATTTCCTGATATGCGCCCTCCACGTTGCCGAGGTCGCGGCGGAAACGGTCCTTATCTAACTTCTCGTGAGTTTTGGCATCCCACAGGCGGCAGGTGTCGGGCGAAATCTCGTCGGCCAGTAAAATCGTGCCGTCCGGGGTCTTGCCGAACTCGATCTTGAAGTCGATCAGATCGACCGAAATGCCTGCAAAGAATCTGCAAAGGAAATCATTGACCCGGAAGGTGAGTTCGGTGATCCGATCAAGATCCTCGCGGGTCGCCCAGCCGCAGGCAATGATGTGATACTCGTTGCACATGGGGTCGTCCAGTTGGTCGCACTTGTAGCAGAACTCTAAAGTCGGGGTCAGCAGTCTGGTTCCCTCTTCCACGCCAAACCGCTTGGAAAACGACCCTGCGGCCACATTGCGCACGATCACTTCCAGCGGGATAATCTCCACCTTTTTGACCAACGTATCGCGGTCGGACAGCTCCTCCACGAAATGGGTGGGAATGCCCTCTTTTTCCATGAGCGACATAAGATAATTGGACATCTTGTTATTGACAACGCCCTTGCCCTCGATGGTGCCTTTTTTCTTGCCGTTGAACGCAGTGGCGTCGTCCTTATAGGACACGATGCACAGCGAATCGTCGTCGGTGGCGTAAACCTTTTTTGCTTTGCCCTCGTACATTTGTTCTGCTCGTTTCATTTTCCTGCTCCTTTGTATTGAGAAATAGAAACTGCCGCACGAGTGCGGCAGTGCCTTAATTGTTATATTTTGCAGAGACAGCCTTGTCCTTCTCCAACACGATAGCACTTGCCCCCGCGCGCACGGACGCCAACTTGTCCCGCAGGGTATCGTCCGACACGGCAAGAATCTCGATCGCCAACAGCGCCGCATTGATTGCGCCGTCGATGGCAACGGTCGCCACAGGAATGCCGGAAGGCATCTGTACGGTGGACAAAAGCGCGTCCATGCCGTCAAGGGTGCTGCCCGAGATCGGCAGACCGATCACCGGAAGGGTGGTAACGGAAGCGACGGCGCCTGCCAGGTGCGCCGCCTTGCCTGCCGCGCAGATGAGAACGCCAAAACCGTTCTCTGCCGCGCTCGCCGCAAAAGCGTGTGCCTGCGCGGGGGTGCGGTGGGCGGAATAGACGTGTACCTCGAACGGTACGTCGTACTCGGTCAGGGTAGCGATCGCCTTTTCGACGATCGGAAGATCCGAGTCACTGCCCATGATAATTGCGATTTTCTTCATCCTTTACCTCCGCAAAAACGGCAACAGGCAGTCTGATCCTACGAAATCAAACTGCCCAGACGGTCGACCATATGTATACTACTTCACTGTGGTTGATTCCACTTTAATCCGTCGGTCGTAGTACAAATATATTATACTTTTTTTGAATGGCAAAGTCAAGGCGTTTTGTGCGTTTTCGGCGTTTTTTACAACAGAAGTCTGCAAAAAGCGCACGGCTTTTCCGCGGTTGTCAAAGCGTGCTCCTTTTCAAGGGAAAACATCGGTGCGCTCCCGGAAAGAGCGCACCTTTTTTCACAAATAGCTTCTTATATCGACCGAAAGTCGTTCCTCGATGTTGACAAGACGGCGGGCGATCTGCCGCGACTGTTCGTCCGCTGTTTTGTACTCGTTGAGATAGCGGTGCAGGCATTTGACGCCGTTGTTGCACCCATCGGTGATGAGGTCCGCGATCTTTTGATCGCTTTCCTCCATTGAAAGCATTGCGCCGCTTTTCATACGCGCCATGCTCTGTGCGATCGGGTGCGGCTCTTTGCCCTCATCCCCCAAATGATCGAGCAATACCTGTATCTCATTTTCCAGTTTGTCGTGCTCGTTGCGTGAATCCTTTAAGAGCTGATAGAATTCCCGGCTGTCGACCTTGTCAATCACGTCGTCGATGGCGGTGATTCCCATTTTTACGCCTGAGCCGCATTCGCGCAAGAGTTTTACCGTGTCGTCATTCACCGGGCACTTGCCTCCCCGCGATTCAGTACCGCGCCTGTATAAGCGTCGATCTCGTAGGCGTACTCCGAACTGCCGGAAGAAAAGACAATGTCGTAGTATTCTCTGCCGCCCTTACTGTGCAGATAACTTTCATAAAACGTCGCCTGCTTGGCGCTCACGCCCGCGTCGCTCAAAGCCGCCAGTTTGGCTTGCTCGGTATTCAAACGCAGACTTGCACCTGCGGGAACGATGCTCGATCCCATGACCTTATCGGCCGCGTCCTTCGCATCGTCTTTCACGTCATCCATGCCGTCTTTCACGTCATCTTTGACGTCGTCCATGCCGTCTTTTACATCGTCTTTGATATCATCCATGATGTCCTCTGCCTTCTCGGCAGGCTCGTTTCCAATGATTCCGTCGGTATCCGCGATACGGCCGTTTCCGCAGGAGGCTAAAAACAGCGCGAGAGCGAGTACCGGAATTGCCCATGTTTTTTTCATGTGGTCCAATCCTCCTTCGCTCTCATTCTTTGCAAATTCTGGCGTTTTATTCACTTGTAAGGTGTAAATTATTTCCTTTTGCGAAAAATTCAGCCTCCTCCGGATGGTGCGTAATCAAAATGCCCGCGCGTGCATTCTCTTTGACAAACGACATAACCGCCCCGCGCAGCTGCCCGTCCAGCGCGTGAAAAGGCTCGTCCAGAAGCACAAAGTCTTTGCCGTAGATCAGCGCGCGTGCAAGCGCTACCCGCTGCCGCATTCCGCCGGACAGTTCATGAGGGCGCTTGCCCAGTGCTTCGGCAAGCCCAAGCGCACACAAAATCTGTTCAGCCTGCTCCCGTGCGCCGAACAGCGCGACGTTTTCCAGCGCAGTAAGATGGGCAAACAGCCGCGGCTCGGCAAAAACCGTACCAAATCGCTCCGGTATCCCGGCGATCACGCCGCGATCAGGCTTCTCCAAGCCCGCGATCAGGCGCAGCAGGGTGGTTTTCCCCGACCCGGAAGGCCCGGTCAGCGCGGTAAAGGCGTCTGTATCAAAGGTGCAGGAAAACCCCTCAAACACGCGGGTTTGCCCATAACGCTTGAAAAGTTCCGAAACAATGATCACCTCGCCGCTCCTTTCCCTCCGATCCGCTCGGTCACAAACCGCATCAGCCGCTCCAAGATCAGGCTGAGCAGCACAACCACAGCCGTCCATGCGAAAAGCAGCGGTGTTTCCAGATAGCTTTTGGATAAGAATATTTCATTTCCGATGGACAGAGCCGGACGGCAGAGCACTTCCGCCGCGACTCCCGCTTTCCATGACAACCCCAGCGCCGCACTGCAGCCGGCGGCAAAGTAGGGCAGCACTGCCGGCAGATACAGGTGACGCGCACGGACGGCAAAGGGCATATGGTAGACCTGTGCCACTTCCCGCAGGGCGGGATCGACCGTGGCAAAGCCCGCTTTGACGTTGCCCCATACGATGGGCATGACCATCAAAAAAGCGGTAAAGACAGGCACCTGATTGCGGGACAGAAAATACCATGTCAGAATGATAAACGACGCCACCGGCACGCAGCGTATGACGGTCATCAACGGCGAAATCAGCGCATCAAAGACGCGAAACCGCGAGCAAACGCCGCAGACCGTGCCGCTCAGCACTCCAAGCAAAAAGCCGCAGGCGATCCGCCAAAGAGAACGCAGGCAAATTTTCCAAAACTGCACCCGGCCGAATAACTCTGCAAGCGTGCGCGCCGTGGCAAAAGGCGACGCCAATATCAGTTCCCGCCCTACAAAGTGTGCCGCAAGCGCCCACACGGCAAGCCAGAAAACGAGTACTGACGCAAAGATCAGTACCCGTTTTGCTTTACTTTTCATAGAAGAAATCATCGCCGGGAAGCGCACCGCCCACGCTTTGCGGATTGGCTTCATAGAGTACGTTCAAAAAGGTCTGCAGCAAGGACTTCATTTTATCGCCGTCGACATAGGTGATATTGCAGTTGGGATACGCTTTCTTGGCGACAGCCGCCTTGGGGATAATACCGTGGGTTTCGCACAATCCGGCCGCATCCTCCGGATTGCTTTCGATATAAGCAACCGACGCCTGATATTCGCTCAAAAACGCATTCACGGCGTCGGGATGTTCAGCGGCAAACGCGCTGTTTACAACCACACAGCCCTGCACCACTTCCGACGCATTGTCGATCTTGTTCCATTCCTCGGTCATATCCAGCGCGATTTTGACGTTTTCACCTGCCGAGAGAGTGGCGGTCACCTTGGGCTCGGGCAACATTCCGATGGCGATATCCCCGCTGGCAAGGCCGGCAGAAAGCGTGTCCGCGTCGGTAAACTCCACCGTGACGTCCTCGCCTACGGTCAGACCGTTGCCTGTAAGGACATAGTTGAGAATATACTCGGGTGTTGAGCCTTGATTGGTGGCGTAAACGGTCTTGCCCCGCAGATCGGCGACCGATGCGATCTCCTCATTGGAAAGAATATACAGCACGCCCAGGGTATTGAGCGCCGCAACCTTGATACCGCCCTGTGTCTTGTTGTACAAAACCGCGGCAAGATTGGTAGGCACGCAGGCGATCTGAAATTCACCGTTTATGATGGACGGCGTCAACTCGTCGGGCGAAGATGCAACCGTAAAGGTGTAGTTGTTCGCAGTCGTGCCGTCCTGCGCATCCTGCATGACCTTTACGGCTCCCATACCTGTGGGACCGGACAGCACCGCAACTGAAAGATCAATCTTTTCCGCCGGTAGGTCGTCGGACGGCTCGGTAGATGTGTTGTCCGCCGTGCAAGCGGCGAGCATGAGCATAGCGGCCGCAAGTAAAAGTACAAGTAATTTTTTCATAACAATTTCCTCCATTATTTGGAAATATTTTTTAACAGATAACCGTCCGTGCACTTTTGAATGCGCCCCTCGTTTTCTAAGGCGTCCAACGCACGGTAGAGGGACGCACGGCCTAAATCAAGCTGCCCTGCCAGTGCGGAAAGGCTGATGGGCACTCTGGCAATGCCGTCCCCGGATACGATCCGCAAGAGGTACTCATATAACCGATCCTTTGCCGTACCCGCCGTATAAAAAGCGATTCTGGCGTTGAGGTAGCGCACCTTTTCCGAAAGAAACGCAATGTAATTGCGGGCAGCACGGGAAGAGCGGTCGATCAGTTCGGCTACGACTTCCTGCGGGAAAAACATGATCTCGGTTTTCCCCTTTGCACGGATCTCGGTCGGGTGAGACTCCCCGCCGAACAGGGACGCCGCACCGAACACGTCGCCCCGCCGCATGACACGCATCGGCACTACTTTGCCTTCCGCGCGCCGCTCAATATACACCGAGCCGGAGAGCACAAGCCCAAGACAAGGCGTAAAGGATCCGCCGCCCAGCACGTGCTCACCCGCGCTAAAGGTACGGGTGTATACCCGCTTATCAGAGAGCACCGCGTTTGTCTGCTCCCGTTCCAGTCCCTCAAACAAAAACATACGGCCCGCCAAAGGACAGCGATCCATTTTTGCTCCTTTTTGTATCATATGATACAGTTTTTCATAGTATAACAGATTTTATAAAATTTGTCAAGGGGAAGGCAAAGATTGGGTGTTTTCCCCGGGAAAAGTCTATCGTTCTTTCCCTTTTGACAAGGATAGCAAAATGTGCTACAATACAGAAAACATGACAAGAGGCTCACATGGAAAGCATTACCTTATCCGCTCCGGCAAAAATCAACCTGTTTTTGGAGGTTACCGGCAAGCGGCCGGACGGTTATCACGAAATACAGTCGCTGATGTTCCCTGTTTCCCTTGCCGACCGGATCACGGTAAGCAAAACAGCGCAGGAAGGCATTCGTGTGGAATGTACTCCCTCCGTCACCGTCAAACCGGAGGACAATATTGCCTACCGGGCGGCGGAACTTTTTTGTTCCGAATTTGCCCTACCCCGGAAACTCACCATCACCATTGACAAAAAAATACCCGCGGCGGCGGGACTGGCAGGCGGAAGTACGGACGCAGCGGCTGTGCTGACCGCCCTTGATCGGCTGTATCGAACGGAACTCGGCCAAGAACGCTTGTGCGCACTAGCTGTGCGATTGGGAGCGGACGTTCCTTTTTGTATTGCCCGGCGTCCCATGCAGACGGCGGGGATCGGCGAGATCTTTACACCCATTCCGTCCCTTCCGCGTTGTACGCTGGTCATTGCAAAGGACGGCGAAGGGGTTTCCACAGCACGGGCATATGCCGATCTTGACCGCAGACCGACGAACGGCGTCCGTGATCACAAACCGCTGATCCGCGCACTGGCCGCAGGCGATCTTGCCGCGATCGGCGCATACGCTTTTAACTGCTTTGAATCGGTTATTCTCCCGATTCGTCCAATGGCAAAGGCGTTGAAAGATTTTTTTGCAAAGACAGGAGCGGACTTTGCCATGATGAGCGGAAGCGGCCCATCGGTCTTTGCGGTGTTTTCCGATCCTATCGCGGCAAATGCCGCCCACAAACAACTTGCACAGCGCGGTGTGTCCGCTTACATATGTGAGCCGCTTGCGTAGGCAATACAATCGCGCCGTCAGGGGCGCATTGTATCCTGACTGTATTGCCTGCAAATATCGCAGAAAAGAGCGTCCGTGAAAACTACCGGCGCATATTCCTTTTATACGCGCCCTATTCCTTTTATACGTAATGATGACAAAAACACCCGACCGACGTCGGGTGTTTTGATTGAATTATTTATCTGTTGAAGCAGAACTTCTTGACAGTCAGGGTTGCTCCCAAGGATACAACTGCTGCAAGCACGATCCAAACGATCGGGTCGGCAGTATTGGATCCGCCGCTGTTACCGCCGCCGGTTCCACCTGTGCCGCCAGTTCCGCCGCCGGTTCCACCTGTGCCGCCGGTTCCGCCGCCGGTTCCACCTGTGCCGCCAGTTCCGCCGCCGGTTCCGCCGGTACCACCGCCGTTATTAACAACATCGTTTCCACTCTGGGAGTTGTCGATTACGTTTGTTCCCAGTTCGATATAATCGAAGTACTGCGATCCCCAAGCATCGCCGTATGCAGCACTGTTGTTGAGAGAAGAATACTCCTCAACATAACCGCCGCTTTCGGCTTCCAGACGCTCCTGAGAGTGTACCATTGCGATAACGCCAAGCTGCGTACCGGCTCTGGAAGCATCCAAAGCAATCGCAAACTCTGCGCCCCAGTAGTCGCCGTAATCCTGCGCGGTACCGTTAAAACCGGTGACCCTCGTATCATAGTCACGGCTCATCATACCGCTGGCATGTACCCTGTACTGCACGGGAACGCTGCCGTCATTTGCCCAGTCGATCAGGACCTCAACGCAGTCGTCGTCCCAAAGATTGACGTCTCTGACAACGTCGCCTTCACCGATTTTATCGTAGTAGTCGCCTCTGTGTTCACACTTGGAGTAGTGACCTTCCTGCTTACCGCACTCGGGGCAGATGGTGACCAAGCTGCTGACGTCAAATCTGTTGTTGTCATTTGCAACGACATAAACGTACAGATACTGGTCATCATACAGGAAATAGGCCACACCGTTAACAGGCGACTCAGTGCCGTCGGCTTTACGGCTTATATTGGCCCTCAGACCCTGCTCATACACGGATTCCATTTGTCCGTCTATGGCCAGCGGGGTGGTGATCTTCGGCACAAGGCCCGACTGCTCACCGTCAATGATGTTGCCGGCTACATCGCGGAACTCGATCGGTTCGCAGATGTAATTTGCGTTCGAGCAAATAGCAGCCATAGAAGCCATCATGGCCGCAACAAGCAGGAACACGAGTACTTTTTTCATTATTCTCTCCTCCAGAATAAAATAATTTACTATGTAAGCGGCTTGCGCCGAACATACAAAGCATGATTTGAAGTCATTTTATATAAAAGCTGACTTCTTCGCGTCTCCATTATCTCATAAAAGCGACAATTTGTCAACAGTTTTGCAAAAATTATTTCAAATAATCGAAAAAAATTATTTCAAACAATCAAAATAGTAAAACGTTTCCGGATCGAACAACTCGTCATGAACTGCGTCCAGTGCATACGGAGTCTTAGGCTGCGGCTCTCTCTGTACCCATTTCCCGTCTGTAAAATCCGGTACCGGAACAGGCATCGAGCCCATGGCGATCGACTGCTCGGACAGGCAGGCGACCACCGACATACAGACCGAGTCGTATACGTCGATGGGAGGCGCGATGTTGTTCTTAACGCTCTCAAAGAAGGCGCGCAGCACCAGCGTATCCATACCGCCGTGTGCGTCGGTAATTTCTTTCTTCTTGAACATGGACCACAGCGGATGATCGTAGTACTCGATGTATTCGTGCATACTTACCGACTCGTGGCTTTCGTTCATGCCGTCAAGAAACAGGCGGTTGCCGTCCTCCATCCAGATGCCGTTGGTACCCTGCACTCTGCCGCCTCTGGAATATCCGCGAGGAAGGGTGACGTCGTGGGTCATAACCATATTCTCACCGTTTGCGCACTTGATGACGGTGGTGGTGATATCGCCTTCGTTGATCTGCTTACCGTACAGAGGATGCTCTTTTCCGCCGTGCTTATCGATGTAATCGTAAAGCCCTCTTGCCTTGGTGGAGGTAGCGGTCAGCGAAAGCATCCGGTTGCCCCGGTTGATGCCGAGATAGGTAATCATCGGGCCGAGCTCGTGAGTCGGGTAAAGGTCGCCGTTACGGCCAACGTTGTGATAGGAGCGCTCCATACCGCCGGCATAGTTGTCGGCAAGGCCGCGCAGATCATGCTGATATCCTCCCGCGACATAAACCAGTTCGCCGAACACACCCTTGTGGATCATGTTGATCATGGCAAGTTCGTATCTGCCGTAGCAGCAGTTTTCGAGCGCCATGCAGTGTACGCCGGTGCGCTCATGCGTGCGAACCAGGTCCCACGCCTCCTGTACGCTGGAGATCGGGCCGACCTCGAACGCCGCGGGTTTGCCCGCTTCCATCGCGTCGATAGCAATCTTATAATGTGCATTCCACGAGGTGGGAATCAGCACGCAGTCCACATCGTCCCGCTCAAGGATCTCGTGATAATTGAGCGTACCGGTGACCTTGACCTCGCTGCGCTTATCCTCGCACAGTTTCTTTCCTTTTTCCATACGATCCTGCTTGAGATCGCACACAGCCACGACCTCAACATCTTTCATGTTGAGCACGCCGTGGAGGACACCGTATCCGCGTCCGCCGAGGCCGATGTAGCCTACTCTGATTTTGTCCATAACATTTTCGCTTGCCGCCCGCGCGGAAAGCAACCTCCTTGTATTCGTTATGTTATATTTCAGAAAATATCAAATGCGATATTTTGCTGGCAAAAAAATTATTCTACCGTCAACGTACCCGCTACAGCATATTCACCCTGACGGTTCTTGTTCGATATGATCAGTGGATAGCGCTTATCCTCGTCGCTCTTAAGCGGATTGACAATCCGGAAACGCACGGTATACTCGCCTGCCGAAAGGCCCGCGTCGCTCAAATCAAAGGTGTATTTCTGTCTGCGCATGGGGAGTAGTTCGGATAGAGCAGACGGAGTCTTCTTGACCCAAACCTCCCTGCCGTCGGCGTCGGTGACGGACAGTTCCACGTCCCAATTATAATAAAGAGGCGCAATGCCCACGTTTTTGACGTCGACGCTCAGATCATTTCCCTCAAGCGCAGCGGCAGCCAGCGTAAAATCATAGCCGAAAATCGACGCCGCATAGCGGAAGTTGTCATACTGAGGCGTTCCCTTTTTCGGCACTCCTCCGCCGCCCCGCTGGAAGCCTAGAGAAAAGGTCATATGGAAATGGGTGGTACAGAAAATCAGCGCACGCAGCGCCTCACCCTCAAACATCGGGCCGAAGAAATACTCGCCTTCACGATTTTTGAAAGCCATGACGCCGGAGATCTCCGCACCCATCATCTGGGTTTCCCACAAATTCCAGAGACCATACTCCCGGAAGAAATCCTCAAACTGATGCAGTTCGTACCACTCGCCCTCTTTGGCGCCGTCGCATACGGTCGCCGCGTCGATCATTCTGTCCCACTCGGGGGTATGATACTCGGCGGAATTGAACACGAAGTTGTCGTCGTGATAGCCGACCGGATACTTGGGGGGTATCGCCCATGCGGGGATTGCGGGCCTGCAGCTTGGTCTTTTTGAAATATCTGCAATACTGATCGACCAGCTTGACCTGCGATGCGTAGGACATGGCCACCAGCGGCTGATGTTCGCCCTTGACGCCGCAGAAATTCCACTCGCCGTACTCGCCGTACAGGCCCAGTTGTACGCAGGCGATACGCGGGTCTCCGTCGTAGGCTTCACCAAACTGTTTGATAAAATCGAGGAAATAGGAGATGAGCGTGGGATTGTCCCAGTTTGGATAACTCCGGTTTCCGTTATAATACATATCGCCCGCCTGCTCGACCAGAGCAAACAGATGCTCATCCAGTTTTGCCCCGCCCTCGCAGGCCACAGGGCGCAAAACCACCGTACGTCCGCTTGCCGAGATGCGATTCAGCATATTCTCAATATACTCGGTCTGCAATACGCCCACAAAACCGTCGCCTTTGGGCTCAAGACGGTAAAGATTATGAAAATAAGCGCCGCAATAGACCATGGAATAGTCACGCTCCTCAAAGTTGCCCCCAAACAGGCAGACGCCCTTGAGCGGTTGTGCTTGGTATATTCTTTCGTACTCAAAAACCGTCGGTGTGAAATTCATGCAAAGATCCTCCGAGAGTGCGTGCATTTTTCTTATGCTTATTTTATCGTACGGGCATAGAATTGTCAATAAGATACCCGAAAAAAATCAACTTTTTTCCAGAGGTGAATTCACCATAAAGCGTCCGTTCGGCTTTTCGGGTTCGGTTATTGACAAAACTTACACAATTTTATATAATATAGTACAAACTTATGCGATTACCGTTTCGGAGGAAACTGCAATGAAATGGACTTCTTTGAATGATCTGCGGGAGATGTTTCTCTCTTTCTACGAGGAAAAGGAGCACCTGCGGCACAAGAGTTTTCCGCTGGTTCCCATCGGGGACAAGTCCCTGCTGTTGATTAACGCGGGCATGGCGCCCCTCAAGAAATACTTCACGGGGGAGGAAGAGCCGCCGCGCCGCCGCATGACCACCTGTCAGAAATGTATCCGCACCCCGGACATCGAGCGTGTGGGTCTTACCGCGCGCCACGGCACCTTTTTCGAGATGCTCGGCAATTTCTCGTTCGGCGATTATTTCAAGGAGGAGGCCATCTCCTGGGCGTGGGAGTTCGTGACCGAGCGTCTGGAACTGCCTGAGGATAAACTTTGGGTCACCATTTATGAGAACGACGACCAGGCCGCCCGGATCTGGAATCACAAGATCGGCATTCCTGCCGAGAAGATCGTGCGCCTGGGCAAAGAGGACAACTTCTGGGAGATCGGGTCCGGGCCCTGCGGTCCCTGCTCGGAGATCTACTTTGACCGGGGAGAGGCTTTCGGCTGCGGCAGTCCCGACTGCAAGCCCGGCTGCGACTGCGACCGGTTTATGGAGTTCTGGAATCTGGTGTTCACCCAGTTTGACGGGGACGGCAAGGGCGGCTACACCCCCCTCGACCACCCGAATATCGACACCGGCATGGGCCTTGAGCGCCTTGCCTGCTTAATGCAGGGTGTAAACAATCTTTTTGAGGTGGACACGGTCAAAAACATCATGGCCGCCATCTCCGAAAAGGCGGGCGTGACCTACGGGGCTGATCCCAAAACGGACGTTTCCCTGCGCGTGGTGACCGACCATATCCGCAGTACGACGTTTTTGGTATGCGACGGAGTCATTCCCTCAAACGAGGGACGCGGCTACGTGCTGCGCCGGCTGCTGCGCCGTGCGGCGCGTCACGGACGGCTTTTGGGCATCACTGAGCCATTCCTTGCCGACATCTGCCGGGTAGTTGCGGCCGAAAACGCCGACGCTTACCCTGAACTGACCGAAAAGCTCGACTATATCATGAAGATCGTGCGCCTGGAAGAAGAGCGGTTTGCCATCACCATCGACTCGGGTCTTGCCAAGTTAGAGGAGATGATTGCCCGCATCAAGGACGCCAAACACAAATTGCTTGCAGGGGCTGAGATTTTCAAACTCAACGACACTTTCGGTTTCCCGCTTGACCTCACCCGTGAGATCGCGGCAGAGCACGGTCTGGGTGTGGACGAGGACGGATTCCGGGCGCTCATGGACGAGCAGAAAGAGCGTGCGAGAAGCGCGCGCAGTGCGCTGGGCGACTTCGCATGGAGTGCGGACAGTTTTGATTTTCTCGACAAGGATCGGAAAACCGAATTCTGCGGCTATACCGAGAACGAATGCGAGGCCGAAATCGTCGCCTTGATCGATCCCGTGGCAAACGCGCCGATCGACACGGCAAGCGAGGGCGAGGTCATTGTCGTTCTCGACCGCACGCCTTTCTATGCGGAAAGCGGCGGACAGGTGGGCGATACCGGCTATATCAGCACGGGCGAGGCACGCATCTGTATCAAGGATACCAAAAAACAGGAGGGCATTTACCTGCATATCGGCGAGGTAGTAAACGGCTCTCTCTCGGTAGGCGCTCATGTGCGTGCATCCATCGACGTCGACCGCAGAAACGCCATCCGGCGCAACCACTCGGCGGCGCACCTGCTCCAGGCCGCCCTGCGCACCGTGCTGGGCAACCACGTCGAGCAGGCCGGTTCCTATGTGGACGACAAGCGCGTGCGTTTTGACTTCTCGCACTTTACGGCCATGACCCCCGCCGAGATCGAGGCGGTCGAGGCTTTGGTCAACCGCGAGATCCTCGCGGGAGACGCGATCACGACTGTGGAGACCGACATCGAGAGCGCCAAGAAAATGGGCGCGACCGCCCTGTTCGGCGAGAAATACGGCGCGGTCGTACGGGTGGTCAAGATGGGCGATTTCTCCACAGAGTTCTGCGGCGGTACCCACCAGGACAACACGGCAAAACTGGGACTCTTTAAGATCATCAGCGAGTCGGGCGTTGCCGCGGGCACACGCCGGATCGAGGGTACGACCGGCCTCGGTGTGCTTGAGTTATGCGCCGAAAAAGAGTCGTTGATCCGGAAAGCCGCAAAAGAACTCAAACTCGGCAATCTGACCGAGATGCCGAAAAAGGTATTCCAGCTGCAGCGCGACCTGCATGACGCACGCAAGCAGATCGAAAGCCTCAACGCCAAAATGGCGGCGGCACGAACTGAGGAACTGCTCAAAAACACCACCAAGGTCGGCGAATTCTATGTTATCGCAGAAAAAACCGAGGGCATTGCATTGAATGCCGCCCGAGAAATCTGCGATCAGGTCAAGGGCAGCCGGCCGGATACGGTCATCGTGCTGTCCACCTGTTTGGACGGTAAGATCAATTTTGTCTGCGCCTGCGGAAAGAACGCGGTCACAGCCGGTGTGCACGCGGGCAATATCTTAAAGATCATCTCCCCCATCGCGGGCGGAGCCGGCGGCGGACGCCCCGACTCGGCGACCAGCGGAGGCAAGGACCCCGGCAAGATCGCCGATGCGCTTGCCGCCGTCGTGCCAACCGTGCGGGATATGATAAAATAGATTGATTAAGATTAGAATGGGAAACTTTTGAAAAAGTTTCCCATACCCTTCAAAATCTTTATAAAAATTATGAAATTGGTACTACTGATCGGCAGCGGCGCGGTCGGAAAAATGACGGTTGGACAGGCACTGATGAAAAAAACCGGTCTGCGCTTGTTCCACAACCACATGACCATCGAGCCGGTCATCGAAATATTCGGCAAACGCAACACAAATGCAGTAAATGGGCTGCGTCAGGTCATTTTTGAGGAGTTCGTAAAGAGCGATTGCGAGGGAATGATCTTCACCTATATCTGGGCGTTCGATATGCCATCGGATTGGGATTACATTCAAGGCGTAGCCGGGCTCTTCACGCGCAACGGCGCACAAATCTATTGTGTCGAACTGGTCGCCTCCGAGGAGGTTCGCCTGCAGCGCAACAGAACGGAAAACCGCATGAAACACAAAGCATCCAAACGGGACGTTGCTTTCTCCGAACGGTTGATAAAAGAAGAAAGCAAACACCGTCTGGTCAGCCGGGAGGGCGAAGTGCCGTTTGAAAACTATATGAGAATCGACAACACCGATCTGACGCCGGAGAACGTCGCCGACAAAATCATCGAACGCTTTGGGCTGTAGAAAAGAATCACGGGAGGCCGTCGGCCTCCCGCTCTTTTACTTTTCAACTTTTGCAAAATTCCACTGTTCGAGCGCTCGGATGTTTTCGGTATCCGTTTCCGAATAGGTTAGATCCAGAGTATCCCCCGGGGCGATCAGCAAGAGGGACTCATCCCGTGCGACCGGCGCTTTATAAAGCGTTCGGTCGGCAGCGGTCAGATAGACCACGCTCTCGCCCTCCAGGGTCACGATGCGCACATCGGTCACCTCGATGCAAGCCTCGGCATATTCACCGGCGGCCTCTACGCCGTTTTTGGTGAGCAGTTTCTTGTAGGCGGAAATGGCCTCGGTCTGGGTCTGCCCGGTGGCGACAATGCCGTAATTTTCCACATTGACCAATGCGTACAGTTTGACCAGTCCTCCCTCGTCTTTGAGCACCATGATATAGGTCGCCTTACCCGAGATGTTGACAAGCGACGGGAAAGAAGCGATATATCCCTTTTCCTGTACCTCACCCTGGGCTGCCGACATAGCGGAATATTCCTCAGCCCCCACCACCGGATAGAATTTATATTCGCCGGTGCGCGCGTTGGAGATCAAAAATCCGATGTTGGACTCGTCGCTGACAATGCTGGTCACGCCGGTAAAATACCACACGTCATCTTCAATGGTGATATAACCGAAATCGTCTGTGGTACGCTTGCAGTCCTTGTTGCCGATGATACTGTTGAAATAACCGCCTGCGTACATGCCGTACCAATCGTATTTTTGCATGGCAAGATACCCGGAATAGACCTCGTCGATCCACTCGGGGGTCTGATCGATCGAATAAAGTTGGGATTCTCCGCTGGCCGGATCAAAGACGATGACCTCGGCGGCGTCCATCGCACCGAACAGCCCCACACGGGCGGATAAGCAGGACACGATATAATAGGGGGTGCCGTCCTCTGCAATCTCAAAAGCGTAAGAGCCGAAGATCTTGGTGGGGTATTCAAAGCGCAGTTTGCGCTGTAAGTTATCGTTGAAATAAGCGCTTGCAACATAGCGCAGCGGTCGATCAAGTTCGATATACTCGGCCGAATTGCCCACCGGGTCTACCATGATATAGCCCGGAATGCCGGTTGAACGGTTGGATAACCATTTGAAAAAGTCCACATACTCAAGGCTGGTCACCTTTTGCGGTGTGCCGTGATAGTTGATCTGATTATAGGTCTGCCCTGCCTCGTACTGACTGACTACGGACGAAAGCGAGCCCAGCGTGCGGTTGCCCATGATCTGTGCCGACTGGCTGTCCATGAGCGCGATATTGGTCACAGTGGTGACCTCGGGCATATCGGTTTCAAAGACGGCGTCCTGCACGGTAATGATCGAGGCATAGCGCCGGGCGTTGAAGAATGTGGAGGAAGAAACGCCCCCGATGATCATGACCACGAGCGGTACGGCGGCAAGACCCAATAAAATCTTGCCGGTCAGGGGCAGCTTTGGTTTTACGCGCCCCTTGCCCCGGATCTGCACGACCGTCATCCGAATGGCCGAAAAGACCCCGAACGGAACAGAAAAGGCCAAAAGGGCTACCACAAAAAAACTCCAGAAAGCCGGGGAATGAATGTTGATGGGCGGCAGTTCCGCATAGTAGTAAATACCGCTGACTGCAATACAGCAGAGCACGCCTGCAAGATAGTTCAAATATTTTTTCATGTCAATTCTTCCTCTCGGAAACAGTTTCTTTACATTATTATAGTTTGAAATGCCGCTCTTGTCAAGAGAGCGATGCAATTCGTAAAAATGCACAAAAAACCGGTCGAAATTTCTACGCCCGATAGACAAAAACCTTATGGAAAGACTTGAAAAAAAAGCCAGACTCTACTATAATAAATATATGGCGTAATTTACTCGAAAGAGGAGATCAATTATCATGGCAACTTATGAAACCAAACAAATCAGAAACATTGCTCTGATCGGCCACGGCGGAAGCGGAAAAACTTCGCTTGCAGAGGCCATGCTGTATTTATCCGGAGCAAGTGCGCGACTGGGCAGCACCCCTGAGGGAAATACCGTATGCGACTACGATCCCGAGGAGATCAAGCGCGGATTCACGCTTTCTCTTGCCTTAGCCCCCGTAGAATGGAAAGGCGTCAAGGCAAACGTCCTCGACACTCCCGGCTATCTCGGCTTTGCGGGCGAGGTGCAGCAGGCACTGCGCGTAGCAGATTCGGCCATCATTGTGGTAGACGGCAAGGCCGGCGTTGAGGTCGGTACCGAGATCGCTTGGGATAAGGCGAATATGGCAGGTCTGCCCAAGGCGTTTTTTATCAATAAGTTTGACGACCCAGAAGCCCGCTTCGGTAAGGTATTCCAACAGTTAAAGGAAACTTTCGGCGTGTCCATCTGTCCCCTGCTCATTCCCATGGTGGAGGACGGGGCGGTTACGGGATTCCTCAATCTAATCAACAACAAGAGTTTTGTCTACGACAAGACGGGCGCACACACCGAGAGCGAGATTCCCGCAGAATTTGAAGGCACTGCGGCCGAATACCGCGATATGCTCTTCGAGGCCATCGCACAGACCAGCGACGAGTTGATGGAAAAATATTTCAACGGCGATGAGATTACCTACGACGAGGCGGTAGAGGCCATTCACCGGGGAATCATCTCGGGTGAGATCGCTCCCTGTATCTGCGGCTCGTCCACCAAGATGTGGGCTGTGGAAGAGTTGCTCAACGTAGTAGCAGACTCTTTCCCGCGTCACACGGCAAAGGGCAGCGAGCGCTCGGCCGACGGTGGAAAGATCGCCATCGAGCGCGAGGGCGACCCGTCGATCTTTGTATTCAAGACTCAGTCCGATCAGTACGGCAAACTCTCATTCTTCAAGGTCATGTCGGGCGAGCTCAAAGCCGACACGGTTCTGAAAAATTCCTCCAACGCTCAGACCGAAAAACTTTCGCATATCTATACCATTCGCGGCAAAAAGCAAACCGAGGTTGACTCTCTTGCCTGCGGTGATATCGGCGTCGCCTCCAAACTGAACGCCGTGGAAACCGGCGACACTCTGTCGGTCGGCGGCAACGTTACATACAGTAAGATCGACTTCCCGGAACCTTTCTATGCACGGGCGGTTATTCCCAAGAGCAAGGGAGATGAAGACAAGATCTCCCAGACCATCAGACGGCTGCTCGACGAGGACAAGACCCTCAAATACGAGAACAACCCCCAAACCAAGCAACAGATTATCACCGGTATGGGCGATATGCATCTGGACGTGGCCCTCTCCCGCATGAAAGCACGCGGAGGCGTGAGCGCAGATCTGACCGCGCCCAAGGTCGCTTACCGCGAAACCATTCGCAAGAGCGTACAGGCAGAGGGCAAACACAAAAAGCAATCGGGCGGCAGCGGACAGTACGGTCATGTCAAGATCACCTTCTCCCCCGGTGCGGAAGACGGCCTGACTTTCACCCAGAGCGTGGTCGGCGGCAGCGTGCCGAAAGGCTACTACCCCGCAGTGGAAAAGGGATTGCTCGAGGCAATGCAGCACGGCGTGCTGGCCGGATTCCCGGTTGTGGGACTGGCGGCAGACCTGTTCGACGGATCCTTCCACCCGGTGGACTCCAACGAGATCTCCTTTAAGATGGCCGCTATCCTTGCCTACAAGAACGGTCTGCCCAAGGCAGGTCCTGTGCTGCTCGAGCCGGTGTACGCGATGCAAATCAACATACCGGACGCAATGGTGGGCGATATCATGAGCGATATGACCAAGCGCCGCGGACGGGTGATGGGTATGAATCCCACCGAAAACCGCAAGGGCTACACCACCATCGATGCTGAAGCGCCCCAGGCGGAGATTATGGACTACACCATCGATCTGCGGGCAATGACCCAAGGACGCGGCTCTTACTCGGCCGTGCTTGCACGTTACGAGGAAGTCCCCGCCGCCAACGCTCAGAAGATCATCGCTGAAGCGCAGACAGAAGAATAAGTTTCGGCCAAACCCGCACTCCGTGCGGGTTTGGCCAACCTTTGCACAGTTTATAGGCAGATAGCACAATTATAGTGAAAAGAGCGAAATGCAATATTGAAAAGCAGTTAAGGCAAAAGAAGACAAGCGAAAAAGCCCCTGTAAAAACAAAGGAAA